>JBAPRR010000148.1:0-8674 GCA_049281195.1 Acidimicrobiales bacterium
GCAATAGAGCCACCGCGTCTCTTTTGAACTCGGGCGAGTAACGCCTCGAGGTTCCACGCTTTGCCATCCCAACATCCTCCTCCAGCTAGGGCCGGTGAGGTGTCCGGTTCAACGGGGGAAGTTCACACAGGCAGCGATGACGCGCGATGAGAGCAGAAGAAGCCAGGCCGGCTCTGCTAAACAGGGACCCAAATTCTACAGCTGGAGTTCCTGATACTCGTGTGCTTCTCCCCAGAAGGTGATCTCGGCGGTGGTCTCCTCGTAACCGCGATAGGGATTGACGCTTGCCGGCACCTCCGTGGTCGAAACAATCAACTGCTCCTTGCCGCGTTGCCTCTCATACTCGGTTTGCACCAGATCGATGAGTCCCTGGTCTGGTTGAGCCTCCAGAATCATGTTCCTCACTTAGCTGGACGGATAGCGATGTGGATCTATCTTCTCGTCGCCCTGGTGGTCGTTCCGGTGTTCGTGCCAGTCGCCATCTTCAAGGTCGAACCGACCAAACGCCGGAAGTGGATCATTGCCCCGTTCGTCGCATTGGGATCGGCCGTCGCGCTCGTCCTCTTGATAACGATGTTGCGCGGTCCGGTAACGGTCAAGTTGGGCTCGTACCATCTCGCCTACAGCATCAGCCTCAAACACGGATTGCTCGTCATTGGCCTCTACGTCGTAGCGACCTGTGGGTCACTGCTGGTTTCGGGCTACAAGCACATCGTCGTCTTCGGTCTGGCCAATCTGGTTGTCGTGGTAGTTCTGGCGAAGCTGACCGCTGACGGCTTCGCCTCGCTGTGGTGCGCATACGCCGCCCTGGCCAGTGCTGCAATCTCACTTCACCTGCGCCTTGGCCGAGCTCACCGCGAGAGTCCTTACGCGTTGACCTGACGGGTCAAATCGTTGAAGTTCGCCCGAAGTTTCAAAGTGTTGTCGAGGTAGACGATAGAGAGTGCCAGCCACTCGGTGCCCGCTGCTTCCAGATCGGCCGGCTCGGGTCCTAGCGGTGGTTTCGGCACAGAAAGACGCCACGGGCGGCGGCCATCGACGTGGAAGGCGCGACAGATGCGGTCCGCTTCAAAGAAGACGAGACTGCGGTGAACGTCCTGAGCAACCAGCACAACCAGTGCATCCATATCGGCACTGCCTGCTTCTACGGTTGATCTCGACCAACTCGAACGCCACACAGTTCGGGACCCTCGAACCTGTCCTGTTCGAACCACGGGCCCGCATGCTTCGAAAGAGATGTTGAAATCGGGAAAATAGGTGAAGCGCTGGCCTGCGGCGATCTCCAATAGGCGCTGTGCCATCCGCTCGTCGACAGTCAGTGGATCCAAGGGCTCGTCCGACACGTCCGCGTCCCGCGGGAAGGTCACCTGCAGTTGGATGGAACCATTGCCTTGGTCGTCGGCCTCTGCGATCGATGCATGACCCGTGGGGTGCGCCGGGAAGACCCGTTCTCCATCAAACCGAAACCATTCACCGATCTCGTGAACAGAATTGAGGATGAGGTTCTCGACGGCATAGCGGCTTACGACAGCCAGCAGTTGGTCGTCATCGGCGCCCTCATCGGCCAGGGTGGCAGCCTCACTGCATGGGGTGTCGCTCTGCCAATTCCACTCTTGAGTGGCGCTCGAGTTGGCGAACCAGAGAGCGGAATCAGGTCCGCTCATTGTGACCTCGAGCCACAACGGCGGTCCCCAAAATCTCAGTCCGACCTCCGGTTGCCTGTGTTCGATCCGGTCGAGAATCGAGATCCAGCGGCCCTGAGACCAGTTTTCAGATGTATCGGGTTGGTTCACTGTTCTGTCCGATGAGACCGACCGATGATCTTGCGTAGCTGGAGGATCCTGACCGAGCCGATCGCGAGCACGGACAAGCCGCCTAACGCCGCGGCAGCTAGCAAAGCGAGAGCCAGCGGTACGCGACCTGAGGCGGTGACGAAGCTGACCTTGGTACTCCCCAAGTTCTGGAATACGAAAATCAAAATGACCGCCAGGAGAACCAGTGCCGGGATCACCCTGACCCAGGCCCTGCTCGCTCTGGTAGAGGTTACGCGGGGGGTTTCGCTCGTCAAAACCGGCGAGAGGGGTTCTACGTCCGCCGCTTCAATGCCCGAGGCTTCCGGTGCCGGTGGCGTTTCAAAAGTGTGTTGGGTTCCCATTGGAACCCCCGATCTTCTCCCGAATACGGGAGCGCATCGCTCAAGCTGAGCATTCCAAATTTACCATGTGCCTGGATTCCGAGCGTCAGATTCTTCAATCAACGGAGGCTCGCTTCGAGTTGGTCGATCTGCGTTCACTGATGAACCGCAAAGTAGTGGGCCGAACCACAAGTCACGATGTCCCGGCGTGGAAGGCACCGCTACGACAACGGGCCGTCCGGGGGGACAGCTGGTTGTTCCAAGGATCAGGCTCAAGCCTTCGTACATCCTTGTAGGATGCCGGTGTGGCAGACGAAAGATGCCCATACGCCCACGGTCCTTTGATCACACGGGGACCCCGGGTGGATGGAAAGCAAGGGGTAGACAAGCAGGGGCGTTCTTACACGTCGATCATGGTCTGTCCGCAATGCAATTGCTATTTTGCCGTGACGGGTATTCGCGAGATCGTCGAGGTTCAGGTTCTGTAAATCGAGACAGGCCTCGCTGTCTGATCGACTCCATTGCGTCCTCGTCTGAAGCGTGCGAGCTACTGGTGCAGCTCTTCATGCACGGAAGTCGAGCGGCCTTGGGCATCTATCGCTTCGCGCTCGTAGGTGTGACCCCGGCTTGATGCAGGACGGCGGGACACGCCAAACACAATCCCCGAAGCCACCAGTCCGACGCCGCCGACGACCATGAGGATCACGCCAACCGTCGAGAGCCTGAACCCGTGACCTTGAGTGGTCACCGCCCAGTACATAACAGCACCTGCTGCGATTGCGATGATGCTGAAGACCATCCCTGTTCGTCCCACATTTCCTCCATATCGTTTTTCTGACCATCAGCCAGAAACGAAGAATGCAGGGTCCGGGATCTTCGGCACCCAAGTATAGCACTGCAAACCAGTAAATATAAAAAGCATTCGTCGCAAACCAAAAGGAACGCGAAATCGGACCTTCGCCAGGTCCATTTGTCGAAAGCTCTTTAGTCCATGGGGCAAGTGCGGATTGGGATCTCTCCAATGGCCACCTCGAAGACCGCAAGGATCGAGTTTTTGGGCACCGTGCTACGCTCGAAGGTGCTGAAGGGTCCGAGACCCAGCCTCTTTCGCTCCCGGCTACTGCTGGGCAACAGACGGAGGCAAGGAATGGGTCTCGCTACTGAAACCCCTATAGAAGTGCATTCGAGTTCCGTATTCTACGGATCCTCACCCGAACAACTGATCTCGGATATTTCCCACGAGCCTGCGTCACACAGCGCGCCAGAGCGGTCGGCGGCGAACAGTGTGGTCGGCACAAATGTTGCCCACTAAAGGCTCCCCGAGGTTCGAAGAGGCCCGGGACCCGGAGTCGATATGCGCCAGTTCTGGGCGCCCCGCAATGCCGCGTCGCAGCCTCAGAGAAATACGGCCGTGCGGGGCCCTGACTTGACGGCGGAGCATCACACGACTTCTGCGCGGACTGACGCGACAAACAATCGGACCCCGGCCGTAACGCCTTCGCCTCAACGATGGCGATTGTGGTTTGTCATCGCCGGAGTCCTGCTGTTGGCGATTCTGTTCATACATCTGGATACCGACACCACCCCGACGCAGAACTTCACTTATACCAATTTCGTCAACGAAGTAACGACAAATAAGGTCGCGACGGCCGCGATCACCTCGACGGGTGCAGTATCAGGGAAGTTGCGTAGTGGGGCTGCGTACACATCGGAGATCCCCGTCGCGTTGGACAGCACCTCTCTGTCTCCGCTTCTACTCGAGCACAAGGTTCAGGTGACAGGCACCAACCCGAGCACGACGTCGGTCCTGGTCATCTTCCTCGACCTGCTTCCGATCATCTTCATCATCGGAATAGTCATCTGGTTCGCACGCCGAAGCCGCAAACAGATGGGTGGCGGACTCGGCGGGATCATGGGCTTCGGAAGATCGAGGGTCAAGGTCTACGACGAGGACAGACCGGCGACCCGCTTCGCCGACATCGCCGGGTACGAGGGTTCCAAAGCTGAAGTCGTCGAAATCGTGGACTTCTTGAAGCATCCCGCTCGTTACGTTCGAGCAGGGGCAGTGGGTCCGAAGGGTGTCCTCATGGTCGGACCTCCCGGGACCGGCAAGACCCTCCTGGCAAGGGCGGTCGCCGGTGAAGCGGGAGTCCCGTTCTTCGCTCTCAGCGGGTCGAGCTTCGTAGAAATGTTCGTAGGAGTGGGAGCGTCGAGGGTTCGCGACCTATTCTCCGACGCGCGCAAGCGCGCTCCGTCGATCATCTTCATCGACGAGATCGACGCTATAGGTGGGCGGCGGGGACCGGGCGGGTTCGGCTCTAACGACGAACGCGAGCAGACGCTCAACCAACTCCTGTCGGAGATGGACGGCTTCGAACCCGGAGCCAACGTGGTGGTGATGGGAGCGACGAACAGAGCCGAGATCCTCGATACCGCACTCTTGCGGCCAGGCCGTTTCGACCGCATGGTGGAGATTCCTTTACCCAACCAGAAGGAACGAACGGCCATTCTCGCCATCCACGGGCACGGCAAGCAGTTCGGCCCTGATGTGGACCTCGACGTCGTGTCGCGTGGCACCCCCGGCTTTTCTGGAGCCGACCTGGCGAACCTGGTGAACGAAGCGGCGATAAACGCGGTAAGAGGAGATCGACACATCATCAGGGCATCCGATTTCGACGCTGCGAGAGAGCGTCTCCTCATCGGCCGGCGCGACGCCTCCAACGCTTTGCTGCCTGAAGAGAAGCGTTCCGTGGCAGTTCACGAGGCTGGTCACGCCCTCGTCGCGATTCTGTCGGATCATGCTGACCCGGTGGCGAAGGTGACGATCCTTCCACGCGGCGCGGCTCTCGGCGTAACCGAACAATTGCCCGAATTCGAGCGCCACCTGTACTCAGAGAGCTACCTCAGCGACTCTCTCGCTGTCCGTCTTGGTGGCCGTGCCGCCGAGATCCTCGTGTTGGGCGAACCTTCCACAGGAGCATCCAACGATCTCGCAGGCGCCACAGAGCTCGCGACCCGAATGGTCCGTGAATGGGGATTCTCGAACGAGATCGGGCCGATCGGTTACGGACCGGAAGGAGCGAGTCGAGACAATCCCTTCGCCGGTCGGCCCTATGCCGAAGAAACCCAGCGTGCCATTGACACCGAAGTGGCCAGACTGCTCAGAGAAGCAGAGGTCCGCGCTACGCAATTGCTTCGGGAACACCACGAAATATTGGAACGGGTAGTCGACCTGTTGCTTGAGCGCGAAACGATCGACGGTTCCGAGCTTGCTGCCATCGTCCAGGTGCCGGAGCCTCAAAAGCCAGAACAGCAGTCAACTGTCGCACCGCGAGCCGTGGCCATGGCACAAAGCCGATTTTCCGACGTCGCACACCCGTAACGGAGCACTACCACCTACCGAGGTGACTTGAGAGTTGTTCAGTTTGTGTGTCTGCGACAGCTTCAGACAGCTTCAGCCTGTTCATCGGCTGCCCGAGCTCCCAAAGTTGGGGAGCACGAACGTCCATAATTCCCGCTTCGTGATACGCTCAAGATGCTTAAGGGTCCAAGACCCCGCCTCTTTCGCTCCCGGCCACGTCCGGGCAACAGAGGGAGGCAGGACATGGGTGTCATCACTGAAACCCTGATAGAAGCCCAGTCGATATCCGGCGTCAACGGATCCTCACCTGAACAACTGATGTCGGTGTTCGCTGACGAGTCCGCTTCACGTGACCTGTCTGAAACCGAGGTCCTGAAGGTTGTGCTCACACGTGACCGGTGAAACCACCAACGATGCGACGGCCCTGTATCCGACCGAGCTGACATCAGACATCACCTCGGGGGACGGGACGAAACTGCATGTGCGGGCAATCCGGCCCGATGACGCGTCCGGCCTGATCAGATTTCACGAAGGCCTCTCGGCGTCTTCGATCTACAAGCGGTATTTCTTCGCACACCCCACGCTCTCGGAACTCGAGGTCGAACGGTTCACTTGTGTGGACAACGTCGACCGGTTGGCTTTGGTCGTCGAACACGGTGACATGTTGGTCGCAGTAGCCCGTTACGAACGAACACCACACACGAACGAGGCCGAAATTGCCTTCGTGATCGCCGACCAGTACCAAGGTCACGGTATCGGGAGCTTGCTCCTCGAACGCCTGGCCGACGCGGCGCGAGCACGCGGTATCAAAAGGTTCCTTGCCTACACGTTGAGCGAAAACACGATGATGCTCGAGGTGTTCAAGGAGTCGGGCTTCAGTCTCACAACGACCCGCGAAGGTGAAACCGTAATACTTCGCTTCCCGATCGAGCCGGACAGCAAGTACCGGTCATCACGTAAAGCTCACCTCGCCCGAATGAAGGATCGTGCTCCGGCAACCGGACGGCCCCAGGTTGTCACGGACAAAACTTCTCCCGTCGGTTCCGGTTCAAATAATCCGTTTGATCCTTTTGCCACAAAAGGATTCGTCCCGGTAATCGAGTCGAGTCATGTGGATTGACCAGCGCGGATCTGAGATCGTCGCGGCGCCCGAGTGCCTGCGGTTGGTAGCGCTTGCGGCCAAAGAAGGTCATATCGGTAGGTTGGCGCTAAATGGCCCTCAGAGCCCCCTGGTCATGCCGGTGAACTTCACCATTCACGACCACTCGGTTCTCATCCGAATTGGTCCGGGGCTTTTGTCCGAGGTCGCGCCGGAATCCCTGGTCTCCTTCGAAGTCGATCGTGTCGACCCCGATGTTGGCGAGGCCTGGAGCGTTCTGATTCGGGGACTGGCTTGCGCATTCGATGCGAATAACCCTGGCACGACGCCGGCGGGGCCACAACCTTTAGTACCGACACCCGGTCACATCGAGCTGTTGATCCGCCCAGACGTGATTACCGGACGTCGCTTCAGTCTCGTCGCTCGGGAAAAGGTGGACCCGGGCGACCACACCGCGTATGCGGTAATCAGCCAAGGGGCATGAAAGAAGAAAACAACGCCAGCCGGCTCAGTCAACGGGGAATCTCGAAATGGTGCCTGGGAACATGTAGGTCAGTTGGTCCCGGCCTGACTCGAAGGCTTTGCCTCGGTGGCTCGACCCTGGTCCGGTTGTCCCGACACCAGGGAAGCTGTACTCAGCAATCCAGCTATGATCTCACTTGCCACTTCGCTGAGCCTTCGGCGCGAGCTACGAGAGTAACCGCGTAGCAAGGCGAAAGCTTCGTCCATCTCGACATGGAGCCTTTCAGCCACGATCCCCTTGGCTTGCTCGATGACGACTCGTGAGTTGAGAGCCTCTTGGAGATGGCCAGCGAGACTGGTTTCGTGTGCGAGAGCTCGTTGCTGAAGAATTCCAATGGTGGCAACATCGGCGAGCGCCTGGATGACCTTCGCCTCCATCGCGGTCAGTTCTCGCAGTTCAACGTTGAAAATATTCATCGCTCCGATAACGTCGGCTCGCAGCCGAAGTGGCAGGGCATGGACCATCTGAAAGCCCGTCTCACGAGCTTTGGGGGCGAATTCGGGCCACCGCCCTACGACATGGTCGAGGCGTTGATTGAGGACCTGCTCCCCGGTAAGGGCACAATCCCGGCACGGGCCTTCGTCGTTTTGTATCTCGATCAGTTCGAGCAGCCGCATCCGTTCGGTAGAGGACGCGATCACTCGCAGATCTCCTCCCGCTCCCTTCAGGGCCAAGCCCACCTCAGTCGAATCGAGGAACTCGGCGCAGCGCTCAACCAGCACCGACAAAAAGTCAATGACGTCGAAATCCGCCACGAGCGTGTCTGCCAGTTCGACGAATGTGCTGGCCATCCACTCTTCTCTATCTTCCATCGCTACTCCTCCAATACCGCTTCAGTCAGAAGATCCTCGGAATCCACTGCGTCAACCCGGATCGGACAAATGCCATTGTCGCGCCGGAGACCGACAGGGTGTCGAGCGCTCGCCAAGACGGACCGCGGGGTCACGGGTCGTCAAACCTCAAGTCGCCTCGTACGACGGCTTCGGCGGTTTCCTCGATTGGCACTTCGGCCGCGAACGCACTTGCACGCAGGCGCACCAGCGCCTCGTCGACACGACAATCGAGCTGTGCGGCAATCATTCCCGTGGCCTGGTGAACCACAGCCCGATAGTCGGACGCCTCGAGTGCCCAGGCAACTGACTCAGACGCGACCTCGGACTGGCGCAAAAGCACCAGGTGAGTAATGAGGTCTGCAACGAGTAATGCGTCAGGTAGCAGGTCGGCAGGTACGGTCCCGATCTCTCTGCCGTACAGGGAAAGCGCACCCAGACGCGTCGAAGCAATCTTCAAAGGTAGAGCGAGAATCGAACGGACTCCCAGGCCCACGGCAGCAGCGCTGAACTGAGGCCAGCGACCATCATCGGATTGCAGGTCGTCTACCAGAACCGTCTCACCCGTTGCGCATACGTCAGCACCTGGACCTTCGCCCAGGGTGAATTCCAGGTCTAAGCAAGTCAACGCAGATGCCCCGAAGGCGGCGGCCAGACCCTGGTTTTGTCCTCCTCCCATCAATATGACGGAAGCGCCACTGACGGGCAGTATCTCGAGCGTCCGGCG
>JBAPRR010000149.1:0-18029 GCA_049281195.1 Acidimicrobiales bacterium
GTCCCAGGGGATCGTGGCCACCGCTTCCCTGGCTCCCGATCTCATCCGCACCGAGGTGCAAGCTCTCGCCGCGAGGATATTGAATGGCGTGGATCTTGCCTCGGCGTTGCGACACTTTGCCGACGACCTGAGTGATCCGAACTCCGACGTCGTCGTAGCCGCATTAATTCTGGCCTCGGAATCCAGAGCACGGAATCTCGTCGAGCTGCTGGGCGCGCTCGCTGACTCCATGCATGAAGAGGTGGCCATGCAGCTGCGCATTGACGCCAGCCGAACGTCAGCCCGTGGTGGAGTGCGGACCATCGTTATTTTCTCGGCCTGCTTCATCGGGCTGTTGTGTGTGATTGCCCGCTCGTACCTGGAACCGTTTGGAACTGTCGAAGGTCAACAGGTACTCCTGGTCGCTGGCGTCTTCGACCTGGCAGGCATCGTCATGATGATTCGTCTGGTCGGAGAGCCGGTGCGCCCTCGCCTCCTCGGGAACGATCGCCAAGGCATTCGAGCATGAGCGGTCCTGTTCTTCTGGGCTTGGGGTCGGGATTGGGTGTCGTCATTCTGATTGCTGCGTTGAGGGACCGGAAGCCATCGGTCACAGAGGCTTTCTCAATTCTTGATGGCGAGCTCGCAAGCAGCCGTATCGACGGCGTGAACCTTCGGACCGAAGACAACGGTCAGAACCACAGGAAGCTGTCTCGGACATTGATGGCGTGGACCTGCATAAAGACCGAGTCGTTGCTCACCCTCGTTCCGGCCGTCCGCTCAACGTTGAGCCGGAACCTTGCGAGTGCCGATGAGAGTTTCGAGTCTTTGGTTACAAAGTGTGCAATTGCCGGTTTGATAGGGATGTTCGGGCCTTTCATCGCATGGGCCGTTGTGACGGTGGCCGGTTTCGGCGCTCCGCTGGCGCTTCCCATCTCGATTGCTCTGGTCGGCGCCCTACTCGGGATCGCTGTACCGGTGTCAGGGCTCCGTAGACGTGCGATCCGAGGCCGCCGGCTTGCCCGTCGGGCGGTCGGATGTTTTCTCGATCTGGTAGTGCTGGCACTTGCAGGAGGCTTTGGCATCGAAGGTGCCCTGTTCTCATCGGCACAGCTCTTTGACTCTCCCATCTCTAAGAGGATCGTCCGGGAATTGGAAGTAGCACGCGATTCCGGACGGACCCCATGGGATGCCTTAGCCGCTGTTGGCAGAGAAGTTGGTGTCCTCGAGCTGGTCGAGCTCGCTGCCGCAGTCAGTCTGGCGGGGACGGAAGGAGCTCGAATCAGATCTACTTTGGCGTCGAAGGCGGCAACAATCAGACGTCACGAGCTCGCCGACGCGGAGACGGAAGCGAACTCAGTGACAGAGCGTCTGTTCATTCCTGGAGTTCTGCTGCTCGTCGGCTTCCTCATCTTCATCGGTTACCCGGCCGTATCGCGCATAAGTGCGGGATTGTGAGATCAGCCGACAAATGAAACATCTGGATCAAGCTCAAGTGGATCGCAGAACCTGGAAAAACAATAGAGAGGAGATCAGAGGGCATGCTGTTTCAGATACAGATGCTTTGGGAAGTGGCTCGCGGAAATTGGCGTATTGCCCGTCAGCGTGCCGACGAATCAGGGAGCGTGGTAGAGACCGTCGTACTGACTGCGGTATTCGCGGCACTGGCGATTGCGGTCGGGGCGATCATCGTTGCGAAAGTGACGGCGAAGGCCCATTCGATCAACCTGGACGGCAATTAGGTCGGGATCCGGCCTCGAACGGTCAAGCGGGCACCACCGTTGTCGAGGTCGTACTGCTGATCCCTGTGATCATGTTCGTCATTCTGATCGCGGTTCAGATGGCTCTGTGGGCCGATGCCGAGGAGATGGTGCAACAAGGGACGTCGATAGTCAGCAACGCGGCGGCCAGCTACGGCGGTTCAGCGCAAGCGGGCAGAACTGCAGGACAGACCTATCTGAGATCCAACGCTGGGTTGCTTGAAGGAGGCACTTCTGTGCAGGTCTCGGCATCGGCGGGATATGTACAGAGCAACGTCAACGGATTCACTGTCTCGATCATTCCATTCCTGCATCTCAACGTGTCGGCACACCGGACAGAGCCGATCCAGGAATTCAGGGGATCAGAGTGAGGAGGTTAATCGGGCAGCGTGACAACTCTGGCAGCGCTGCGGTAGAGATCGTCGTTCTCATCCCACTCTTGATGGTTTTCGTGGTGCTCGCGGTCGCGTTCGGCAGATTCGAGACCACGCGCATCCAGGTGATCGCTGCCGCCCGTGCAGCTGTCGAAGCGGCCTCCGTCAGTTCGTCGCCCGATCAAGCCCAGTCGGCTGCTTCAGAAGCCGCGAAACCAGCCTTTCTCGGTTCCCTTGGCAACTGCAGGAGCCTCATCGTAGAAACCAACACCGAGGACTTCAGGCCGGGTGGCACTGTGACCGTGACCGTGTCATGCACTCTCGATCTGTCGGATCTCGGCGCACCCGGGCTTCCGGGATCCTCGGTCGTATCAGCAACACAGGTTGCTCCGATCGATCCGTATCGAGTGGTGTCGTGAGATTCAGATCAACGCTCACAAAAGGCGATGAACGAGGTGTCGTGTCGGCGTTCGTCGCCGTTGCCGCCGTCGTGCTCCTCCTCGTAGTGGGAGTTGCCGTCGATTACGGGAGAGCTATCGCAACTCAGCGTCTACTGGCGGACGAGGCCGAGCAGGCGGCTCGGGCGGGGGCGGGTCAGGTATCTGCACAGGGATTGCGATCCGGCCATCTTGAGCTTGACACCCCGGCTGCGATTCAGGCCGGCGAACATTTCACCGTCATATCCGGGACGCCTGGAACTGTATCGGTGCAAGACGGTGTGGTGATTGTCCGCATCACCGAAAAAGTCCCGACCACGATCCTCAGCGCGTTCGGAGTCTCCGAAATCACGGTGTCTGCCACGGCGAGTGCGGTGGACGTTAAAGGCGACACAAGGCAGCACTAGGCATGGAGCGAACTGGTCGTATAAGGAGTTCCGGTGTGCACGCGGCTCGAAGCGCAGCGTCATTTGCTGGGCTCTTGGGGTTTACGATCGGAATTCCTGTTCTGCTGGTGCTCGAGCAGGGTTGGGAACCCTTTACCACCGTGGCGAGATTGATTCGTCATCCAGCGCGTGCAGCTCATTCAGTTTCGAATCCCGTTACGAACGCGACCGTGTTGCATGTCGTGCTGATGCTTGCCTGGATTACCTGGGCTTGGCTTGCAGCGTGCTTGGTCGTGGAAGTAATCAGCCGGGTGCGGGGTCGACCGGTTGCCAGGCTTCCTGCCAGTCGACATGCGCAGGCGCTGGCAGCTCTACTGGTCGGGTCGCTAGCCATCCTCCCGTCAATAAAGCCGATGGCTCCCATGCGGATCAACGCGGGCGTTCAGTCAGGAGCGCGGGTGGTGCAGAGCATCACGCTTGCGGACTACTCGAGCACGGTGAAGGTTGATAACGAAGCAGGGTTTGATCACGCAAGTCCAGCTACTGCCCCGATGCTCACCGGTGCTCCATCGATAGAGACTGAGGCATTCGGATCTCCAGGAGAGCGGCTTTATGAGGTCAAACCCGGGGACACCCTGTGGTCGATCGCAGAGGCGCAGTTGGGCTCACCTCTTTTGTGGAGACAAATCGCCGCCCTGAACATAGGAAGTTCGCAACGGGACGGAAGAACGATGGAAGAGGCGGGTTGGATCCTGCCTGGATGGGTTCTTCGTCTCCCGGCCGTAGGAGCAGGTGGTTGGGATGCGAGAAGCGATCCCATTCGCCAGATGATTCCCGTACAGCCGACGAAAAGTCAGGTAACCGACACGACGTCGGACCTTATTCATTCGGAGTTTCCTTCTCGGAAAGGCGCTGGGCCACCTCGACCGAGTGTCAATGGTCCTACCAGTGACGCGTCGGCTGTTCCCGACCCAGAGGCTCGAGAAACCACTAGCTCGGTAGGGCGACCAGGGACATATGAGTCGTCGGATCAGAGGGGGCAGGACCGGAAGACGCAGTCGAGCAGGGAATCAAGTCCAGGGAAGGATCCCACGTCACGTGGCGAAGCAAAGAGAACGGCCTCTACAGGTGACGTCAGGTCTGCATTCCCGACCGCACCTTTCGGCTACGGGCTGCTCGGTGCTGGAGTCGTGATGGTTGTAAACAGATTGAGGAGGCGCCAGCAGCGCCATCGTCCGGATGGTCGGAGGATTGCTCTTCCGGACGGGGATCTGGAGAGTGCCGAGATGCTCCTACGTGCATCGGCCGACGATGAGGGTGCCGCCTGGGTCGATGCCACTCTTCGAATCCTTGCAGCAGCATGCCGACGCGAGCAGATTCGTGCTCCGAAGGTGGTCGCCATACGAATACTTGAGCAGGCGATCGAGCTCCTCCTCGATCCGGAGTCTGAGTTCCCGCCGCCGATCCATCCGTTTTCGGCGCCCAATGAGGGCAGATCGTGGCTGTTGCCCCGACGCAGTGACGACCTGGAGGATGCCAGGACGGATCCATGGGTCTCCGGCTTGGATGTGATGTATCCAGCCGTAGTCACGATTGGTCGTGAGGCACGTGGATTGATACTCGTTGATGTTGAGCAGGCGGGAAGCGTCGGGGTGACCGGTGATAGCGCCGACGACGTTCTGAGGGCGATGGCGATTGAACTCGCGACGTCGACCTGGTCCGAGCAGGTCAACATCGTGCTGGTTGGGATGGAAAAGATCTCTCTGTTGCGCAGCAGCGGCGATCCGTCCCTCGATGTTCTAGACCGCGTACGGGTGGCCGACGACATTGTCGAAGTCCTTCCGGAGTTGCGGCATCTCACAACCGAACGGTCCGTCATGCTGGACATCGTAGGAGTGGATCGGACGTCTGAAGCCCGGCTCGCGGTCAGCGGTGACGGGTGGGACCTGACAGTTCTCTTCTGCTCTTCACAGGTCACCGCTGAGAACTCGAGGGCGATCGACGACCTCTTGGAGTTGTCAGGAGACGGATCGCTCGGTTTGGTGACGATCTGTGCGGGCTTGTCTACTGGCACGCGGTGGTCTGTGGACATCGCCGAGGGTCCGGTCGCATTGCGTTTTGCCGGTCTAGGTGGGGACGCGATCGTATGGCCACAGGTCGTTACGGAGGTTGCCGCCTCACAAATTGCAAAGCTGGTGGACGTCGCGAGAAAGCTCGAGGGAGTAGATCCGCTTCCACCGGAAGGGTACGTATCGGTCGGTGGATCAGCGTTATCAGGGTTCTCTGCTTTTGATGATGACGAACCTCCTCCTCCGGCAATCGAGATTCTGGTTCTTGGACCTGTAGAAGTGTTGGGAGCTGCCAGGGCCTTCACCAGAGCATGGTCACTGGAGCTGATCGTGTATCTGGCGATGCATCCGGGCGGTGCAACCAGCGATCAGTGGGCGACCCATCTCTGGCCGAACCGGTCCATGGCTCCGGCCAGCCTCCACTCCACCGCGTCCGCTGCGCGCCGAACTCTCGGAAGCACCGCAACGGGGGAAGATCATCTGCCCAGATCCCACGGAAAACTCGCTCTCGGACCTGGCGTGTCTACAGACTGGGATCGGTTCTGCCACCTCTCCCGGTTGAAGAACCCGGAAGCCTGGCGACGGGCTCTGACCTTGATCAGGGGTCGGCCGTTCGACGGGCTACGTTCGACCGATTGGGCCGTGTTTAGCCATGTTCAGGCAAACATCGAATCTCAGGTGGTAGACGTAGCCGCGCGCCGTGCTGAGCACTGTCTCAAAGAAGGGGAGGCTCAAGGGGCGGAATGGGCGGCGCGGCAAGGGTTGTTGGTGAGCCCTTACGACGAGCGGCTTTATCGAATCTTGATGCGAGCAGCCGATCTCGCAGGAAATCCGGCAGGCGTTGAAGCAGCTATGAGCGAGCTGCTGCAACTGGTTGGCGGAGAAGTCGAACCATACGACTCGGTGCACCCTGAGACGTATGAGTTGTATCGCTCGTTATCGCGCCGGAACCTCGGGGCTCGTCACCAATGACGCACATGTCCTTTCGATCTTTTGGAGGAAAGTCGTGAAATTCTCGCTCAGCGAGGTCTGTGCAAGGTAAACCGCGAAGTTGTCATGGGCAATATGCGCTCACCGACCGCATCGGGCGGTCCATGAGAAGGAGCGCAGAATGTTGAATACAACGATGGCGGGCAATCTGACACGAGATCCAGAGATTCGATACACCCGCGAGGGCCAGCCCACGGCATCTTTCGGAATCGCGGTGAACAGACGTTGGCAGCCACGGGGAAGTGACGAGTGGGAAGAGGCGACCTCCTTTTTCGACGTCGTGTGTTGGCGTGATCTCGCCGAGAACGTCGCCCTCAGCTTGGTGAAAGGCTCACGGGTGGTCGTGAGCGGCCGCCTCGAGCAGCGGACCTGGGAGACCGAAGAGGGCGAACGGCGAAGCAGGGTGGAGTTGATCGCGGAAGACGTGGGTGCCTCGTTGCGGTTTGCGACCGCTGAGATCACCCGCACCGAGCGTCGGATCCCAAGCCAAGCTGAGTCCTCGGGGAGCTCCGACCCGGCGGATGACGCGGAGGCCGTTGGAGCCGACGTCTGACCGGTCGCTGTCCGGGACAGGTCGTTATCCCCCCCCCGACGTCAGGTCCCGGACAGCCGGTCCCTTTTCCTGGGTACGCGGGTTTTGCCCAGTTACCAACGAGGAAACGCCCATTGTAGGAGGATCGAGTTGTTGGAAGACACACGTTTCACGAATGAAGTCCCACCGAACCAGATCAAGTTCAACGACCGTGAGTGCACACGATCGGCGGGAGCAAGCAGCCTTCTCTCTGGTGAGCGAGTCGGCTTCGTTCCCGCAATTCTCTTGACGAAGTGCGAAGTGTTCGATGCGTGCACTCGTCTTTCGAACATTGAGCGTTTGCTTGCTCAGGCTGGACAGATCGAAGAAGCATCGTGGGCGGCCGCGATCTTTGATCAGCTTGAAGAGCGTCTTGCTGAACGTGAGTGGGGTGAAGCGAGTCCACTGTCTGGCTCCAAGTACTGAATTTAGTTTGCTGCGAAAGAACGACTTTGCATGCGACTTCGTTCTTTGTGTCCTTCCTCAGTACGCTCAACTATGCGCGTCGCCAGAGCACCCGCCTCTGTCCTGCCGCCATAGGCGCTGCAAGATCTGGCGACTGTCCGAGGTCGCATACGCACGTGGAGAAAAGTGTGGCGCTCAGTTCGAACAGGTGTACTGCTACTGATGGGAGGCACGCAGTTCAAGTGGGGTGCGAAATGTCATGTAATTGTCGGCGGTTCCTCGACGTTTGTCGGAGGGAGACGGCCGTTGGTTGCTCTAACGATTCGATGAGGTGCGAGTCATGGCTATGGCCGCGCCGTGGATCCGTAATAAGGGGTACGCAAACGAGCAGATGACGCCGCGACCGGGGACGAACAGCCGCTAGTGGGGGACGTCATAGGAAAAACGGCAATCAGGGAGAGGCTCAAGGCCGCGCGCAGGAAGATGGATGGATGAGACACACGGCGGGAAGTCTCCGAGCAAGCAAAGGAGAGCATCATTGACTTCCTGGCCGTCTCGTTGCGACGCGAGGAGGAGGGCCGTAGCGGCACCGGAACCGCGATCTACCTGGTGAGTGCACCGGGGTAGGGAAGACAAGCCCCAATGGCGCCGACTGTCGCCGGCTACCTATAGGTAGCCGGCGAGTAGGTAAGACGCCCTGTCTCCTACGCCTCGGATTCGCTCTTCTCGGGGTCGAACTCGAGCGAGACAGAGTTGATGCAGTAGCGCAGGCCGGTCGGGTTCGGACCGTCAGGGAAGACGTGACCGAGGTGGCCACCACAACGTGCACAGGTGATCTCTATGCGGATCATCCCGTGACTGTTGTCGGCGTGCTCCACGATCACGCCGTCGGAGGCGGCTTTAGTGAAGCTCGGCCATCCGGACCCGGAATCGAACTTGTCGTCCGAACGGAACAGTTCGGCCCCGCAGGCAGCGCAACGGAACAGTCCCGGATCGTGCTCGTCGAGGAGCGCTCCGGTGAAGGCCGGCTCCGTTCCCTTCTCCCGCAGCACGTGGTACTGCTCGGGCGTCAGCTCGGCACGCCATTCGAAGTCTGGCTTTTCAACCTTCTCGGTCTCTTGACTCATACCTACCAAATTATTGTTTTTTGCCACGGACCGTGCAGTGGGTCTGCACGGTGCCCTGCCCGAGCCGATCTCGACTGACGGAGACTGCCGGCCGCTCAAAATGAGCGCTCTGTGACCCCTTTGATATCGTCCGCCCAGCGCAGGCCACCTCCCGAGCCGGGAGCTCCTGCCATTCCCCCGATGGACCTTCGCGACAGCAAAGAGGACGCCGCCTTCAGAGAAGAGGTGCGCACCTGGATCGGGGAGCACCTGGTCGGGGACTTCGCGAGGGCCGGAGACATCGGAGGGCCCGGCCGCGAGCACCAGGGGTTCGAGATCAGGCTGGCCTGGGAGCAAGTGCTCGGCGACGAGGGCTGGACCTGCCTTGGTTGGCCCGTCGAATGGGGTGGACGCGGCGCCACCATCGCCCAGCAGGTCATCTGGGCAGAGGAGTACGTCCGAGCCTCGTGCCCTGCCCGGGTGGGAGTGGTGGGGGAGGGCCTCCTCGGCCCCACTCTGATCGCCTACGGCACAGAAGAGCAGAAGAGGCGATTCCTCCAGCCGATCGCCCGCGGTCGCGAGCTCTGGTGCCAGGGCTACTCCGAACCTGACGCCGGGTCCGACCTTGCAAATGTACGCACCACAGCGGTGCTCGACGGCGACGAATGGGTCATCAACGGCCAGAAGATCTGGACCTCGCTCGCCCAATGGGCCGAGTGGTGCTTCGTCCTGTGTAGAACCGATCGCGACTCAGTCCGCCACAAAGGCCTCTCCTACCTACTCGTCCCGATGAAACAGTCGGGCGTCGAGCTGCGACCGATCACTCAACTGACCGGAACGTCCGAGTTCAACGAGGTCTTCTTCGACGAAGCGCGAACTTCAGCAGATCTCGTGGTCGGTGAGGTCGGGGAGGGTTGGCGTGTCGCACTGGCGACGCTCGCTTTCGAGCGAGGCGTCGCTCTCCTTGGCCACCAGCTCCGGTTCAGCCGCGAGCTCGACCAGGTGATCGAGGTTACCAAGCGGAGGGGAACCAACACCGATCCCGTGGTGCGGCAACGCCTGGCTCGATCATGGGAGACCCTGTCGATCCTTCGTATGAACATTCTTCGCTCCCTTCGGGGCCTCGAAGGTCCGCTGTCCACTCCCGAGGCGTCAATCGCGAAGCTCTTCTGGGGGACCTGGCACCGTGGCCTCGGGGAGCTCGCCATGGACGTGTTAGGGATGGAGTCGACCGTTGCGGATGCCATGCCGTACGAATTGTCCGAGCTCCAAAGCCTGTTCCTGTTCAGCAGGGCTGACACGATCTATGGCGGTTCGAATCAGATACAACGCAACATCATCGCCGAACGGGTCCTCGGACTCCCCCCGGAACCGAAGGGAACAAGTTGACCGAAACCCCGCCACTTTGGAATGCGCCATTACCGAGTCCACCGTCCGGACACGGCCTGCTGAAAGAGAAGGTCGTCGTGGTCACAGCGGCCGCTGGGACCGGGATCGGCTTCTCCACAGCCGAACGTTGCGCCGAAGAGGGAGCCACGGTAGTGATCTCCGATACCCACGAGCGCCGGCTTTCGGAAGCTGCGGATCGACTTGCTGAGATCGGCTCACAACGCCCGCTTGCTGTCCGCTGCGACGTGACCGTCGAACAAGACGTTCAGAACCTTTACAGCTCAGTTCTCGAAGAGCACGGTCGGATAGACGTCGCGGTAAACAACGCTGGTCTGGGCGGGACAACGAACATCGTCGACATGTCGGACGAGCAGTGGTCCGCGGTTCTGAACGTCACCCTCACCGGAACCTTTCGTTGCACCCGGGCCGTGCTCGGACACATGTATGAACGAGGCGCAGGAGTAGTGGTGAACAACGCTTCGGTTCTCGGGTGGAGGGCCCAGGCCGGCCAAGCCCACTATGCGGCAGCGAAGGCCGGTGTGATGGCACTTACACGTTGCGCGGCTGCAGAGTCAGCACCTCACAATGTCCGAGTGAACGCAGTGTCGCCGAGCCTGGCGATGCACCCGTTCTTGAACAGGGTCATTTCAGGAGAGGAGCTCGAACTCCTCAGGAGCCGCGAGCTGTTCAACCGCTCTGCCGAGACATGGGAAGTGGCGAACGTGATCGTGTTCCTTGCCAGCGATTACTCCACGTATATGAGCGGGGAGATCGTTTCCGTGTCGAGCCAGCACCCCTGATCTCGGGCTCCGCTCCTCACTCCGACCACCGATTAGGAGGATTTGTTCATGCGAGCGCGAATTTTCGTAGAACCACAACAGGGGTCGACCTATGAGCAGCAGCTCGCGGTCGCTCAGTCCGCCGAAAAGCTCGGGTTCGATGCCTTCTTCAGATCCGACCACTTCCTGACCATGAGCGGCGACGGGATGCCGGGACCGACCGACTCGTGGGTCACGCTTGCCGGCATCGCCAGGGAGACCGACCGCATCAGGCTGGGCACCCTGCTCACCTCTGCCACGTTCCGTCTTCCGTCGATCCTCGCCATCTCGGTGGCGGAGGTCGACGCAATGAGCGGTGGACGCGTCGAGCTGGGTCTGGGCGCGGGATGGTTCGAGGATGAGCACACGTCCTATGGGATTCCGTTCCCATCGGTGAGGGAGCGGTTCGAGCGCCTTGGTGAACAGCTCGAGATCATCACCGGGCTGTGGGACACCCCTCCCGGGGAGAAATTCTCGTTCGACGGACGTCACTACAAGCTGACCGACAGCCCGGCACTTCCGAAGCCCGTGCAATCGCCGCACCCGCCGATCATCATCGGCGGCGGGGGGGCCAAACGGACTCCTGAGCTAGCCGCGCGCTTTGGCAGCGAGTTCAACCTTCCCTTCTTCCCACCCAGCGATGCCGAAAGGCAGTACGCCTTGGTGCGTGCGGCATGCGAACGTATCGGGCGCGATCCCGGGGATCTGATCTATTCGGCTGCCTCGACGGTTTGCTGTGGCAGAGATGAGCCAGAGATCCAGCGGCGGGCCGACAGGATAGGAACGCCTCTCGACCAGCTTCGGCAGTTCGCCACGGCGGGTACGCCGGACCAGGTAGTAGAACGCTTGCGCCAGTTCGGGGAGGCCGGAGCCGAGGTCGTTTACCTTCAGGTTCTCGACATGTCCGACCTCGACCACCTGGGGCTGCTGGGAGAAGAAGTCCTCCCACATCTATAGGTCGGATCACTCATTCAATAGCAATTCCATAGGGATTACAGAGACTTGTTATGGCCTTTGTTCGCACTTTGTTTGCGATTGGAACTCCATTCGTTCACGTGTAGGACGCTTGCCGTTCACGATTGAGACATCTGTACGGAAAAATCGTTTAAACATTCGCAATTCCTCAATTATTAGGAGTGCTGAAAGACCCGGAATTCTGTAGCGTGCACACTGGATCCAGGCGGAGTCTGTGCATACGGGGTGAATGTTCAGTGACTCCAAAGACTCGCTCGACTGGTCCGGGCACGGTCCACAACTAGTTGGGAGCATTCATGAGTCTCAAGTTCCTACGGCAAGCCTCCGGTCGGGCTCTTGTCGTTGCAGCGATGACGGCCGGCCTGATCGGAGCTACCGCAGCGGTTGCTTCGGCATCGACAACACCGGGCAACAAGTGGTACGTCGCCACTTCGGGTACCGACACGAACAATGACTGCGCAGTTAAAACGAATCCGTGCGCAACCATCGATCACGCCTTGGCGGAGCAGGCTGCATCCGGAGTAACAGGCACGATCCATGTAAAGGCCGGCACCTACTCTCAGCAGGTTCTGGTCGGAGCAGGTAACTCGAACGTGGTCATCGACGGCGCGGGCGCATCGACCACGACGATCGATGCTCCTTCCGCCGGCCTTGCCAGTGACACGGACACCGATTCGTCTGAACCACAGTTCTACGTAGTCGATGTTTCCCCCGGGATCAGCGGAGTCACGCTGGAGAACTTCTCGGTCAACGGCACGACCGCCTCCTCGTTCCTCGACGGCGACGGCGACAGCTGCTCACAGAGCTTCGTGGGCGTCTACTACCACGAGTCCTCCGGAACGATCAGTGACGTCGACGTGACCGGAATAGACCTTCCTGGTGACCTCTTCGGATGCCAGGGCGGTACCGGGATCTACGTCAACAGCTCGAGCAGTGACCACGCGACGGTCTCGATGACAGGTGTATCGGAGCTCACCACGGCTTTCACATCCCTGACAAAGGCCGCTCTTCCCGCCGGTACCTACAGCCAGGACATCCTTCCTGTAAAAGCGGAGCCGGCTGGTTGGACCAGTGGGAGTGTGGCCGTCAATGGATACATCGTCAGCGCCAGCGCGGACGGTCCGAAGGACTTGTTCATCACCGGCACGACGAGTACTGCGTCGCCTGACAAGTCGGTGGTCAACTACGACCCGTACACGCCTGCGTACGACAAAAACGGCATCGCTTGCGATGACGCGTACACCAAGTGCACGATCTCCGGTGCCACGATCCAAGGCGATGGCCCGCAGAACGGCATCGGTCAGAACGGAATCCTCGCTTGGGGATCCGAAAACGTGACGATCGACGGTGGAACCACCGTGTCGAACAACACATGGACCGGTGGCGGAGGCTCGGGCAACGCGGCGTCGGGAATCCTTCTCCTGAACGGTGGAACCTTCACCGTCGAGAACAGCAATGTCAGCGACAATGACGTGAATATCTACGCCGGAGAGATCCAGGCCTACGGCCTCGTCAACCCGACCGTCGGCACCTGGACGATCAACGACAACATTGCTTCCGGAGCTACGTCAGATGGTGCCTCCGCCGGCGAAGACGGATATGGAGAAGGTATCCAGCTGGACAGCACCACCAACGGCGTGGTCGTCCAGGACAACCAGGTTTCCGGTAGCGCCCAGGCCAACCTGCTTTTGACCGGTGTCAGCGGTGCGACAATCGGAGGCCCGGGGACTGACCAGGGGAACATCTTCACCGACAGTTTCGCGGGAGCGGGAATGGTCGTGGGAGGTCCGGGAACCGAGTGCGAATACGCATACGGGAACAGCTGTGCGCCGGGTAACGGGAACCCTGACCAGTTCTCGAGCGTGGGGAACACCTTCATCGACAACTCGTCGACTGGCAACGGCGCCGGCCTCGTGGTCGAGGGTTCGTACGACCCGTCGCTCGTCGGTCCTGCCGACCCCGACGCTGCGTACTCCAACACCTTCACCGGAAACGTGTGGCAGGGCAATCTCTTCGCCAATGCCGCGGACTTCAGCACGGAGGGATCGACCAACGGTCCGGTCCAGAACTCCTACAGCGGGAACGTGGCGAACGGGGTTGCGTGCAACCCGACCGAGGGAGGATCTGCTTCACTCGACGGTTTGAGTGGTGGAAGCACGGTTGCCGATGTGACCACGACCTCAGGCAGCCCTGACATCACGACCACCGCCAGTGGTGGATTCAACAGTGTCAGCTCCGGAGAGGGAGTGACCGACGGAGACGTGGATATCACGCCCGGGACCACGGTTAGTTCAACCTCGGGAAGCAGCGCTGTGCTGTCTGGAAATGCGAAAGATAGCAATTCCAGCGACACGCTCAGCTTTGGAAACCTCTGGGGCTGTTAGTCCCGCAGTTCAACATTGAAAAAGTGACCGAAGGGCGGGGCCGAAAGGTCCCGCCCTTCGGCGCTCCCACCATCAGCAAAAACTTCGCCTCCAGCGGAGCAACCGCCCATATGTGGCCCCTGGCCTGGGACTTCTGGTCCAATCCCGAGTGTAGGAACTACCCTGACGAGGTGTCAGAAACCGGCGACCAGGGGGGAACCCAAGCGGCTCCGAAGACCGGTGAGGGCCACGACGATCCCAGGGGTGACCTGAAGTGGGGAACCATTCCGAATCTCGTTTCGGACGCCGCGGCCCGGTTCGGTGACGCCGACGCACTGATCGACGCTGACACGAGAATCACCTTTGTGGGACTCGCCAATCAGGCACTCGAAGTGACCAGAGCCGCCATCGGAATCGGCATCGAGATCGGCGACAGGGTGGGCATATGGGCGCCGAACTCTGCTTCGTGGGTTGTTGCGGCCCTCGGTCTCGCCGGAGCAGGTGCTGTGCTCGTTCCGATCAACACGCGATTCAAAGGTGGAGAAGCCGCCCACATCCTCCGTGCTTCTGCAGCACGCGTCCTGTTCACGGTCGAGAGCTTCCTCGGCACCGACTACCCGTCGATGCTCGCAGGTGAAGATCTCCCGTCGCTCGAGAGGATGATCCTTCTCCACGATGTGAGAGACGAAGCATCAGAGGTGACGTTCGTCGACGAAGTCCCCATCTACGGATGGAGTGAGTTCCTCCTCGCTGAGGAAGGAGTCGTCGAAAGCGAGTCCGGAAAAGCGGGAAGAACTGTCGGGGTCTCCGAGGCGAAACGCCGCTGGTCCGCCGTCACACCGGACTGCCTATCCGACCTGATGTTCACGTCAGGTACGACCGGCAAGCCCAAAGGTGCGATGACCACTCACGCTCAGACCACCCGTACCTTTGCGACCTGGGCCTCAATCGTGGGACTCCGTGAGGGCGATCGCTACCTGGTCGTAAATCCGTTCTTCCACACGTTCGGGTACAAGGCCGGAATACTGGCATGTCTTATGCAAGGCGCGACGCTCATACCGGTTGACGTGTTCGACGTGGACAAGGTCCTCCAAAAGGTGGAACAAGAGAAGATCTCCGTTATCCCCGGTCCACCGACGCTCTACCAGTCGATACTGGACCATCCCGACCAGCAGCAGAAGAACCAGCCGCGCTACGACACCTCGTCGCTCCGCCTGGCCGTGACGGGGGCAGCTGTCGTTCCTGTCGAGTTGGTCAAACGGATGAGGTCCGAGCTCGGCTTCGAAACGGTTCTCACCGCTTACGGTCTGACCGAATCGACCGGGACGGTAACGATGTGTCGGCGGGGCGACTCTCCGGAGACAATCGCTTCTACCTCCGGAAGGGCGATTCCAGATCTTGAAGTGCGCGTAGTGGACGACAGAGGAAACGACGTCGAGCCCGGGAATCCCGGCGAGGTCGTCGTGCGCGGCTACACGGTGATATCCGGGTACTTCGGTGATCCGGAGGCCACTGAAGCGGCGATCGATTCCGAAGGGTGGCTCCACACCGGCGACGTCGGTGTCATGGATGCCGAACGAAATCTCCGGATCACCGACAGGACGAAAGACATGTACGTGGTGGGCGGATTCAACGCTTATCCCGCCGAGATCGAGGGGATCATGCTTCGCCACCCGGGCGTCAGCCAGGTGGCGATCGTCGGTGTTCCCGATACGAGGCTCGGAGAGGTCGGGTGCGCATTCGTTGTTCCGCGCCCCGGACAGGCCACCGGAGACCTTTCAGAAGAGCTCATCACGTGGTCACGCGACCAGATGGCCAACTACAAGGTCCCACGCCAGGTCCGGATCGTGGAGTCGCTGCCGCTCAACGCGAGTGGCAAGGTGCTGAAGACGGAGCTCCGTGCCATCGCCGGGAGCGAGTGAAGACCCGACACAACCCGACACAACCCGACACGCCCGGCTCGGAAGATCTTGAAGTTCTAACCAACCGCCACAGGAGGAAGTAGCTGATGCGAGGCATCGTTTTTACCGGCAGCGATGCCGAGGTGACAGACAAGCTCGAGGTGAGGGACCCCGCCAGAGGAGAGGTCCTCGTTGCGGTCCAGGCAGCCGGGGTGTGTCACTCCGACCTGTCGGTCATCAACGGAACGATCCCCTGGAAGCCACCCTCGGTCCTCGGACATGAAGGCGCGGGGATAGTCGAGAGCGTTGGCGAGGGAGTGACGACGGTCGCGCCCGGCGATCATGTCGTGATCACGACCCTCGCCAACTGTGGGCACTGCAGGGCATGCGTAACGGGACATCCGACGTGGTGCATCCGGAGCCTTGGAAACGTGTCGACTCCCTTCGAGTTCAACGGTGAACCTGCGTCCAACTTCGCGGCCACCTCGGTGTTCGTAGAGCGGACTCTGGTCACGGAGATACAGGTGGTCAAGATCCCCGACGAGGTCCCTTTCACCTCGGCCTGCCTGATCGGGTGTGGCGTTCTCACCGGAGTGGGTTCGGTCCTGAATCGGGCCAAGGTGGCCCCTGGCGACACCTCAGCTGTGTTCGGCGTCGGCGGTGTCGGGCTGAATGTGATCCAGGGTTTGAGGCTGTCCAACGCGAGCAAGATCATCGCGGTCGACACCATCAAGGAGAAGGAGCCCCTGGCAAGGCAGTTCGGTGCCACCGACTTCATCGATGCATCATCTGCGGACGCCGTCAAAGAGATCCGCAGGCTCGTGCCCATGGCTCCCACTCGTATACCCGGAGCGCTCGGACCCGGAGGTGTGACCTGGTCGTTCGATTGTGTCGGTCATCCGAGCGTCCTCAGAAGCGCCATCGACGCACTCGACTGGGGCGGTACCGCTCTGGCGATCGGGATTCCGCCGCGGGGGAGCGAGGTTTCGGTCGACGTGAATGCCCTTGCCTACGTCGACAGAGGTCTCATGGGTTGCCGGTACGGATCATCCCGCCCTCAGCAAGACGTTGCTCTTTACGTCGATCTCTACCTTCAGGGCAAGCTGATGTTGGACGAGCTCGTTACCGAGACGAAGCCTCTCGAAGACTTCAAGGACATCGTCGAGGCCATGCATCACGGACGCTTGGCTCGCGGCGTGCTCACTCTCGTATGAGCAGCTGACACCCAGCCCCCGATGCTGAGCCACACCGGACCGACTCCGATCCATTGAATCTCGTGAACCGCGAACCCGAGACAGTCGTCGACGTTTTGCGGAGCGCCGTTGATGCAGACGCGGACGTCGGGGCCTACGTCGAGTATGTCGAACAAGAGGGACGTCGGTCGATCAGCTTCGGTGGACTCGATGCAGCAGCCGACTCGATGGCATCTGTTTTCGCCGACGAGGGAGTTGGAAAAGGAGACGTCGTTGCTCTTCTCTTGCCGTCTTCGATCGATTACGCGGTCTGCTACCACGCGGCTCTCCGATTGGGAGCGGTAACGAGTGGGGTCAACCCGCGGCTCGGCCAGACCGAGAAGAGCAGCATCTTCGGTCGGCTCGGTGCACGGCTGACTGTTGTCGATCACACATCCGGCGGCTCAGTGAACTCCGGCGGGGAGAGAACAACAAGCGTGCTGAATGATGAGCGTCTCCTCGATCGCTCGGTCGTATCGTCCGTAGTCTCGGAAGCCGCCTCTGGCCGGCCCCCGGCTTCGCGGCCCACCCGACTGCCCCGGATCGAGCCGACCGATCCGGTTGCGGTGGTGTGGACGGGTGGTTCGACCGGCATTCCGAAAGGCGTTCTCTTCGATCACACGAACCTGCAGGCGGTGTCGGCGGGGACCGATGTGCTGTCGAGCCTGAAGGATCGAAGACTCTCCCCGCTCCCTTTTGCCCACGTGGGATACATGACGCGAGCTTGGGACGAGATCTCCAAACTGATAACCACGGTTATCACGCCGACACCGTGGACCGCGGCGACGACAATAAAGATCCTGGACACCGAATCGATCACCGTCGGTCAGGGTGTCCCGACGCAGTGGGCCCTGGTCCTGGCACACCCCGATTTGGACGACGCCAACACGGAGAGTCTCCGCGTGGCGGGCACCGGAGCCGCGAGAGTCCCCCCCGAGCTAGTTCGAGCGATGCGCGAACGCTTAGGGTGCCCGGTCGTGGTTCGGTACACGTCGACTGAAACGTCCCTCGGGACCGGAACCAGGCCGGGCGATCCCGACGATGTCGTTGCCACCACGGTGGGGAGACCGGTTCCGGGAGTTGAGCTGGAGCTCGTCGGTGCGGACGGCTCGATCGTGACCTCCGGTGAAGTCGGGACCGTGAGGATGCGCTCGGCTGCGGTCATGCGCGGCTATGTGGGCAGCGGATCGACAATCGATCGTCCTGCCACTGATGCGGTCCTCGATCACCAAGGCTGGGTGACCACGGGGGATCTCGGTCGAATGGGATCCGAC
>JBAPRR010000150.1:0-5161 GCA_049281195.1 Acidimicrobiales bacterium
GCAATAGAGCCACCGCGTCTCTTTTGAACTCGGGCGAGTAACGCCTCGAGGTTCCACGCTTTGCCATCCCAACATCCTCCTCCAGCTAGGGCCGGTGAGGTGTCCGGTTCAACGGGGGAAGTTCACAACAGTTGGCGCAACCTAGCCAAGCGGCTCATCCACCAGGTGCGGGGGCGTCTCCACTCGGACACGTCCTAGGTGACAGAGCGACCATAGGTGTGGACAAAGGTGTGCTCCTAGACCGGACATGGCGGATGCACCCGTCACTCTGCTCTTACACATCAGAGATGTTCTATGACGACCGGCTCGAGGGTGTCGCGGATCTCGAGAATCAGCTGGTCCTGGGCGACGAGGCTTCGGAATGCGGCATTCGATTCGTGCCTGTTTCACATCAAGGCAATGCCAATGGCTCACCAGAGGAGGCCGCAGTAGTCGCAAATCTCGTCGGGTCCTTCCTCGGGTCATCCTGGCAAGACAAAGATGGAGTCGAAAGGGCCTTTACGAGTGAAGACGTGCTCGTGATCACTCCTTTCAACGTCCAGGTTCGGGAGATCAAGCGGGCTCTCGCGACTACCGGTTACTCCGACGTGAGGGTCGGAACGGTCGACAAGTTCCAAGGTCGAGAGGCGGCCGTATCGATTTATTCAATGGCCTCGTCTACCGCGGAGGACGCTACGCGCGGGATCGAATTTCTCTATGACCTTCATCGGTTGAACGTTGCCACTTCGCGAGCCCGGGGTCTTGCAGTGATCGTGGCTAGCCCCGATCTCCTCCGGGTCTTTTGCAGAACGACCAAGCAGATGCAGATGGTCAACGCTTTATGTCGCGCCTGGGAGATGGCTCAGTGAAGCTATTTCTTATTGTCGGAGTATCGGATCCACTGTGTGCGTCACACTGACTTCAGTGGGATCGATACGTCTGCGGTGCGCCGACGGTCGCTGTAGTCGGGCATGAAACAATTGCAGCCCGCCGGACTTCCTTTCGCTCCACTGTTTTTGCAGTTGTATCCGTCGATGCCGATCTAGGCCGACATGTCGGGTCATGTCCGAGGTGCAGGTACGCCTGAGGGCGTCCGAAGTCCAGCTCGGGGTGACTGTCGTCAAGGTGCCGCCCGAGACTGCATACCCGACCAGTTGGACGAGCAATGGATCAGCCCTCCTAATGCGGGTGCTCTGGAACTGCCACCGGGCTGGATTGTCGAGAACGAGCCCCACCCCGCTGCCAACCGCAGCCCACGCGGGCAGCGCCATCGGGATTGCCAGTACCGGCGCCGGCCCGACGGACGAGCATCCGCGATCCGATGAACGAATATGACGAGGGCCTCCCTCACATCCTTTTGATGAGTGGGGTGGTAGCCGCTCCGCTGTTCGCCTCTGGTGTACACATATGTACACGATGGTACAATTCGCCGATGTCGACCAGTCTGACCGTCAGTGAAGCGAGAGCGGCGCTGCCGCAGCTCCTTGACCGCGTGGGAGCGGGCGAGGAAGTGACCATTACCCGCCATGGGAAGCCAGTGGCCGTCCTCGTCCGGCCCGATGCCTTGAGGGCTCGCCGGGCCGACGCAGCGTTGGCCACTGCCGGGGTGGTCCGAGACGCTCTCGCACGGGGTCGACATTCCACACTGTCGGCATCTCCCACACTCCGTCCCGACCGGGCGGAGGCTCTCATCGCTGAGATGCGAGCTGGGAGATCGGGCCGCTAGCTCAAGGACATGGATGCCTTCGACGCTGACGTATTGGTTTACGCGGCCGTCCCCGGACATGAGTTCGGTCAACGAGTCCGTGCCTTGTTCACCGCGGAGTCCTTAGAGGACTCCAGGGTCGGGATCGGATCGGTGCTGCTCTTGCCTGAGCTGTTGATGAAGCCTTTGCGCGAGCACGCCGACAACGAGTTCACCGAGCTCGTTGCTTTGCTCGGCCGGCTCGACCTGCTCCCTACCGATGAAGCCACCGCCGAGTTGGCAACGGCCTTAGGTGCTTCTTACAAGCTGCGAGCCGCGGACGCTGTCCACCTCGCCACAGCGGTCGGTGCCGGTGCGGACCGCTTCCTCACCAACAACCGATCCGACTTTCCGAAATCCATTTCCGAAATCGATATCACCTATCCAGATGAGCTGGCCGCGGCGAACGATCGATGAGCAACCGTAGGCACTATGACCCGATGGCGAGGGTCAAGAAAGGGACCGTGTCGTCGAAAACTGGAGGGAGCTATCGACTGGTCTTTGCGTCGCAGGTTTTGGATCTCAAAAAGAGGCTGAAAATAGAGGCTGTCAGCGCATAGCCTCATCAAACGGCCGCATGTTCGACCTGTCGCTACTTGGCTCGATTGTCCGGATCAGGTAACCCGTCGACAAGTATCCGGCGCCACGCCCGGCGCCGTCCGAGATTTGAAAATGCTCTTGAAAAATGGAACGGCGCCCTCGTCCACCGTCCGCTCGGCGCCTTTAGTCACCTGTACCGTGGACCAGTACCACCAAACTGGAAGCGACGCTTGCCTCGCCGGGAGACAGAGACGAGTGTTCGGCGTTGGCCAATGACTCCGCCACCGGCAGGGCGGGCAAAAAATGGAACAGATCACTACCTCTGCGGGCAAATGCAGCAATAGTGGATCAAATCATCTGCTCAGAATCCGAGGGCGAACCGGGCGATGAGCCGATCGGGGAACCGACGCCGGTCATCTCCATCTGTCCCTTGGGCGATCCCGCTAAGTTCTCGATCGCCTACGACCGTTACTCCGCGACAGTCGCCCGCTTCGTGGCTGTGCGCGTTGAAGAGTCTGTCGTCGAAGACCTGCTGGTGGAGACCTTTCTTCAAGCTTTTCGATCGCGATCCAGGTTCAAACCGGCGCAACTATGAGTTGTCACGCTGGGACCTGGCAGCGTTTGGTCACGGTGGTAAGACCTGAAATGAAGAAGAATCAGCCCTTCACTTGGGGTTTTCTGGCCACTAGCCACAAGAACCGGACGATGTGACCGTCACCTTCGTCCTCTTCGATGACCTGCCAGTTCTCGATGGTCATTCCAATTTGCTCAATGGATTGCCGGGTAGCTGTGTCGCCGATGCCACCAAAAAACATAGGGACACCCAACCAGTCGTCCTCGGTTCCGTCACCGGCGACGCACGGTGCACTCGCCAAAAGAAACCCTCCGGGCCGCAGCCACTCGGCGATTGTGGCAAACAGCGGCGTGTGACGCTGGGCCGGAATATGACCAAGGGCGTAGAACGAAACGACGGCGTCGACACTGCTCGACCGGAGCGCAAACCTTGACATGTCGGCACGGACCAGGCGTGCCGATGGTGCAGATCGTTTGGCGAGCTGAAGCTGGACCATCGACCCGTCCACGCCGATAACCCGGTGTCGCTGAGCGAGCATGCGTGTTGCAGGGTCGCCAGGCCCGCAACCGAGGTCGACGACAACCTTGTCGGGAAGCAGTGTCGCCAGTAACCAGTTCAACCAGTGCAGACGAACCGGGCTCGCATGAGACCACTTCCAGTACCTGTCGCCGATACGGTCGTAGCCTTCAGTAACGGCCTTGAACTCCTCGCTCACGCTGGCAGACTATGACGCACGGACTGGCCGTACCCAAGACAGGGAAACGTCCGTTGATCAGAGGCTTCCGGCCTTAAGGCCCGCCACTCGTCAATCCCGTCCTGAACATGAAGGGGTTGTATAGCTGTTCACAGCGACCAGTAAGGCAAGCGGCGACCCTGAATCCGACGGTAGGACTCGGTGACCAATGGGACCGGACATCCCTGTGCCCGGCCACTTAAGTGTCGGGGCACAGGACCGACAGCCGAATGTGTCCGAAGCACGAACCTCGAGACTCGCGTCGAGTGCAGTCCGATGTCGGTGGAAGTTCTTTGGTTCGAATGGTTTGCCCGGCTTCACGGTGGTCGGACCGCCTGATGCCGCAGTTCTTGAGTCGCGTGACATAGTCCGCGCCTCGTGCGAGCCTCGTTGCTCATGCCACCAGGGATTTCCCGTCTTGAGGGCGGAAGTCACATTCTGGAGGTGCCGTGCGTCAATAGGGTGTGAACAAGTTGGGACTGACAGATTTTGACGCCGAGCGGCCCCGTTTGACCACGATCGCGGTCCGGATACTTGGGTCCAAGGCCGATGCGGACGACGTCGTTCAGGAAGCCTGGCTTCGACTCTCCCGCACGGACGCTATCGATGACCTCCCCGCCTGGCTTACAACCGTCGTGACCCGGCTTTGCCTTGACCAGCTACGCAAGCGGCGTACCAGGTCGGTGGTCGAGTCCATGGTGCATGACGACAACGCTCCGATTGACCCTGAAGGCGACGCTCTGCTCGCCGAGGTGACGGGTGACGCGATGCAGGTCGTCCTCGATGCCCTGGCACCAGCCGAGCGGGTTGCATTCGTCCTGCACGATGTGTTCGGGTATCCCTTCGACGACGTCAGTGCGGTCATGGGGCGCTCGAGTACTGCTGTCCGTCAGTTGGCCAGCCGGGCGCGGCGCAAGGTGCAGGGAGTGCCGGAGCGTGCCGCATTACAGGCAGAGCGCGCCGAGAGCCAACGGGTCGTCGACGCATTCCTCACTGCAGCGCGCGGTGGGGAGCTTGCAACCTTGTTGGCGCTGCTCGCTCCTGACGCCGTCATGCGTGCCGACCTGGTCGGGCAAGCGATGGGCTCGGAATCCGCGTATGAGGGGGCAGCGGCAGTGGCTGCTCGCTTCAACGGCACTCGGGGAGCGGCACCGGTCACTATCGACGGTGAGCTGGGTGCGGCTTGGATCCAAGCCGGATCGACCAAGGTGGCATTTGTCTTCCATCTCAACGAGGCGGGCTTGGTGCACGAGGTCGAGCTGATCGCTGACCCAGATGTCCTGACAACCATGGAGATAATCCGTGTCCGGGCGAAGTCGAGAGATTGATCTTCTTGGATCACGTTGGGTTCAGAGGCAACAGTCAGAAAAGGGATGGAGGCGAGGAGTATGAAAACCATGACGTGTCAGCAACTTGGTGGCCCGTGCGACTCTCCGCACCAAGGCACGAATGCGGACGAGGTGATCAAGGCGCAAGACCGACATCTCAAGGAGATGGTCGCCAACGGTGACACGGAGCACGAAGCTGCCTTGAAGGACATGAAGGGCCGGTGGAAGAACCCGATCAAAGGTATGGGTTGGTATCGGCAGGC
>JBAPRR010000151.1:0-8784 GCA_049281195.1 Acidimicrobiales bacterium
ATACCGAACGCATTGAGCTTCCCATTAGACGAAATAACAGCGTGATACATCTTCGTCGAATGGCTCAAATAGAGCGGGTCGGCCATCTTGATCTTGTGAATCGTCGTTGTGTGTACGAGACCCTTGATAACCCCGTACAAACAGATGAAAAACGGCATCTGAAGAAGCAAGGGAAGGCAACCGCCAACAGGGCTGACGCCATGCTCGCGGTACAGCTTCATTACCTCTTCATTTAGCTTTTCCCGGTCCCCTTTATATTTCGCTTGGAGTTTTTTGAACTCCGGTTGAACCCGCTGCATTTCCATCATCGACTTGGTGCTCTTAATAGTCAGCGGGGCCGTCAAGAGCATGACGAGGACAGTGAGCAGTGTGATGGCGATTATGTAATTAGGGATGAGCGAATAGAAGAGGGCCAGCATCTGCGCGAAGACCCAGAAGAGTGGATGGAAGATGCTCCCGATGTCACTGAAGACGCTTGCCACGGTTACTGACAGATGCATGACTCGCTCCTCTCAGTCCGGCACGGGGTCAATGCCGTAACCACCGAGTGGGTGGCACCGGCTCACCCGGCGGATAGCAAGCCAGGTGCCGCGAATCAGACCGTGCTTTTCCAGGGCCTCGACTGCGTATTCGGAGCACGAGGGGTAGTAACGACACGGTGACAGGCGTCCCGAGCGCGCGACTTGATAGAGCCTCATGGCCCTTATCACGACTCTGATGCCCAAGGCATCATGTCGGTCCGTTTCGACCTCATTAGGCACTCTCTGTGGCGCCTGTATCACTTTGTGCTCCCGGATGAGCCTTGGCACTTAATTTCTGCGCCCGGATCATCGTTTCTTTAACAGTCTCAACCATTTCCTGATGGTTGAGACCTCGTGTATTTCGTCCAGGAACAATCAGGTAGGCCCCTGGACTCAAAACTGTTTGCGTCTCGACGGCTCTCACTGCGCCCCGAAGGCGGCGGCGGAGGCGGTTACGCTCCACCGCTCCCCCCAACCGCTTTCCGATCGCATAGGCAACCCGCGGACGACCTCCGTCATCTGGCAGGAACACCACCGTTACCGAACCGCTGCGCGCCCGACTCCCATTCTTTCTCAATGTGTCGAACGTTTTGCGGTCGGTGATGCGCCAGGTCACCGCCTGCGGTTCCTCTGTCAGGCGGTGAGCTTGCTTCGGCCCTTGAGCCTTCGAGCACGAACGATCGCTCTTCCAGCACGGGTCGACATACGGTGCCTGAACCCGTGATTCTTGGCCCGTTTCCTGGTGTTGGGCTGGTAGGTGCGCTTCACTTCCTTCCGTCCTTCGATCTTGGGGACAACCCGAAAGCGGAAACGACCTGCGTTGTTGTTTGCATCAGGCCCTAACCCGGACGGGTATCCGGCGGGCCACCATGGTACGCGACTTGGGACGTTACCGACCAACACGAACTTCCGGATCGCCGTTTCGTGTGTCACGGCCCGGCCCGTGAGTCCGAGGCCGGCTCGGGAAGTCGAGGCCAGGGTGCCCACTAGCAAGCGGTTGGACCCCGGTGTACCGTTCCGACGGCGGGGCACCCCGCTGACGGCGACGTCACCAGAACGGGATTTCGAAGGCCCTCCAGGCCCGGGGCCGCCGTCCTGGAGTCGGTTCCGCCACTGAAGGGTGTACCGGCCGGGAATCCACAATTGTGGATTGCCTTGTGGATTGTGGATTACTCCGGCATGAAGGGCCAAGACCAGGTGAACGATGCGACCGAGCTTTGGGGACGCTGCTCGAAGATGCTGCGTGAGCGGGTCTCCGAAGCCGCCTGGCAGACGTCGCTCGTCAACGTCGAAGCAGGAGAGCTCAAAGACGGTGTCCTCGTTCTCAACGTGCCCGGACGCTTGCTCCGGGACCGAATAGACGGCAAGTACCTGCCGCTCATCTGCGCCGCAGCCTCGGAGTTGTCGGGTTCCCCGGTCGAGGTGAGGATCGAGGTGGGGTCTTCGTTATCCACAGGACAGCAGGACGGACTGTTCGACGCCGTGGATCCTTTCGACATTCGAGGAGCGAACCCGAAGCCTCAACCTGCACGTAGCCTGGTGCACAACACGGACTACAAGCGGATCTCGGCAGACGGGTTACCTCCGACCGTCAGAGGCGTCTCGAACGGCAAGGCTCCGGTCAGATCGGTCCCCGGCATCGACGCCAGGGATACGTTCGACGCCTTCGTCATCGGGTCGTCGAACCGGTTCGCCCATGCGGCAGCTCTCGCGGTGGCCGAAGACCCCGGCCACAACTACAACCCCCTCTTCATCCACGGCGACGCGGGGCTGGGCAAGACCCACCTTTTGAACGCCATAGGCAACTACGTATGTGCGAACTTCCCGCTCCACACCGTGAAGTACATCACCACTGAAGCTTTCCTGAACGAGTTCGTCTACGCGATCCGCTCGAGCTCGACCATGGAGTTCAAACGGCGCTACCGCGAGGAATGTGACGTCCTTCTGATCGACGACGTCCAGTTCATGGCCGGTAAGGAGCAACTCCAAGAGGAGTTCTTCCACACCTTCAACCAGCTTCTCAGCGCGTCCAAGCAGATCGTCATCACGTCCGACCGCCCCCCGAAGATGATCGCCACCCTCGAGGACCGCCTGAGAAGCAGGTTCTCATCGGGGCTCCTCACAGACGTGCAACCCCCGGAACTCGAAACCAGGCTTGCGATCCTCCAAAAGCGGGTGGAGGACCGGCGACTTCTCATCGACCCCGACGTCCTCGAGCTCATCGCAACCCACGTGAAAGACAACATCAGAGAGCTCGAAGGCGCCCTCACCAGGGTCGCAGCTTACGGAAGCCTGTACGGCGAGAATGTCAACCGCGAAATGGCCAAACGTGTTCTGTCGGACATCCTCGGTTCGTCGACACCCCGGAAGTTCAATGTAAAAGAGATCATGGCCATCACCGCGGAGACTTTCGGTGTCAGCCTCGAGGAACTCATGGGACCGAGTCGAAGACGCCCTTTGGTGAACGCTCGCCAGATCTGCATGTACGTCATCCGTGAGCTCATCCCCGAAATGTCGTTTCCGGCCATAGCCAGGGAGTTCGGCGACCGGGACCACACCACAGTGATGCACGCGGTCAAGAAGATCGAGGGTCTCATGGAGGCCAGGCTCGCGGTCTACGAGCAAACGACGGAACTGATGCGCGGTATCCGCGCCGGCGAATAGCAAGCCACGGCCCGACCGTCACCTCTTTCAGAATGCGTCTCTTAGGTCAATGCCATAGGCGAGTCAAGAGGGGAATCCTGTGGAGATCAGCGGTCAGACAGCCGGAAAACCACGCATCTGGTGTGAGTTCTTTCGGACCCTGTCCACAGCACGAAGAGGGAAGCCGGCTAACGGAAGGCCGCGTGTGGGTAAAGAGGGACGTCGTGTGGACGACGAAATGGGTGGTTCACCAGGCCGGCAGGGAAGCACTCCACAGTCCACAGCCCCTATTACCGTTACTCGTTAATTACATAATTCAATCTCTTAGAGAAGGGCTGTGTGTGTGAAGTTCAGGTCAGAACGCGACATGCTCGTGGAATCCCTCGCAACGGCGGGACGTGCCGCGAGCTCGAGGGGTCCCGCTGCTGCCGTGTTGAGCGGCGTCCGCATCGAACTCAGGGGCAACGACCTGTCGATCGTGGGGACCGACCTGGATCTGACCGTCAAGGTCGAGATGGAAGCGATCGGGCTCGATGACGGGGCCTGTGTAGCCCCGGCGAGACTTTGTACCGACATAGTGCGCTCCCTCGAACCTGGCGCCGTCACCGTCGAGGCGAATGACAACGAGGTCGAGATCTCGGCCGGACGAAGCCGGTTCGTCGTAAGGACGTTCGCGGTAGAGGACTTCCCCTCTTCAGTGGGATCTTCCGGTGAGGCCACCCAGCTCCCGGCCCACGGGCTCTCAGAGGCGCTCCGTCAGGTGGTGAGAGCGGCCTCGGGCGATGACGCAAGACCGCTTCTGACAGGGGTGCTGGTCGCCGCTGAAGGTGAAGGGATCAGGTTGGTCGCGACCGACTCGTATCGCCTGGCCATGCGTGACCTGGCCACGGTAAGTCCGCTTCCCGCAGGAACAGACCAGATTCTCGTGCCGGCCAGAGCCCTCGGAGAACTACAGCGGCTTCTGCCATCGGGTCCGGTGAAGGAATCCGAACAAGACACGAGTGTGGGCTTCTCGGTGGGGGAGTTGGATGCAACGTTCTCCATCGGCGGAGTAACCGTGAGCACCCGTCTTTTGGATGGGCGCTTCCCTGATTACCGACAGCTGATCCCGGCCGGTTATCCCAACCAACTCCGAGTGGGCAAAGAAGCGCTTCTTGACGCGCTCCGACGCGTGCGCCTGCTGGTGAGAGACAACACGACACCCGTTCGCTTGACCATGCGTCAGGGCGGCGTTGAGTTGACAGTCGTGTCGCAAGAGGTCGGGCATGCCAGCGAAGACATCGACGCTGATTTCGAAGGGGAAGAGCATTCGGTTGCTTTCAACCCTTCATACCTGATCGAAGGTGTGGAGGCGGTCCTCGGTGACGAGATCGTTTTGGAGGCCTTGGATTCGGGGAAACCGGCGACGGTGAGAGCACCGGATCACGATGACTACAGGTACCTGCTCATGCCGGTGCGCGTTTCCTGAGGTCAGGTGCAGTTATCGCATCTCTGGTTGACGGATTTCAGGTGTTTCGAGACGGCTGAGATCGAACCTTCATCAGGTGTAACTGTCATTTACGGCCCCAACGGGTCAGGAAAGACGTCGATCCTCGAGGCCATCGGTCTGGTGGCCACCATGCGTTCGTTCCGCGGCGCCAGCCGCGACATGCTGGTTCGTAACGGCACCGAACGTGCTCTTGTTCGTGCGGAGGTGCGCGAATCACCGCGCGTTGTCCTGCTCGAGGCCGATCTACCGCTCGGGACGCGTGGACGGATTTTTCTGAACCGCCAGATCACCAGACGATTGGCAGACCTGTCCGAGGCGCTTCGGGTCTCGGTCTTCTCGCCGAGCGATCTCGACCTCATACAAGGCCCTCCGGCCGGAAGGCGAGATTTCCTTGATTCGTCTCTGGCGTCGAGCGATCTGCAATTGGAGGCTCTGGTGGGAGAGGTGGAGCGCATACTGAGACACCGCGGCGCACTGCTTCGTCAAGGCGGGAGACGAGCAGGATCGCGGTCCTACAAAAGTTCCGGACCCACCGATGAATCACGCGGCGACATCGATTCATCCTTCGAGGTATGGGACGAACGCCTCTCGATTGCCGGGACGCGCCTCGCAGAAGCGAGGGAGCATCTGGTGGGGCAACTCGCGGAACCGGTCGCCTCCGCATACCGGCACCTGGCGGGGAAGGACAACGTCCTGCGCCTTTCGTACCGTCGTTCTTGGGAAGGCGGATTGTATGAAGCCCTTGTGGCGACGCGCGATGACGATCTCAAGCATCAGTCGACGAGTGTTGGGCCGCATCGCGATGAATTGTCGATAACACTTGATGGGATGCCGGCACGCACCCAGGCCTCTCAGGGAGAGCAACGTTGCGCGGCCCTCGCGTTACGCCTGGCAACCCACGAGCTGGCGACGGAACGGTTCGGGCAGGCGCCGACGTTGCTGCTCGACGACGTCTTCTCGGAGCTGGACGAAAGGCGTTCCGAGTTGCTCGCCGAGCGACTCCCACCCGGACAGGTTCTTCTGGCGACCGCAGTCGAGCCACCACCGGCTCTCTCGGGAAGCGTCATTCACATCTCGCAGATAGGTACGTGCCGGGATTCAGAAGGATCATGAACCGTTTGCCGAAGCGGTTGGGCCGGGCGGAACGCATCGTCGAGGTCCGCGAGTCCGTAGAACAGATCGGACGTTTTTTGGGGGCGCCTCCGCTCGACCTGTTGACTTTCGTCTTTACGGGGTGGGAAGAGATCGTGGGTGTCGCCGCTTCAGTGCACTCGCAACCCGAACGGATCGAGGGCCAGTCGTTGCTTGTGAAAGTTGATTCCCCGGCGTGGGCCAGCCACCTCAGAACTCACGCGTCCGAGGTCATTTCGAGGTTATCGGAGGCCCCCGGGGGAGACGTTTTGACAAGCCTTGTCATCCGGGTTGGCCGGGTCCAAAAACAGCCCTCTGACCAGGGGATATAAGCGACTCAAAAGGCCCGTTGGATGCCGGGTCGTAGCACCTGCGCTGGTAGACTGTGTGTCATCGGCACCGTGCTGGGCGAGACGACGGAGACGGCGAAGTTCACGAACCTCTCGCAGCAAAGGCGCCAGTTTTCGTCCGGAACGACAATCGAAAGGTCGCGCTTGTGGCGCTGAAGGCAGACCAGGCACCAGCAAAGGAGTCCGCACGCACGCGGACGGATACGAATTCGTACGAAGCGAGTGATATCACCGTCCTCACCGGTCTCGATCCGGTCAAGGCCCGGCCCGGTATGTACATCGGATCGACCGGACCGAGCGGACTTCATCACCTCGTGTGGGAGGTCGTGGACAACTCCGTCGACGAGGCCATGCAGGGCGTGGCTACACGCATCGACGTCACTCTTCTGGCCGACGGTGGGTGCCGCGTGGTGGACAACGGCCGGGGGATCCCGGTCAGCCCGCATGAGCAATATCCCGACCGTTCGACCGCAGAGCTCGTCCTTACGACTCTGCACGCGGGTGGCAAGTTCGGAGGCGACGGATACAAGGTCTCCGGAGGACTTCACGGAGTGGGTGTATCTGTCGTCAATGCGCTTTCGAGCCGTCTGATACTCGAGATCGACCGCGAAGGCTCCCATCACATAATCGAGTTCACCAACGGCGGCGAACCGACCGGACCGCTACGCGTGACCGGCCCGGCTCCGAGGGACCGGACGGGCACCACGGTGACCTTCTGGCCGGATGCCGCTCGCTTCGAAGAGGTGGATTTCCGGGCCCAGACGATCGTGGAGCGACTCCAGATCATGGCCTTTTTGAACAAGGCCCTCGAGATCAACTTCGAGGATCAACGTCCGGGCCGAGAGCAGAAGGTCGGATTCCGGTACTCCGGTGGCATCGTCGACTACGTCAAGCACCTCAACTCGACAAAAGAGCCTCTTTTCAAGAAGGTGTGTTCTTACGCCCAGGAGGAAGCCGATCAGCAGGTAGACGTGGCACTCCAATGGAACACGGCGTTCCACGAGTCCATCTACTCCTTCGCCAACGGCATCTCGACTGTCGAAGGCGGCATGCACGAAGAGGGCTTCAAAAAGGCGCTCACGAACGTCGTGAACCGTTATGCACGGGCAAAGGGTCACCTGAAGGAGAAGGACGAGAACCTTCTGGGTGAGGACATCCGCGAGGGACTCACCGCGATCATCTCTGTGCTTCTACGCGAGCCACAGTTCGAAGGGCAGACGAAAGCAAAGCTCGGGAACGTGTCCACGCGTTCGATGGTGGAGCGCGCCACCAACGAGAAATTGGCCGAGTGGCTCGAGGAGAACCCCCGCGAGGCCAATCAGATCATTCAGAAAAGCACCATCGCGGCCAGGGCCCGGATGGCCGCCCGTCAGGCTCGGGATCTGACACGACGAAAGTCCGCCTTGGACGGCGCCGGCCTTCCGGGAAAGCTCGTCGACTGCCTCTCACGCGAGGCCAGGGCGAGCGAGCTGTTCATAGTGGAGGGGAACTCGGCGGGGAGCTCGGCCAAGCAGGCGCGTGACCCTCAGACGCAGGCGATCCTCCCGATCCGCGGGAAGATCTTGAACGTTGAGAAGTCACGCGTCGACAAGATGCTGCGCAATACCGAGATCCAAGCGCTGATCTCGGCCATCGGGGCCGGCATAGCCGAGGACTTCGACGTGGAGAAGATCCGCTACCACAAGGTGATCATCCTGGCTGATGCCGACGTCGACGGTTCTCACATCAGGACGCTTCTGCTCACGTTCTTCTTCCGTCAGATGAAGGCTCTGGTTGAAGGCGGGTACGTGTACGTGGCTCAACCGCCGCTTTTTTCGACCCTGGTCGGCAAGGAAAAGGTGTACCTGAAGGACGAGGTGGCACGCGAGGCCTTCTTGCTGGAGCACCCGAATCACACCAAGGAGTTCAACCGCCTGAAAGGGCTTGGCGAGATGGACTTCGCCGAACTCCGTGACACGACCATGAGTCACTCCCGCCGCTCGCTTCTGCAGGTGAGTGTGGAGCAGGCCTCTCTCGCCGATGAGGTGTGCTCGATCCTGATGGGCGACGACGTGGAGCAGAGGCGAATGTTCATTCAGAGAAACGCGAAAGACGTGCGATTCCTCGACATTTGATGTCGCCGTTTTGCAAGGCGAATCAGATCGCACGTATGACGGAAATGCGTATGACAGAAAGTTGAGGCGAAATGCCCCGGGCAAGACCGCGTAATACAGGTTCTGACGACGGTTCTGGCGGAGACGGTGGGGATTCCGATGCTCCGGTAGGTGCGGGAATCGAACCGATCGAGATTCAAGAGGAGATGGAGCGCTCGTTCCTCGAGTACTCCATGTCCGTCATCGTGGCGCGTGCCCTTCCCGACGTCCGTGACGGGCTGAAGCCTGTTCACCGCCGCATCCTCTACTCAATGGAGGAGCAGAGCCTGCGTCCCGACCGCCCGCACACCAAGTGCGCCAAGGTGGTCGGAGAGGTGATGGGCACGTACCACCCTCACGGTGATCTGGCTATCTACGACGCACTGGCCCGTATGGCCCAGGATTTCAGCCTTCGTCACCTCCTGATCGACGGGCACGGAAGCTTCGGTGGTCGCGCTCCCGATGACAGCCCTGCCGCCATGCGTTACACGGAGTGCAGGCTCTCTCCGATATCACTG
>JBAPRR010000152.1:0-2366 GCA_049281195.1 Acidimicrobiales bacterium
GTGCTCCTCGGGGTGGCCGGCGCTGGGCCGGATCCGCGCGGTCACGAAGATCTCGATCCCGGCGGAAAAGGCTGACAGCCCGGTGACCGCCACGGCGACCTGGTCGGTCCGCCCGAGCAGCAGGGTGTCGGTCCGGACAATGCCGGGAAATTCCGCCTCCGGCGGCTCCCATGGATGATGCGTGCGTTGAGGCGCCGGCCCGGGGGCCGGCAAGTCGTCAAAGAATCCCATTCAGCCAGCCTTAACCGGCCGCCATGCCGGCGCAAGCGAATAATCCGGGCCGGCCAAGGGATCGTGGGAGTCCATCCCCCGTCAGCCGGTTGCCTGGTCATGCTCAGAGGGCGCTAACGTCGCTATCGCGGCCAGCAGGGAAGACACGGCGGACTGGCGCGACGTGGAACACGGCGCTGCTGTCGCCACCACGTGTCGGCACCCATGCAGGCGGCTCCGTGCGCGCCCAGTCAGTGGGCAGTCCAGCAGCGGCTGCTCGGGGCATTAAGATCGGCGATCAGGCATGCATGAACACGCATCATGGACCGTGCCTGGAAGTCGGCCGCATCTGGCGCCGATCGCGCGTCAGGTGGGACTAGACACAGGGCGGTCAGGGCAGCCACCGCGCCACGAATCTCATCGCCGGCTGCGGGCTTACCTCCGCGTGGACCGGCCGTGGTATCTGTTTGCTGCTGTCTGCGGCCGTCGTTAGGGTTGTCGAGTCCGTGCCGCGGGGCCGGATCAGTTTCCTGCTATTCCCTTGATGGCCGGCGAACCGGCTACGGTGCTCTGCCTGGCAAGCGGCTGCGCTGCCGGGTTGCCCGCCGGAGGAGCAATCGGATGACGCAACTGGATGACCGCGCGATTCGCTGGGGAATCCTCGCTACCGGCGGCATCGCCCATGCCTTCGCGCAGGATCTCGCGCTGCAGCCCGACTGTGAGGTTGTCGCCGTCGGGTCACGGTCGCAGGCTTCGGCGGACGCGTTCGGGGACGAATTCGGCGTACCGCACCGGCACGCGAGCTACCAGGCTCTGGTCAGCGATCCGGATGTCGATGCCGTGTACGTGGCAACGCCTCACCCCGGCCATCACCGCGCCGCGCTGCTCGCGATCAACGCGGGTAAGGCCGTGCTCGTCGAGAAGCCGTTCGCCATGGACGCCGCCCAGGCGCGCGACATGATCGACGCCGCGCGGGACCAGGGAACGTTCCTCATGGAAGCAATGTGGACGCGGTTCCTGCCGCACATTGCGCGGGTGCGTGAGATCCTCGCCGCCGGAACGCTTGGCGATATCGTCTACCTGACCGCCGAGCATGGGCAGTGGTTCGCCCAGGATCCGCAGTTCCGGCTGTTCGCGCCGGAACTGGGCGGCGGGGCCTTGCTGGACCTTGGCATATACCCGGTCTCGTTCGCGAGCCTGGTGCTTGGCGTGCCGAGGCGGATCACCGCGGTCAGCGATCCGGCGTTTACCGGCGTCGACGCCACGACGTCGATGATCTTCCAGTACGACAGCGGCGCCCACGCGGTGCTGACCACAACCTTGCGGGCCGCATCGGGCAACCCCGCCGCCATCTACGGCACGGCGGCGAGAATAGAGATCGACGGCTGGTTTTACACGCCGACGTCGTTCCGCGTGATCGCGCGTGACGGCACCGAGCTGGAGCGCTTCGACCAGCCGTACGAGGGGCGCGGGCTGCGCGGCGAGGCCGCCGAGGTGGGCCGCTGCCTTCGCGCGGGGCTGCTAGAGAGTCCGCTGCTCCGGCTGGACGAGACGTACACGATCATGCAGACGATGGACGAGGTCCGCCGGCAGATCGGCTTGGCTTACCCCTCTTGCCCGCCGGCCTGATCGCGCCAGCCCGGAGCCGTGAGGTCCGGGCCTCGCAGCGGCCACGACCGGTCATCAGGGGATCCCACCGGCGTGGTGGCGGATAAAATCGCCAGGCTCGCCATCGTTCCGCACCGCCCCGGCAGGCACTTCCCGCTGATGATGCGAGTCACCCGGGGACGCAGGCGCTGCCTCGTACGTACGCCGGGCGACGGCGAAGGCCGCCAGGACGACGGCAGCGACCAGCCCTGAGGTGTAGGCGCTGGCGTCCACGGTGCCCGTCAGCTGGGAGATGAGGCCGGTCAGAACGGCGGGGAGGCCCAGGCCGAGGTAGGCGGCGGCGAAGAACGTGGAGACGACCCCGGCCCGGTGCCGCGGCTCGGCGAGCCGGTGAATCTCACCCAGGCCGCTGCGGAAGACGAGGCCCACGGCGACCCCGCCGATGACGGTGCCGGCCAGGAACAGCCACAGCGCCTTAGCGAAGAGCGCCGCTTCCAGCATGGCCAGGCAGCCGAGCAGCAGTGGCAATCCGGTGGTCACGCTCCGGC
>JBAPRR010000153.1:0-16642 GCA_049281195.1 Acidimicrobiales bacterium
CCGGAGCACTTCCTCGGCGCTAAAGCCGAGCTGGCCGGCAACATCGACGAGGCGATCACCCACTACGCCAAGGCGTCGAACGTGCCCGGGTGGAGACGAAGCGTCCCTGCTCAGAGTGACGCGCTGCTGGGGCTGGCGCGCTGTCAGCTCGCGAGCGGAGACATCCGTGGAGCGCACGAAAGCGCCACCTCGTCGATGGCCCAACTCCGGAACTGGCCCGGTTGGCGCCGCTACGAGGTCGAGGCACTGCTCCGGCGACTCGAAGGGACCGGGACGAGCGAGGGAGAAGGGGGCCTCACACCACGCGAGCTCGAAGTGGTGGGGCTCGTCGCCCAGGGAAGGACCAACGGCGAAATCGGCAAGCTCCTGTTCATCTCCACCAAGACCGCGTCGGTCCACGTGTCGAGCATCCTGAGGAAGCTCGCTCTCTCCAACCGATCTGAGATCGCCGCGTGGGCCGTCAGGCACGAGATCGCGGCAACGGATATAGGAACGGCGACCCGGTAAAGGATGAATCAGTAAAACGGCGACCAAGCGCTCGTACGGAGCAGCTTGCTCTCCCACCGATCACGGTAGGCCAACGCCTCGTGCATGAATTGTCCCGGTCGCCGGTACCGAGCCGGAACCTCCGTCGTGAGCAGGTGCATCAAGGCATCGTTACTCACTATCCGCTGCATCAGTATCGCTTCTTTACGCGGACCGGCACCGAACGCGCTCTGGAACACCGCTTGGATGTCGAGCAGGGTCGCTGCTCTCGCCCTCATCGGCTCGTAGTAACCCTTGTGCCAAAAATCGATGTAGTCGTCGAGAGAGGCGTGCGGCCATCCGGTGTCTTCCATATAAAGAGTCGGCTCGTGTTCGGCTCCGTCTGCCGGAACGGTTCCGAGATCGACGTCCTGCGTGGGTGACCAATGGACTGGAAGCAGGATCTTCGACACGGCGCCGTGCCGCACCTCGTCCAGTTCCCTGGCCCAGGTCTTGAGGTCGCCGGACTGCACCCGGCGCGACAATCCCTCCCACGCCGAACCGTCTCTCACCGCTGTGATGGTCACCACCTGATACGCCGGACCTGTCCCGTGAGCCTGAACGCAATACCACAGCAGGCGGGCGTCATCCCCTTCGGCGAGCTTCTTCATCCACCCGTCGCGGATCGCGACTTCGAATTCCTTCTCCCGTGCCCCTTTGATGCTGTGAATCTCATGCAGAAATAGCATCCGAACAGACCCGGCCTACCTGCGCCCACTCGATTCGGGGTCGAACGGTGGGCGCCCCATCTGGTCGCGCACCGTCACGAACGGCGGGTTCGTAAGCGACCGACGCTGCCAGTTGGCCCCGTCGACCACGAGCGTGTGGCCTGAGATGAAGCTGGCATAAGGCGACGCGAGGAACGTCGCCGCCCACCCGAGCTCGCGCAGCATTCCCACCCGAAGAGCCGGCTGCCGGTTGTCCACCGCCTCTGCCCGGTCCAGATTGGATCGGATGTCAGCGGTCATGTCCTCGTGCGGGAACAACCCCGGCACGAGCGCGTTCACCTGGATCCCGTAGGGACCCCACTCGACGGCCAAAGTCTCAGTGAGGTTCTTCAGACCTGCCTTCGCCGCCGCCGAATGGGCGAAGCCCGGGCCTCCGGTCCAGGCGTACGACGCTCCTACGTTGATGATCGATCCGCACGAGTCCAGAGCCAGGTGCCGGCGTGCGAACTCTCGGGCGCAGAAGAACGGCCCGTTCAGCGTTATGTCGATGACGGTCCTCCAGGCGTTGGGTGACATGTCCTCGGCGGGAACCGGAAAGTTGGCCGCGGCATTGTTGACAAGCACGCCAGGCAGTCCGAACTCCGACTCTGCCTGGTCGAACGCAGCCGAGATGTCCTCGGGCTTGCGCACGTCGCACACCGCAGTCAGGACCTTTCCACCGATCGCGGAAACAGCCTCGCGACCCTGCATGAGATGCTCGTGGGATCGGCTGGCGATGACTATGGCCGCACCCAGACGTGCGAACTCCAGGGCTATGGCCTTTCCGAGTCCGTTTCCTCCACCGGTAATGAAGACACTCGTGCCTTCGTAGGTACCTGGTGCGAGCGCCGTCTCACCGGCGGGTGGCGGGAGCGGCAGTCCTGTGGGCATTCGAGATCAGCTCCCGGTGTAGTGAGCGTCGCGTTCTTCGGCGCGTGCACTCTTGAGCTCGGCGAAGTCGTCGCTACGGTTGATGAACGTCTGGTAGATCACTTCGTCAGCCATCGATGAGCGAATCTGCGGTTGCGACAGGTGCCTGATCACTTCGCGAGCCATCTTCACGGTGACTGCGGGAGCCTTTGCGATCTGATGAGCCATCTCCAGCGCAGTCGAGTCGAGCTCCTCCGGCTCCACCACCCGGCTCACGACTCCGTGGGTAAGCGCCTCCTCCGCGGTCAGCACCCGGCCGGTCAGGACGATGTCGCTGACGATGCCCGGGCCACACATCTGATGCAGGACCGCGACACCTCCGGTGTCCGGTATGACGCCGAACGTTGTTTCGGGAAGCCTGAACCGGGTCCCCACCGCGGCGATCCGGATGTCGCAGAGAAGTGCCCGCTGGAAAGAGCCCCCCATCACCCACCCCTTCAACGCGGCGATTACCGGCGCGTCGATGTCCCAGAGCTTCTGGATTCCCCTGTGGCCCCTGCGCATCAGCTCGTGGTGCGACATCTCGACCTGCATCGTCCCGATGGCGCTCACGTCCCGGCCCGCGGAAAAGGACTGGCCTTCGGCTCTCCACACGATCGCCCTCAGGCCCGGCGTGCTCTTGAGCTGCTCGAATATGTCGAAAAGCGCCGCGTCCATTTCATCGTCGAACGCGTTGTGCTTGTCAGGTCGGTTGTTCGTGATCACTGCGACGGGACCGTCAAGGTCGAGCCGCACGCGGTCGGTGGTCACCACAGGTCTCCGATCATCTGAGAGGTGCGGCACCTAAGCGCTGAGCGCCAGGGCCGAGTGCATGGCGATACCGCTCGCCATTGCAGACTCGTCTATCACCATCCGGTTGGAGTGGTTCGGCTCGATCGGTCCATCGCCCGGTGGCTGGGCACCCAGGAATGCGATCGCTCCCGGGATCTTCTGCATGACGAACGACCAGTCTTCTGCGCCCATGATCGGCGTGGGCATTTCGAGCGAGTGGTCCTGACCCAGGATCGAGGATGCCACCTGGAGCATCAGGTCGCTGCCGGACTTGCTGTTGACGACCGGCGGGTACGGCTCGGCGACCATCTGTATCGACGAGGCGCAGCCATGCGCCGCGGCGACGTGCTCAGACACACGCTCGAGCCCTTCGAGGATGGTCCTACGGGTCTCTTCTGACACCGCTCTGATCGTCCCGAGAATCGTTGCGGTCTCCGGGATGACGTTGTTGGTCGTGCCGGCCTTGATACTCCCCACGGTGAGCACTCCCGGGTCGAACGGGTTCACCCTTCTGGTCACCATCGTCTGCAGTGCGCCCACCAGCTCGCAGGCCACCGGGACAGGGTCCAACGCCTGGTAGGGACTCGACGCGTGACCTCCCCTTCCTGTAACGGTCACGCAGAAGGCATCCGAAGAGGCGAAGAGGGTGCCATGCCGAGTCGCAATGATCCCGGGCGGAAGTAAAGGAGTGATGTGGATGGCGTGAGCGCGGTCGATCGGACCGAACCGTTCGATGAGCCCCTCTTCCAGCATGATCCGGGCGCCGGCGAAACCTTCTTCGCCCGGTTGGAACATGAACACGACGCGCCCCGAGAGCGATCCGCGACGCTCCGAGAGAAGTCGGGCCGCGCCTGCCAGCATGGCGACGTGCGCGTCATGTCCGCACGCGTGCATGGCACCGGGGACAAGCGATGCAAAGTCGAGCCCGGTGTCCTCCGTCAACGGGAGCGCGTCCATGTCGGCGCGCAAAAGCGTGGTCGGACCGGAATTCGCACCATCTTGAACCGCTACTACGGAGGTGGTCCGCTCTCCCGTATGGATCTCGAGGCCGAGCCCGTCCAGCGCGTCGAGGAGCACCTGCTGGGTAACAGGGAGATCGAGTCCGATCTCGGGCCGGGAATGGATGGTCCTCCTGAGCTCCACGGCTTCGGCCAGTAGCTGTTCGGATTCTTCGAGAAGGGAGGGGGACATGTCCCGATTATCCCACCAGCTGCTCCGTTAACCTTTGGTGATGGCCACACCGCTGCTTTCGGTGAGCTCCACCGATTCGGTGCTGAGCATCGGGTCAAAAGGCTCGGTCCTGTCGATCGGATCCGTGGGAAGCGTTCTTTCGATCGGCTCAGTGGGAAGCGCCCTGTCGATAGGTTCGATCATGTCGTTCGGATCGATCCTCTCGATCGGATCCTTCATGTCCCTCGTCTCGCTGCTCTCCGGCATGTCCCGCTTCGGGGTCATGGCCTGGAGGTACGCGCTACGCCGGGGAGTTCAGTCCCAGTAGGTGCCTTCCGCCATCTTCGCGAGCGTGTGGCGGTGGTGAAGTAGGTCGTCCGGATTGTCGGGGAAGGTGATCTCCCCGAAGTGAGCCTGACGGGCTCCCGTCCTCAAGAACACGATCCCCCACTGGATCGCCGCGTACGTCCCGTAGAAAGCCAGATCCCGAATCGTCTCTCCGCTCAGGCGCTCGTAGGTCTCGATCACTTCGTCTCCGAGCATGAAGCTCGGCATGCCGGGAAGACCTAGTGGCTCCACGATGTCCTGAAAGACGCGGTGGGAGAAGATCATCCACGAGACATCCAGCTCGCGGGGACCGAGCCCCGCCATCTCCCAATCAAGCACCGCGACCGGTTGGTACCGGCGGTACATGACGTTGCCGATCCTGGCGTCCCCCCAGCTCAACACGGTGGGACTGACTTCCTTGGGCCAATGGTCATACAGCCACTTGAAGCAGTTTTCGATGAGATCCGATCGCCCCGTGTCGGCCAGTGCGAACTCGTACCACGCCGACGTGTGAGCCACGTGGCGTTCGAGCCAATCCCCTCCCTCGGTCCCGAACGACAGGAATCCGAAAGTCTCCTCCGCATTCTCGATCGCATGCAGTTGCGCAAGGACCGATACAGAAGAGTCCTGCAGGACTCGCAGGTCAGCATCCGAAGATTCGTACAGCCAGTTGTCCCCGAACGTGTAAGGAAGCATGTCGGGTGGCACTTCGCCTTCGACCCTGCTCATGACGAAGAACGGTGAACCCAAGGCGGCCGGGTCGTCCTCGAGCCACAGCATCTTCGGGACGGGAACCTCGGTCAGCTTCGCGATCAGGTTGAGCGTGTCGAACTGGCGGTGCAGGTCATAGTTCGGGAACACCGGGACGTCCGCCAGAGAAGGGGCCATCCGGGCGACCAGCGCCTCGGCGCGCGTTTTTGATCCTTCGCTCCATGACGCGTCGAGAAGCACGGTCTCACTCGACATGCCGTTCGTCGACGCCGCGCCATGAACCGATATCTGAGGTGCCGATCCTGGCGGCAGAGTGGTTTCGAACCACTTCTGCAACGCCGATTGTAGCTCGGCGATATCTCTGGTCGACCGCTGCATTCCGGACGTGAGTCCGTCGTCCTCCCCTGCCATGAAAGAAGACCGTACTCATCCCGCGGCCCGAATTCATCGAGCGTCCGGCGCCTCTCTCCGGTCAGACGGCGTCCGCGAACCTGAAGGACCCCGAATCGATGGCCACCTGACCTCCGTTGGAGGACGTCCGGAAGCGGGCGCCCCCTTCATCGAGCCATATCGCCACATCAAGCGAATCGCCCGGATCGACGGGGCGTGTGAAGCGGGCCGACATGCTGCCGAACCGGGCCGGATCCGATCCGCACAGAGTGTGGAGCAGAGCGCGTCCGGTGAAACCGTAGGTGCACAGACCGTGGAGGATCGGGCGGTCGAAGCCCGCCCTCTTCGCGAATACAGGATCCGAGTGCAGGGGATTCCGGTCTCCCGAGAGCCGGTAGAGCAGGGCCTGGTCGGCCCGGGTCTCGTACGTCACGACGTGATCAGGCTCGCGTTCGGGCATCGGGCCGACATTGTTCTCCGGTCCGCGCGGACCTCCGAAACCCCCCTCTCCCCTTATGAACAGAGACGACGACGTGCTGAACAGTGGTGTCCCGTCGTTTGCATCGAGCGACTGTGACGACATGACGACCAGTGCTCCCGATCCCTTGTCGTAGATGCCCGAGACCGTCGTCGTGGTCGTCACCTCCCCTTGAGGTGGGATCGGTCTGTGCAAAGCGATCGACTGCTCGCCGTGAACCAGCATCGCCGGGTCGAAGGTCCCGTACTCGAAGGCCACCTGATGCCCGCCGGACGACGACCCGCCCCGCTCGGAGTCCTCGGGGCGCTGACCCGACCTCGTACCTCTACCCACGATCGAGACGAATGTAGGTAGAACCAACTGGGCGACGCCCGTGCTGTTCTCTGTCGTAAAGGCCAACTCGAATCCGGTCGAATCGACACTCCCGGCACCCACTCCGAGGGCGTACAGCAGGCAATCGGTGGAGGTCCACGAGTGTTGCGCTGGTTGGCCCGAGGCTCCCACCGCAGCAAGGTTCATCGGCATGAGCAGTCCTCTCTGGTGTGTTCCGGTCCGGTGTGATCTGGCGCCTGTGTCCTGGCCGGTGCCGACCGGCGAAGCGCCGCCGCAAGATAATAACAGTAAATTATGTAACATAGATTTATGCCATTCTCACCGGCGACGATCGACCCGGACTTCGAGGATCCCTCCGACGAGGCCGCCGAGGGGGCCGTGATCGACCTCACGATCGACGAATTGGCCCGGCGATCGGGGACGACGACCCGCAACATCCGTGCCCTCCAGTCCCAGGGCGCGCTCGCTCATCCCGAGATCGTCGGCCGCACCGCCCACTACTCCGCCGTGCACCTGGACCGGCTCGAGATGGTGATGCGCCTGCAGCGATCGGGTTTCTCCATCTCATCCATCGCCACACTGTTCGATGCCTTCGGGGCCGGCAGGACCCTCGGAGATGTGCTGGGGGTGTCGAGCCAACCACCGAAGGGCCCGGGGTTGCGCCTTATCAGCGACCTCCCGAGCAACCTGATCGGTACAGAGATCTGAGCCGAGCACTGAGCGCAGGACTCACGTCGGCCTGAACCCGGTTCACGCACGTTTCGTCAGAGCGAAACTCGGAGTTCACGATCGCCTATCTACGATTGGCACCGGTGATTCTGGCGGTTCTCAGGGTGTGGCTCGATGACCGGCCCGGTTCTCTGGCGTCGGTGGCGGGGCGGATCGGATCAGAGGGGGGCGACGTCGTGGGCGTCGACGTCCTCGAACGTGGCGCCGGGCGGGCGATCGACGAATTCGTAGTCGAGATGCCGGACGCACCGACCCTCCAAAAAATCGTCGCTGCGGTCGACGGTCTCGACGGAGTGGACGTCGAGCTGGCCGACATCGTCCCCGAATTCCCCGATCCGCGGCTCGACGCACTCGAGCTGGCCGCTTCGCTCGTCTCCGCGGCCACAGACGACGAGTTGCTCGAGACCCTGGCGCAGGAGAGCCACCGTAGGTTCGGATGCACCTGGTCGGCGGTAGTCGAAATGGGCAGTGCCGTTCAATTGGCGGCTGCGGGTGACGCCCCTCACGCCAGTTGGCTGGCCGCTTTCGTCACCGGGGTCTCCGCCGCAGGGGGTGGAGGTCCTGTCGACGTCGCCTGGGCCGCCCTCGCAGGAACGGGGATGGTTCTGGTCCTCGGGCGCGATCACGCCCGGTTCCGTGAACGTGAGCGGCGGCAGATCAACGCTCTGGCCGGGATCGCGGCTGTCCGTTTCGTCCAGCAGGTGAGCTCAGGCTCCAACACAGCCAGAAACGAGGCCCGCTCCTGCGCCCATCCGAGCTGGGGAGACGGAAAAACTGCCAAGCCGAAAGCCCCATAAACAGGGTTGGTGCTGCAGGAATACGGTCCGGAGGCACATTCCGAATGTCTCAGCGCGATGTTTTCGCGCTGATTTTTCAAAAAGAATCGGGCGATTCACGCATGATTCCAAACAGACACTCAGTGCTTTTTGGGCATACTGGCAAACTGACCGTACAAGTGCCGGATGTACTGAGAATCTCTCCGTACCGTAATGAGCGTATGCGCTCTACAGGTCAATCTCTAAATGTTTACGGTATCTAATGCCCAAATAGCGATGAGCATTCAAGAACTCTTAACGAAGTGTCATTTCGTAGTCGTGACTCGGCCCAGGGTTTTATCACCGTTTCTGCAGGTGGAACCATGGAGAAGCACAAGAACGCGCGGCCGGGTGTTGATGCACAGTTGATCTATCATTGCATTCAACAAATGATTGCTTAAACCCCCAAAATTGAGAATTCCTTGAGTCCGAGTGGATTATCTCGGTGCCACATGCGAAACTTCTCCACAACCCGGGATTTGCGGTCGGGCTATGCGGATTAGAGCAAGCGGTCGAGTGGTCGGAGTGGTTGGGCGGATTCACCTTCTGCCTAACCAAAAGGGAGGGCGAAGATGTCGGTGCGTAAACACTCAATTGTACGTCGAGGTCTATTGGCGGCAGCAGTGCTTGTGGCGGGTCCCATCGGGGCTCTGGCCGTGAGCGGAACCTCATCGGCGACGCCGAAGGTTATGAAGGAGTACATGATCCCGGGTGCCCCCACCGCCCCCGAGGCGATCGTGGTAGGCGAGGACGGCGCCATGTGGTTCACCGAGGCCCGGGCTGACGCCATAGGACGCTTCGACAAGCCGGCCGCCACCCAGTTCACGAGTTACGCACTTCCCACCGCGAACGCCAAACCGGTCGGCTTGTGTGTGGGACCCGACGGCCTTTGGTTTACAGAGAAAAACGCCAACCAGATCGGGCACATCACAATGAAAGGGAAGATCACTGAATACCCGATCCCGATCAAGGACAGCCACCCGTTCTGGATTGTGGAAGGTCCCGATGGGGCGCTTTGGTTCACGCAGCGCACCGCAGACGCAATCGGCCGGATCATGCCCAGCGGAGCCGTGAAGGAATACCAGCTTGCTCCTACGTTCCCCGCGGGAAGCACTCCGGAAGAGATCACGGTCGGGCCGAACGGCAACCTGTGGTTCACTCTGCTGTTCGGAAACGCCATCGGCGAGCTGAATCCGACCAACGGCAAGATCAAGACGTTCCCGCTCCCGCACGCCAACAGCCAGCCTCTCGGGATCACTTCCAGTGCAAGTGTTCTCTGGTTCACCGAGCGCAAGGGCGACCGGATCGGTCAGATCACCGTCACCGGGCAGATCACCGAGAACCAGATCCCGACCAAGAAAGCCAAGCCTGCGGGCATCGTCACCCTGGGCAACAGGGTCTGGTTCGCCGAAAAGATGGCCGACCAGCTCGGCGTGCTCACCATGGGAACCGCGCAGGCCCAACCGGCGTTCAAGGAGTACCCACTCCTCACGCCGAATGCCCATCCGTTCGGCATTTCCCTCGGACCGGCGAAGGACTCGCTCAGGGTTACTGAGCACGCGACCGGTGAGATAGCAGTCCTGCCGCTCCTTCCCATCGGGGGTTAGTCGTCCGTAAGAAGTCGTAAAAAGAAACCCGGGTGGCCACAACCACCCGGGTTTTCTTGATCCTGGGCCCGGATCAGACCCGGTCGGACACCGGTCCTATGAGTCCCGATCAGACCCTGGCGATGTTGCCGAACCGCGTGTAGTGCGGCAGGAACGCCAGCTGTGAAACCCCGGTCGGGCCGTTACGGTGCTTAGCCACGAGAATCTCGGCTGTTCCACGGTCGGGCGACTCGGCGTTATAGACCTCGTCGCGGTAGATGAACAGCACGACGTCGGCGTCCTGCTCGATAGACCCCGATTCGCGAAGGTCGGCCAGAACCGGTCGCTTGTCCTGGCGCATCTCGAGGTTCCTGGAGAGCTGCGAAAGCGCGATGACGGGGACGTCCAGCTCACGTGCGAGAACCTTCAGGCCACGGCTGATCTCGGACACCTCTACCTGCCGGTTTTCTGAACGTCCGGAATGCCCGGTCATGAGCTGGAGGTAGTCGATCACGACCAGACCGAGCCCCTCGCGGCTCTTTAGCCGCCGGGCCTTCGCCCGGATGTCCATGACCGTCACCCGCGGGTTGTCGTCTATGAATATCGGGGCCTCGCCGAGCCGGCCGATGGCGGAAGAGATCCGTGGCCAGTCGGCCTCGTGCAGGTTTCCCGTCCGCATCCGGCTGGCATCCACCGAGGCCTCTGAGCACAGCATGCGCTGTGTCAGCTCGAGGTGGCTCATCTCGAGGGAGAACAACAGAACGGGCACCCGGGCGTGGACCGCGGCGTGGGCGACCATCCCCAGGGCGAAGCTGGTCTTTCCCATGGAGGGTCGGGCCCCGACCACCACCAGGTTGGCGTTCTGCAGACCGGAGAGCTGGGCGTCGAGATCTGCGTAGCCGGTGGGCACGCCTGTGACCGAGCCGGGGGATTCGACCACCTGCTCGAGATGATCGAGAGCCTGGGCCAACAGATCCCTGATCGACGAGGTGGTGTCAACGACCCTGCGCTGGGCGACCTCGAAGACCATCGACTCGGCGCGGTCGACCACCGCCATGACGTCCTCGGGGATGCTGTAACCGAGATCGGCGATGTCCCCTGCCACAGAGACCAGCCGCCTCAGCAGTGCGTGCTCCTCGACGATCCGCGCATAGTGAGCCGCGTTCCCCGTCGAGGGCGTATTGAGCTGCAGAGCGAGCAGGGCCGATGCCTCGCCCACGGATTCGAGAAGCCCGCTTCTGCGCAGCTCGTCGGCGACCGTCACCGGATCGACAGGTTCCCCCTTGCCGTACAGGGAGACCATGGCGTCGAAGATATGGGAGTGCGCCGGCTTGTAGAAGTCCGGGGCGGTGCACCGTTCGATCCCGGCTGCGATCGCATCGCGTGAGAGGAGCATCGCCCCGATGAGCGACTCCTCCGCCTCGAGGTTGTGAGGCGGTACGCGACCGCCCACCACCTGTAGATGTCGCGGTCTTGTGTTGTCGAGAGCCTGAACCATGGTCCGTCTACATTCGCGGAACAGTGCTGTGGATCAATAGACCCATAGCGTGGGGAAACCACCGCGAACTTTGCGTGAAATCCGGTGGATTAAGGGCGCATACCTCGGGAAAACCCGGGCCGTGCAGTGGAAATCTCTGGGGCTGCTGTGGATGACCGATACCTGTGCTCCGCCGTGGTGGTGCATCACCGCAGCGTGACAGGGGGTTGTGTCAACCGAGTGGAGTGACCTCGACGACCACCTCGGCGTCCACGTCAGCGTGCAGATGAACTGTCACCGTGTGGGTACCCACGGACCTGATCGGTTCTGCGAGCACAATGCGTCTCCGGTCCACGACTGCGCCGGTTTGGGCCTCAATGGCCTCGGCGATATCGGCGGCCGTGACCGAGCCGAACAGGCGGCCCTCCGCCCCGGCACGGGCCGCGATCGTTATCGGCTTCTCTCCGATCGCAGATGCGACCGTCCCAGCCGATTCGCGATTCTTCACATCGCGGAGATCCCGCGAGCGGCGCATGGCGGCTGCTTGACTCGTGATGCCGTCGCTCGCGTGCACGGCACGCCCCGTCGGCACCAGGTAGTTGCGCGCGAAGCCACCGGACACCTCCACGATGTCCCCGCGCCGGCCAACGCCTTCGACGTCGGATCTCAAAAGAACTTTCATCACACCTCTCCCGGAGCTCGGGCCTAGAAGATCGGACCTACAAGATCTGGACCTGTACCAGACCGGTATCAGAACGGATCGTCGTCGTAGCCGTAGCCGCCGTTGGAGCCGGCGCTCTGGCCACCACCACCGCCGCCGCCGCTACTGCCGCCACGTGGGCTGGATGAAGATTCTCCACCCGGTCCCTTGCGGTCGTTCTTGGTGACCTGAGCGGTCGCCCAGCGCAGGCTCGGACCAATCTCGTCGGCGATCACCTCTACCTTGGATCGCCTGTCACCGTCGGGCGTCTCCCACGAACGCTGCTCAAGACGCCCGCTCACGATGATCCTCGATCCGCGCCCCAGGCTCTCGGCTGCGTTCTCTGCCATCTCGCGCCAGCAGACGACATCGAAGAAGGAGGTCGCCTCCTCCCACTCCTGGGTCTGACGGTTCTGCCACCTGCGGTTCACCGCCAGGCCGAACGTGGCTGTCGCCTGCCCTGACGGGGTGAACCTGAGCTCGGGGTCGCGCGTCACGTTGCCGACGAGCACGATTGAATTACCTGGCATTTTTGATATCTCGATTCTTGCTCAGGGGTTCTTTTGTGAGTTCCCGCCGTCGGCTGCCTTGGCAGCCACCTTCTTCAATCCGTCGGGCAACCGCATGGTCTTGTGCCGGAGTGCCTCGTCGGCAAGGTCGAGGAGCCTGTCGACGTCAGCTGCGACAGAGGGAACAGCGGTGAATTCCATCACCACGTAGTAACCCTCGCGCTTGTGCTTGAGCTCGTAGGCGAAGGCACGCTTGCCCCACCTGTCGAGCGGACCGCGGTCTCCACCGCCCGCGCGGATGATCTCGGTGGCCCGGTCCAAGACCGCGTTCACAGCCGCCTCGTCGATCTCGGCGTCAAAGATGATCAGTGTTTCGTATGGCCGCACCTGCGGCTCACCTCCCTCCGGACCCGGCAGAACCGGGGCCCCAATTCGGGGCAGGGATATCTCAATCCCGATCCACCCGACGCCGCCAGGGGCGCCGCAAGCGGACCAACCACACTAGCCGAGCATCGCGACCTGGTCCCTGGGCGTAACGGTGAGTCAGCCCGATGCCTGCTCGCGCGGCATGTGGTACGTCTCGGCGTCGGCCGGGAAAGCGCCGCTTCTCACGTCTCCGGCCCATTCTGAGACGGCGTCGATGATCGCTCCCCTTATATCCGCGTACCTGCGGACGAATTTGGCCGGTTTGGAGGTGTTGAAGCCGAGCAGGTCGTGGGCGACGAGAACCTGGCCGTCGCACGAGGCTCCGGCCCCGATCCCGATGGTGGGTACGTCGACGCGATCTGTGATCTCTGCTGCCACCACATCGGGGATGCCTTCGAGCACCATGGCGAAGCAGCCGGCCGCGACGATCGCCTCTGCGTCGGCGATCAACGCCTCAGCTGCCTCGCGCTGACGGGCTTGGACCTTGAACCCGCCCATCACGTGGACGGACTGGGGGGTGAGCCCGAGGTGACCCATCACCGGGATCTCGGCCGTCGTTATGGCCTCGATCACCGCGGCGCGCCGGGCGCCCCCTTCGAGCTTCACGCATCCTGCGCCCACCCGGATGAGTGCGGCGGCGTTGCGTACTGCCTCGTTCACCTCGGTGTGGTAGCTCATCCACGGCATGTCGCCCACCACCAGGGCCAATGTGCGCGCCCGGGCGACGGCGCCGACGTGATGGACCATGTCGGCCATCGTTACCGACAGCGTGTCCTCGTAACCGAGGACGCTGTTGGCGACAGAGTCTCCGACCAGGATCACGTCGACCCCCGCGGCGTCCACCGCCGAAGCGGTCGGGGTGTCGTAGGCGGTGATCATTACCAGTGGAGCCCCCCCGTCTCTGCGCTTCCGCGCACGGACAGAGGGCACCGTAACGGCGGTGTCAGCCATATTTGCCTCCTTGCCGTCCAGCGCCAAAGGCTGCCGGCGGCGTTGCGGAAGTGGTCATTCCAATCGTACCGCCGCGGGCTTCTGACCGCGAGGGCGACCCGATGACCCGATGACCCGATGACCCGAGGCTCAGCCGAACGTGAAGTCGTATGCCTCGAGCCCCGGGGAGAACGACAACTCGAGGGTTCCGCTCTCCTCGTGGGTTCCGCCCACCATCGTGTAGAGGCCGGGCACGCCCGACACATGAACTGTCCCTGTGTGGTGACCGTCCACCGAGATTTGGATAGTGCCCTTCCCACCCATCACCAGATACACGTCCGTGGCTTCGTACGCGAGCTCCAGCTTGGCGCCAGGCCCGGCCGTCGCCTCCTGCTGGTTGACGGTCCAGGTCCCGCCGAACGCCAAGTCGGGAAGCGCTACCGAAGAAGGCAGGATGTAGTTCGTCGCCTGACCCGCCTGTAGAGCGGGATTGGCCACAAAGTCCTCGTCCTGGAGGCGTTCGTACCCCACGTAGGTCTCCGGGCTCAGAGAGGCTTCGGTCGGTGTCTTGTTCGCCACGTCCGTCGGTGGCGGAAGGTTCTTCGCACCTCCGGCTTCGAGCAGGGCCCTGATGGCGGTCTCTGTGCCCGCGTAGCTGCCCTCGCCGAACTCCTCACGCCTGATGACACCGCTCTGGTCGATCAGGTATTCAGCGGGCCAGTATTCGTTGTCGTAGGCATTCCAAGTGTCGTAGCTGTCGTCGATCGCCACCGGATAGTCGACACCGAGCTTTTTGGCGGCCGCCGCCACGTTCGAAACCACGTGCTCGAACGCGAATTCCGGAGTGCTCACACCGACGACTTCGAGTCCGTCTTTGTGATAGCGGTTGTACCACCCTTCGACGTGCGGCAATGACCGTTGGCAATTGATGCAGGAATACGTCCAGAAGTCGACCAGAACGACTTTCCCTTTCAGGTCGGCAAGCGAAAGCGGTTTGTCGCCCGGGGTGTTCAGCCACGCCGTGATGCCGGCGAAGTTCGGCGCCTGGCCGTAATCCATCAGATCGGCGCCCATAGTCGCCGCGGCGTTCCCGTACTTGCTCCCGTGGCGGTTCTCGAGCGCCTCGAGTCTCGAATGGACACCCTTCGAACCCTCCACCGTGTTCTGAAGGCTGCTCACGTAACCGGGGATATCGGTCTGAAGCGTGTTGAGAGCCCCCGTCCAGATGGCGATTCCCGAAGCCGCCATGAGCACTCCGGACACGATCCTCACCGTCTGAAGATGGGACTTCACCTTGTGGAACAGCCCTACCGCCCGGCGGCTCAGTTCCGAGAGCACGAACAGCGGAACAGCGGCACCTATCGCGTACGCCACCGTCATCAAGAAAACGGTGAGACCTACCCGGTTCGCTCCTTGAATCGTCGAGATCGCTCCGAGCACCGGTCCGGTGCAGGGAACGAATACGAACCCCAGGGTGGCTCCGAAGACAAAACCGCCCGCGCCCTTGACCGGGCCTTTGGTCTGGATCTTGGTGAAAGGCCGCTCCAGCCACTCGCCCACCTTCGGGATGACCAGGCCGACACCGAGGGCAATCAACAAGCCGATGCCGATGTCTTCGATCAGATCCTCGGGAAGGTGCAGAAGGCGCAGAACCTCCGCGGCGAACAGGAACGTCAGGGTGAAGCTGGTAACCAGTCCCGTGATGACCCAGTACGACCTCCGCCGATCCTCGCTCATGGCTCCGGTGGCCACGATGACGGGTAGGACCGGGACGATGCACGGAGATATTCCGATGATGAGGCCGGCTACGAAAGCGACGCCGATCAGGACGATCACGAGGGGACCCGTTTCTCAGATGCCGGACTTCCCCCTATCGCCACCTGCTGATACTGCCCCTTCCCGTAGGAATAAGGACTGCAGGCCGGGCCACGGAGCCGAGATTTAAGAGCTGCGTAATAAATGCAGGGAGCAGAGGAGCTAGTTCGAGGACCGGGTCGTCGACGGCGCCCGCCTCTGAGCGGATGCCTTGCCTGCCGGATACTGCCGGAGGAGATGGTTCCAACGGCACTCCGGGCAGATCTCCACCACGTAACAGGTGAGATCACCCTGCCGGCGGCAGATCTTCTCCAGCTCGGTCTTGCTGGCGGGGCAGGTGCCGTTCGGAGGGAGCCTCGGCCCGAACACGTAGGTCACATGGACCAGCATTTCGACTTCGCAGATCGGGCAGGCCTCCTCGAGGCGCACACCTACGTTCTTCGCCGCTCTGACCAGCTCGGGATGGGCGTCACAAACGTCCAACCTGGACAAACGGCCCTTGTGGAAGTCCTTGACCACGGCGTTTCGAGCCAGCTTGTACTCGACACGCCCGCCCGCACCGGCAGCGGTGAACCCGCGTAGCGCAGTAGGGCCGAAACTCATTGGTCAAAGGGTACCGCCAGCCGTTCGGTATCCGACTCCGTCAGCGCAACCAAACGGAACCAACAGGTCCCCTCAGCCCGCGCTTGCACGCGTTAGCGATATATCGGTACGATACATCTACACGATGTATCGGACCTATCAAACCTCATACCGGATCTCACAGAGCCCACGATGCTGGAGCTAGCCATCCTCGGGCTGCTCGAGGACCGTGAGATGCACGGCTACGAGATCCGCCGCCGTCTCCGTGACGAGCTCGGCGTCTTCTCCAACGTTTCTTTCGGGTCCCTCTATCCGGCGCTATCGCGCCTCGAGAGGTCGGGGGCCGTCGTTACCGCCGACAACCCCGATTCAGCCGAGACCCAGCCCAGCGTTCCTATGACCGGGTCTTTGAGCGGCGAAAGGGCCGCTCTACGCTCGCTTCGCGCCGGGGCGTCACGCAGCAGGCGTGGAAAACGGGTCTACCGCATCACCGAGAACGGTAAGAAGCAGTTCGCCGACCTGCTAGTTAACGAGCAGCCCGGTGGCGACGAGGCCAGAAGCTTCAGCCTCCGCCTCGCGTTCGCCAGATACCTGCCGCCGCACGCACGCCTGCGACTGTTGGAGCGCCGCCGTGCCCAGCTCGTGGACAGGCTTTCCCAATCACGCGCGGTTGCCGGGTCTTCCCCCCGCCTCGACCGCTACGCCCGGTCCCTCGTGGAACACACCACAGA
>JBAPRR010000154.1:0-1518 GCA_049281195.1 Acidimicrobiales bacterium
CTATTATCCCGTCCCACTCGCCGTTCTTGACGCTCACGTCAATCGTTTCGAAATTACCGGAGAATGGCTTCCTCTGCCGTCGATTCCCATCTCGAACAATCCGAACGGAATCCACAGCATCACTTTGAACTACCTCGATGGTTCGGTGCGCTATTGGGTCGCGCCAAACCGATGGGCGCTCGGCATCGGCGAAACGCTTTGGAATCAGCAAACTGAATATCTCTACATGCCGGTAGCCTATGACGCATCTCGTGGCGCCGGCGCACGCTATGAACTCGTCAATAGCATTCCGCTGCGCACGGGAGTAGCGCTCCAAACCAGCGTGGCCGCGGCGCCGACAATTCACGCGATCCTGTCGTACACGTATGGCGCGCCTGGCTATTGGTCAGCGCCCATTTCCGAGCAGGAGGCGCAGGTCGACGTGCAAGTCGCTGTTGTGCAGTCGGTCAAGCGCTGGCGTCTGAAATATGGACTCCGCTACACGAATCTCACGGCAAAATTTCCGAATGGATCATTCGCGGACGCAAATCATATCGCAGGGCTGTTTGTGGCGGGCCTCTACGACATCCGGCCGTAAGCCCGTGTTTTCCACTATGGCTTCTCGCGCCGCTAACGCGCATAGTGGTACCGTGCAAAAGACGCGCGAGGGGATCGAAACCAAGCCCGAGGCTACTGGCCATGCTCTCAAGCATGGTTCTGCCAGCGTCGTCGTGCGCGATGGAAGTCTGCCTGAGGCGACCACGGAAGAAGCGGCAAAAGTCCTCGTCGAGCACCTCTTCGCCCAAAATAACATTACTATTCCGGGTATTTCGTACGCGGTTGGCTACAAACTGGCAGTGGGACCGACGGGCGGCGACATCGTCGATGTGTACCACTACGACAACAATTGCGTCGCGTTCGCCATCGCCGATATCTCGGGCAAAGGACCGCACGCCGCCGTCAACGCGGCGCTCATCAAGTTTGGCTTGCGCGCATATTCCTCCGAAGGGATGACGCCGGAGCGGGTCATCCGTGCGCTGGATCGGCTCTATCTCGAAAATAACGCTTTTGAAAAAACCGAATCGTTCGCGAGCGTCTTTTTCGGCATCGTCGACCCGACGCGTCGTTTGATGACCTATACGAACGCCGGGCACGAGCCCGTGCTGCTAATCGCCCCGAACGGTACGCCGACGGTCTTGGAGCCCACCGCCCCGGTCGTCGGCGTCTTGGACGATCAACATCATCTGTTCAAGCAGGCCTTCGTTGAAATTGCTCCCGGCACGCTGTTTGTCGGCGCCACCGACGGCGTGACCGAAGCGCGTGACAACAGCGGCGAGCTGTTCGGGATGCATCGATTCATCGACTGTGCCGTGACGTCGCGTACGTTGTCGGAGCCCGAAATCGTCCAAACGATTGTCGAAGCGGCGTTAGCGTTTTGCAACAGCGAGCGCCGCGACGACATCGCGATCGCCGCCGTCCGCTTCCTCTAGCGCTGCCCCTTGTCATCCCGAGCGTAGCGAAGCGTAGTCGAGGGACCGC
>JBAPRR010000155.1:0-2318 GCA_049281195.1 Acidimicrobiales bacterium
GCTAGCGACAGGACCCGAGGAGCGGGCCTTCGCCGATATTGCGGTTTCTCGACCACCGCGCGACCGCGTGAAGTCCATCTGAACTGTACAAACCGGGTCTCGCGGTAGTTCTTTCGCGCTTTCGGCAAGTCCTTGGGGGTGCCCGGCTCCGTAAACCGCAGGTACCACGCGAGCGCAGTTGCGAAATCGATGAGCCCACCTCGACCGCGGAATCCAAGGATGGCTCGCGGCCGGACGTCTCGTTGGGATCACCGCCTAAGAGGGCCAAGGCACCGACATGACGCTCGAGCGGACAACCGTGCTGGCCGGCATCCCCGACGAACTTCGCGCGTTTGGAGAGCTTGTCGAGTCGCTTAATGTGGATGATCTGAGGACGCCGAGCCGCTGCGCCGGGTTGCGTTGCGCGATCCACCATGTCGGCGGGTACCTCGACCACCAGCACTGGGGCTCCGCCACTCTCACGCTGAACGGCATCGAACGGATCGACATTGGAGGCGGAGGTTCCGAGATCACGGGCGATCCGCTGGTGTTCGTCTTCGTCGCTACCGGTCGAGGAGACCCGTCCGGCTTCGGCCTCGATCGTTCGATCGACGTGTACGCAGATCAGAAGAGCTAGCAGAGTCGACCGGCTTGGATCTTGGCGAACTGGGCTCCGAGTCACCCGGCAGATCGCTGCACCCCGCGGAACTAGGAGTGCGGCTCAGCCGTCGTCGCGACAGAGACAGAACGGGTGCCCGACAGGATCAATAAGCACCCGGACGTTTGGCTGCGGCTGGCTCGTAGCGACGATGGCCCCGAGCGCGAGCGCCTCCTCGACGGCTTGTTCGAGGTCACCGACCTCGAAATCAAGGTGCACCATTGGTCGTTGGGCGCCCTCGACGGGCGGCCAGACCGGAGGTGCATATCCCTCCGCCTGCTGGAAGACCAGGAAGGACATGCCGCCTGGTGCTGCCAGGACTGTCGTGCCGGGCTCTTCGTGACCGATTGGCCATCCCAACAGCTCGGAGTAGAAGCGGGCCAGGGGAGCTGGGTCCGGTGCCTCGATAGCGGCTCCCCACCACATGCCGTTCGTACGCGATCGCATTCGTGCAGTCTGGCAGCCGGTCTGGCGAGGCATGGGGACGGCGTCTATGAGACCTCCCGGTTCTCCGCTTTCTCGAGTTAGGTCTCCTTGGTCAATTCAGCTGGACGAGGGTGTTGACATCTTCTGATGGCAGATTGCCGGAAACAGTTGATGTAACCGTCACCGCGACGAGTGTGGCGTTGCCGTGGTACGCAGAGAGGAACGACGTGTCGGCCGCGTCGCGTCCGGTGGCGATGCGGGCAAGGGACTTTCTCGGGGCGAGCAGGGTGCCATCTACGACGTACCACGCATTGTCGATTAGCGCTTCGGCCACCGCATGAAAGTCCATAGGGTCCAGTCCCGGCGCGTACACGGCAACGACGCGGGCGGGGATGTCCAGGGCCCGGAGTAGGGCGACCGCAAGGTGCGCGTAATCACGACAAACCCCCTTCCCCTCCAGCAAGGTGTCGACCGCGCCGTCTGTGGGGCCGCTACTTCCGGGCATGTAGTCCAGCTCGGTTCCCACCCAGGACGACACCGCGGCCAGGATGTCGTGCGGGTGATCGATATGGTGAAACTGGCGGGCGGCGAATCCAGCGAGACGGTCCGATTCGCAGTAGCGGCTGGGTCGCAGGTAAACCAGCTCGTCATCGGCCTCAACTGTTGGAGGGCCTGGCGCACTCTGAAGATCGGCTCGATATGCGATCTCCACCTTGCCCTGGGGTGAATCGATGAGCCAGATGCGTCCGCCGTGCGGGGCCGGTAGTTCGCTCCACGCGAGATCGGCCCCGTCAACGGTCATGCGCGTCGTCTCGTGCGCGTCGTGTGCGGCGGGGTCAGCGACCGCGACCTGCAGGGCCAAGCGCGTCGGAACCTCTACATCGATCTCGAGTCGGGCGGAGACGGTCCTATTCAATGTCACTGCTCAATCCTCACTGAACTTGCGCGGTTACCCAGTGCTTCTCCAGCAATGCGGAGAGCGCCTGGGACCTTTGAACCTAGCGGCTGCTCGGACCTTCACCGGCCCTGACGCCCCCATTCCGCTGAGCCGTCGGTCGTGTATCGTTCCTGCGCAATCCCCCTAAGGGGAGTCCAAAGGACTTCGCCCCGGACCCCGGCGACACTGACGAATGGACGGTGTTGTGAGCCGGGTGGACCTGTTGACGCTGGACCCTTCTTTCGTTGCGCGCGCATTTGCGACGACGGAAATGCCGTGGCGTCGTTTCGCACTGTGTCTCCAGTTCGAACCTGAACT
>JBAPRR010000156.1:0-1709 GCA_049281195.1 Acidimicrobiales bacterium
GCGGCCTCTGTCGCGAACGTCTCGACCGGGTTCGCGGCGGGGCTGGGCTGGTTGCCGGGGTATCCGGCGAGGTAGGCGCGGATCTGCCCGATAGCCTCGGCCGGGTCGAACCGGCCGGCCGGGAGGACGCCGACTGTGTCGTGGAGCAGCGCCGCGGAGACCTGGATTCCCTCAGTCTCCGCGACGGTGCGGTAGACGGTGACGGCGGCGTCCCGGCCGTGGCGGCTGGCTAGCGGGAGCAGCTCGCGGACCTGCCGTTCGTTGAGCTTGTCTCCCATGGGGGACAAGCGCTCGGCCAGCGGCCAGGCGTCGACCAGCCGGTAGGCCTGCGGCCGCGACATGTCCCACTGCTGCTCGACGTAGTCCTCGAAGGTCGCATGGGTGCCGCGGTAGAGGCGGGCATCCCGGATGACCTGCAGGGCTTTGCCCGCGGCCCAGAACGCCACCCGCAGGTTGTCGAGGGCCGCCTCGCAGGCGGCCAGGTCGGCTTGCTCGCGGTCGCTGAGCTGGCCGCCGTCGTCATCGGCGGTGTAGGGGTCGGGCAGTGACCCGAGGGAGATCACCGCGGGTCCGGCGGCCAGCGCGGGCGACCGTGTGTCGGTGTCGTCGCCGGCTTCCGTGGAGCGCTGCTGCTCGAGGAATTCCTGCATGCTGCGCCGTCGCCCGGCGGTCATGCCGTGGCTCCTGCCGGGACGGCGCGGCGGCCAAGGTCGAGCAGCAGCTCGGTGTGCAGGTTCCCGATGTCCTCGCGGAGCCTGGGGGCGTACCGCTCGTTCCACCGGGTGATCGGGACACCGTTCTTGAGGCTGTTAGGCCAGGCGCGGTACTCGCGGATGACAGTCCGGAAGTACCGGATGCCTTCCTTTTCCAGGGTGTCCCAGGCGTCAGTGATGAACTCCTCGCCGAGCCGCGGGTCCACCTTCGTGACGACGACCGCGTAGGGGACACCGGACTTCCTCACGCGCGCGGCTGTGCGGATGGTCGGCAGGACCGATTCGGGCTCGTGGTCGTAGGGGATGATGACGAAGGTGCTGCGGGCAAGGACCTCGGCGAGCACGTTGCGTCCTTCGAGCGAGCCGGGGCAGTCGACGAGAATGGTGTCGAAGTCGCGAAGCTGGCGGATCCGGGTGAGCTGGACGGGGTCCAACTCATGGACGACCTCGTAGCCAGGGTCCTTCATGGCCCGGGTGAGGTCATAGGCGTTGGCCTGGGGGTCGACATCGACGACCAGGGCGCGGCCGTATCCGGCCACGGTGTGGGCGGCCAGGGACAGCGCCACCATCGTCTTCCCGGACCCGCCCTTCTGATTCATTACCGCGATGACGTAGCTGTCCGTCTGCCGGGCGTTGCCAGGCAATGCGCCGCTCGAAGCGGTGGCATTTGTATTCATGCCGCCAGGGTTACATACGTAAGGGCCAGCCAGCACCAACCAGGCCGGCCGGTCGCCAAACAATGGCCAGATCCGTCGAATCGCCAGGGCACCACCTCGCCACGGCGCTCGCGGCTACTCGCGAGCCAGCTGCGTTTTGTCTCCCAATGGGAGACATTCAGGCCCGTGGGCTGGGGGTTTTCCGTACGGGCGGCGCTCGGCGTTTGTCTCCCAATGGGAGACATTCAGGCCCGTGGGCTGCGGGTTTTCCGTACGGGCGGGGCGCTCATGCGGCGCCAGCCTTCGCGAGCCGCGCCTCGATCTCGGCGCGGTGGTCGAT
>JBAPRR010000157.1:0-8485 GCA_049281195.1 Acidimicrobiales bacterium
AGATGTACCCGGCACCGACGAAGCGCGCCTTCCCGGTGACCCCGGGTGACGTCATCTCGGCTTCGGTCTCGTACGCAAACGGCGAGTTCAACGCGACGATCACCGACGTGACTGCCGGTAAGACCAAGACGATCATCACCAAGGCGTCCGGTCAGCTTCGTGCGTCGGCCGAGTGGATCATGGAACGCCCGGCGGGCTGCGATCCCTTCCCGACCAACTGCTTCTTGTACAAGCTCGCCGACTTCACCAAGACCACAATGTCGGAGAGCGTGGCCCAGGTTCAGGGTTCGCCTGCTCAAGGTCTGTCCACGTTCAAGAACATCAGCCAGATCTTCATGATCCAGCCGGACTCGAAGGGCTTCTACACGCTCGAGATCACCGGGAACGTCCACACTGCGGACAACAGCTTCCCTGTCACCTGGACCCGCTACGGGAAGGTCGTACCGATCACTCTCTGATCGGAACGTCCGGCTCTCACCGGGCAAAGGTCGCCTGGCTGCGGTCAGGCAGACCTAAGAACGAGCAAGCGCTTCGCATCCCTCGTCCGGGCTCTCATCAGGAGGGTCCGGGTGAGGGATGTTGCGCGTTCAGGCGAGGGGTGCGGCCTGGAGCGCTCAGGCGAGGGGTGCGGCCTGGAAGTCGGACGAGTCCGGCAACACCACAGTGGAACTCGGCTTTGCCAGGTCCAGACCCCGCGGAAGGGTTTCTCCCCTGAAGATCCCCGATGCCGGCGTCGCGTTCGCAAGCGCGTCGGCCGCGAGCACGATCGCAGCCGACGTGTAAGTCGTCCGCTCCTCGAAGGGGAACGTCACCTCTTCGGGGTAGACCATCCCGGTCCAATAAGAACCGTCCCCGCACCTCAGACCCTGGGCCCATGTGAGCAGATCTGCCGCCTGGTCGGTCCGTCCGAGCACGTCGAGTGCCAGTGCGCATTCAGCCGTCTCAGCCGCGGTCACCCAAGGCCCCGTGGAGACGCAACGGACACCCAGACCTTCCATAACGAAGGTGTCCCACCAGGCGTCGATCCTCAGCTCGGCGTCCTCGCCTTCTAGAGCCCCTGCGAGGACCGGGTAGTACCAGTCCATCGCAAACTCGTCTTTGGGCGCGAATGCCTGTGGCGTGTAGGTGATGGCGTGGGTGATTCGACCCGCGGCCAGCTCCCAATCAGGTCGCTCGTGACCGAGCACCTCCGCGCAAGCAACTCCACATCGAAGAGCGTGATAGATCGAGGACGATCCGGTCAGGAGCGCGTAGTCCTGCGGGCGGCCATCGGGATCGATCGACCAACGGACCGTGCCGTCTTCGACCTGCCACCGCAAAACGAACGCAAGTGCCCTGTCGATCGTGGGCCACAGCTCCTGGAGGAAATGTGAGTCTTCGGTCAACACGTAGTGGTGCCAGGCACCTGTAGCGATGTACGCGCAGACGTTGGTGTCGAGGCGCGGATCCTTCACGCCGCTGTTGGCCAGGTAGTAGTTGAACCATGCGCCTTCAGGAAGCTGGGTATGCGCGAGCCAGCGATAGGCGTTGCGCGCCTCTTCGTCCAGCCCTGCGACGGACAGGGCCATCGCCGACTCGACGTGGTTCCACGGGTCGCAGTGTCCGCCTTCGAACCACGGGATCATCCCGTCGGCCCGCTGTACCGAAGCGATGGACCTGGCCGTCTCGAGCACCTCGCCGGCAGAGATGATGCCGGGCAGATCCGGAAGGTCGAGCAGGGTCAATGTGCGCTTCGGGTGAAGTCCGTTGCCGTTCGAAACGGTTCCCGTCCCGGTCTGGGTCACGGACCCGATCCCGGTCTGGCCGGGGACCTTGTGGCCGTTCAGGTGGCGACTGCCGTCACCGTTGGTATTGCCCATCGCTGCATTCATGCGGGGAGCGCCTTCAGTCGTCGTCATACCGGCTTCCTCGCGTAAACGACCAGGCTCTTGCCCATCAATGGGTTGAGCACACGGTCTGCTGTTCTAGTGATCCACGGCGCCTTGGTTATGTCCCAAACCAGAAGCTGGTGGTATGCCTTGACCAATACGTGGTCGTCGCGCTTCGGACCAACCGCGCACCGCAGCCACCAATAAGGCGAATGCAGTGAGTGCGCGTGATGGCTACCGATGGTGGTGAGTCCGGCGTCTTGGAGTCGTGCCACCAACTCAGAACGCTTGTATATACGGACGTGGCCCCCGGGAACGTTGTGGTACTCGTCGGACAGAGCCCAGTTGACGACCTCGGGACCGAACCTGGGCACCGTGACGGCCATCAGTCCGCCGGGGCGCAGGACCCTGACCAGTTCCGCCATGGCGTCGGTGTCGTCGGGAATGTGCTCGAGCACCTCGGCCGCGATGATCCGGTCGAATGAACCGTCCGGGAACGGGAGCCGCAGCGCATCGCCTTGGACCGCTCCGGTACCCGTCGGATCGGTGATCTCTCCGGCATCCACCATCGCTCCGAGGGTGTCGCGGACTTTGCCCACCTCGTCGGTGCCGGCATCGAGGGCGATGACCTTCGCGCCGCGCTTCGCCGCTTCGAACGCGTGACGGCCTCCCCCGCATCCGAGGTCGAGCAGTCGCTCTCCGGAGTGCATCTCCAACTTCTGGTAGTCGACCGTCAGCATGATTCGACCCGGCCTGCGAATGAAGGTGCCTTCAATCCGAGGAACGTCTCGGAGGTCATCCGCTCCGGGCGTCCGGGACTGCGGCGGTGCTGCTCGATCGCGATCTGGTACTGCTCGGCGGTCCCTGCTGCGGTAGCCCGCCAGGTGAACTTGCCGAGAACGCGGTCGCGTCCGCCCTTGCCCAGACGATCCGCAAGGTCACGATCGTCGAGGATCCGGGTGATGGCGTGAGCCAGAGCGCCCGGGTCGTCGGGTGTGACCAAAAGGCCGGTCTCTCCGTCCTTGCCGACCACCTCGGGAAGTGCCCCTCCGGTCGTCGCGACGAGCGGTACTCCACACGCCATCGCCTCTATGGCCGGAAGCGAGAAGCCCTCGTAGAGGCTCGGAACCACTGCGACCTCTGCTTCCGCATAGTGGATCGCGAGCTCATCGTCGCTCATCCCACTGGCACAGGTGACGGTGTTCTCGAGACCCAATCTGGCGATGGTCTTTGCGACCCTTCCACCCTCGCGGGGCTGACCGATCACAAGAAGCTCGATCTCGCGCTCGGTACGGATCTTGGCCACCGCTTCAAGAAGTGGAACCAGACCCTTCATGGGGACGTCGCTCGAAGATGTGACCATTATCCGGCCCGGAATCCTCGGTCGATCAGGCCTGGGGCGGAAGATCTTGTGGTCCACGCCGACCGGAACGACGGTCATACGCGACTCATGGACCCCCATGTGCACCGCGATGTCGGCCTGCGAAGACTCGGATACCGTCACCACGTTCGGCATCTGCTGGGCGACTCGGATCTGCATCCGGAGGAAACCGAACCACCGCCTTTGTGACAGGTTCTTCCTGCGCGTCTCGGCGTGGGAAAGCGCGAGCTGGCGGTCGACCGTGATCGGGTGGTGCAGGGTGACCAGTAGAGGCCAGCCGTCGTCGAGCATCCCGAGCAACCCCGAGCCGAGGCACTGGTTGTCGTGGATGATGTCGAACTTCCCCATTCGGTGCGAGAGAAGCTTGCGGGTCCGAAGCGAGAACGTGAGCGGCTCCGGGAACCCGGCCGCGCACATCACACCGAATTCCTTCAGATCAATCAAGTCGCCGAACTCGCGGGGGTGTGGAACCCGGAACGGATCGGGATCCCTGTAGAGGTCGAGGCCGGAAACGGGCGTGAACCCGACCCCGTCGTCGAGCACAGGCCAGGGCTGCCCGGCGAAGACCTCGACGCTGTGGCCCATCTCGACCAGCTCGCGGGCCACGTGCCTGGTGTAGACGCCCTGGCCGCCGCATCGCGGATTTCCGCGATAGACGAGCAAGGCGATGCGCAGGCCTCCTGCGTCAGGAGGAGTGGCGACGGTCGCAACCGGCGGAGGGATATAGAGACTCCGCTCCCAGGAAAGCCGCAGGTCGTTCCAGCGTTGCCTGGGCGTCCTCAAGCTGGGCCCCGAGGGGGGGAGCACGAGGAGAGTTGAGAATCGGCCATGACCATGACCGACCAGCCTCCCCGGTATCCCGGCTGGGCGCAAACGTACCTGGTAGGAGCGTTACCAACCGGTATCAAAGCCGACGCGTTCGCACATTCACGGAGTCCATGGCACCCGGGCCGGAGACGATTCGTCCTCCCCGAAGCACTACTTTTCATGGCATGGACCTGACCTATCCGCCCGAAGCCGAGAAGTTCAGAGGTGAGATCCGCACCTGGCTGGACGAGAACCTGCCTGAGGGCTGGGGCACAGACGGCTTTTCGATGACGCCTGAAGAGCGCAAGGAGTTCAACTCCCAATGGGTCAAGAAGCTGCACGCCGGCGGCTGGATATGCGCTTCGTGGCCGAAGGAGTACGGGGGCAAGGGACTTTCGTTGATGGAGCAGGTGGTCCTCAACGAGGAATTCGCCAAGGCGAAGGCACCACTTCGGGCCGACTTCTTCGGCGACACGCTCGTGGGACCGACGATCCTCCAATGGGGCACCGAGGAGCAGAAGCAGAAATTCATCCCCCGGATCCTCGACGGGAGCATCTCGTGGTGTCAGGGGTTCTCCGAGCCTGATGCCGGGAGCGACCTCGCCTCTTTGAAGACGCACGCCGAGCTCGACGGCGACGAATGGGTGATCAGCGGTCAGAAGGTATGGACGACCCAGGCGCAGTACGCGGACTACGTCTTCCTTCTAGCCAGGACCGATCCGAACGTCGACAAGCACGCCGGCATCTCATATCTGCTCGTACCCATGAAGCAGGAAGGCATCGAGGTCAGGCCGATCAAGCAGATCGACAGCTCCGGTGAGTTCAACGAGGTGTTCTTCAACAACGCGCGCTGCAATCGCGATGACGTGGTCGGCGGCGTCAACAACGGTTGGAAGGTCGCCATGACGACGCTCGGCTTCGAGCGCGGAGCATCTGCGACCACGGGATACCGCCGCTTCGCACGCGAGCTCGACGGGATCATCGCCGACACTCGCCGTTTGGGACGCGATACCGATCCCCTCGTGCGCCAAGGCCTCGCCAAGGCGTGGTCGAAGGTGAAGATCATGCAGATCAACGGCTACAGGTCGCTGACCGATTCTCTCAACGGGACCCACAACGCGACTGCTCTCGGCGCGACCAACAAGATGTTCTGGTCCGAGATGCACAAACAGACGATGGATCTCGCCATCTCTATTCTCGGCATGGAAGGCCAAATTCTCACCGGTTCGGGAGTAGTCGATGACGGAGACGACGGTCCCCTCGGTCGCCGCGGGTCCGCTGAATATCCGGTGAGTGCGCTTCAGGCGTCGTTCTTCTTTTCCATATCCGAAACCATCTGGGGTGGTACGGCAGAGATCCAGCGCAACATCGTCGGCGAAAGGGTTCTCGGCCTTCCGAAGGAGCCGAAGCCGGCTTAAAGCGTGGATCCGAATTCGCTCCTAAGTCTTCGGAATGGGGGCTGAACTCGGATAATCCGGCTACTACGGATCAGGCCACTCCGAGCTCGGCTGCCTGAGTCTCAGGGTCCTCAACAGCGACACCTGGTGCAGAAACATCCGGTTCATTCCTCTTCTTCGAGGCGATTCGCAGAAGCAGGATCGCGCACGGAATGATTGCCGAGGCAGCACCCACGCCTAGGGAGATCCGCGGGCTGGTCGTCTGCGCGATCCAACCTACAAGCGGCCCTCCGATCGGTGCAGTGCCGAGGAAGCCGATTGCGTAGATGGCCATCACGCGGCCGCGCATGACCGGATCGACCCGCAGCTGAATGGTGGAGTTGGCAGTCGAGATGAATGCGATCGAGAGCGCACCCATCGGAACGATGGCGATGGCAGCAACAACGAGATTCGGGGAAAGCGCCAGAGCAAGGTTCAAGACACCGAAAGCCAGACCGACCGCACCCACCCGCAAGACGTTGGGCTTGCTCCTGCTCGCAGTCACGAGGCCGCCTATGACCGCACCGCCTGCCATGAGTGACGTGAACATCGAGTAGATGCCGGCCCCACCGTGAAATGTCTCCTTCGAGAACAGGGCAAGGGTGACGGTGAAGTTGTAGGCGAGTGTGCCCGCCGCGAACACGAGGATGAGCACCTCTCTGAGGTCCCGCGAACGCCACGCGTAACGAAGACCCTCCCGGGCTTGACCTTTCGCCCGCGGTGCCTGCTTCGACGGGTGGAGCTCCGTCTTGCGCATGAGCGCCAGCGCCACGATCACTGCGATGTACGACGCCGCGTTCACCTCGAAGCAGACCGCGATGCCGACCGTAGCGATGAGCAACCCACCGATGGCGGGCCCGATGATTCGTGCTCCGTTCATGATGATGCTGTTCAGGCTGACCGCGTTTTGAAGGTCCGACGGCCCCACCATCTCGACCGCGAACGACTGCCTGGTCGGGTTATCGACGAGATTTACGAACCCGAGCAGAAGCGCGAGCAGGAATACCTGCCACAGGCGCACGGCTCCGGTCGCGGTCAGAATTCCAAGGGCCAAAGCCAGAATTCCGGCGGCTGTCTGTGTTCCGAACAGGATGCGACGCTTGTCGAAACGGTCGGCGATCAGCCCGCCCCATACGCCGAACAGCAGCATCGGTAGGAACTGCAGAGCAATAGTGACCCCGAGGTCGAATCCCTCCGACGAATTCGGTGCGAGCTTCAGCACCAGCCACGCCTGAGCAACGCTCTGCATCCACGTTCCGGAGACCGAGATCGTCTGCCCGGTGAACCACAACCTGTAGTTGCGGCTCTTGAGGGCTTTGAAGGTGTTGTGTGCGACGCCTCGGACCCGGGGGCTCACTGGGGCTCGACCAACCTCTCGAGGAGGGTGACCAATTCCTCGAGCTTGTCTCTTTCCTCAGGCGGGAGCCGCTTCAACCGGGCTGCCACGAACGCCGTCCTCACGGAACGGTTTTGCTGCAGGATCTTCATTCCCTGCGGGGTCAGCTTCACCCTGACAATCCGTCTGTCCGCCGGGTTGACCTCTCTGTCGAGAAATCCCGTCGCCACCAGAGTGTCGATCTGCCTGGTCATGCTCGGCGGCTGGACCTTCTCCCTGGCCGCCAGCTCACCAAGGGTGGGTTTGCCAAGTGTCTCCACCGAAGAAAGCACAGAGACCTGAGAGGGCGTCAGGTCGCCCACGAGCTGCTGGCGCAGTTGCCGCGACAACCTGAGCACCGCCAGCCTGAGCCGTGCGGCCAGCTCGCCTTCCACGGTCGACGTGGGGCGCTTCTTGGCGGTCGCAGAGGCGGGTGCGGCAGGGCTCGGCGAGGAGACCGTGGCGCTGATCTGCTCGAGCTCCACGGTGAGGTCGTTTCCCCCGGCGCCTTCTCCGGTGACTTTCGACTCGTTCGATTTCGTTGTTGCTGCGGTTTCTGCCGTTTTCTGCATCTCGAGTGGGGTTCTGTTCGCTTCGGGTCTGACGGATGGTTTCGATACCTAATTAGCAGTCCTAACTATATCGCGTACTGGGGAGACTTGGTGCCGGCTGTGCCCGACTCCGTAAGGAGGCAACCGGAGCCTCGGCCTTGAGGCCCGGTCGTAGGCTGGCGGGCATGCTTCCCGACTACGCAGAGTTCGAGCAGGCCATGGGGCTCGACTGGTACGAGATGGATCCAAACCTGAGCGGGCTGCTCGACCTCCACCTGCCCGATGCAGAGGAGCGCAAGTTCGCCGAGGAACACGTGGCACGGTTCGGCGAGCTCGTCGGCCGGACCATCGCTCCCCGAGCAGAGGTCACCGACAAGCACGGACCCGTGCTACGTCGGTATGACAGATGGGGCTACGAAGTCGACGAGGTACTCCACAACTCCACGTGGACCGACAACAAGGCGGACCTGGTGCGAAACGGGTTCGTATCCCTCGAGGCCTACGCCGGTAGAGCCGTTCCCGCGGTCCTCAGCGCTTCGGTTGCGTACATCGTCAACCAGGCAGAGACCGCGGTCCACTGCGGGCTCGGGATGACCGGCGCAGCCGCCGACATCGTCGAGCGTTACGCGCCAGCCGGTGTCCGTTCCGATCTGCTCGACAGATTGCGAAGCCTCGACCCTTCCTACGCCTGGGAAGGCGGAATGTTCCTGACCGAGCGCCAGGGCGGTTCAGACGTTGGCGCCAACACCACGGCTGCGGTTCAAGATGGCGACGAGTGGCGTCTGACCGGCGAGAAGCATTTCTGCTCCAACGTTGACGCAGAGGTATTCATCGTCCTGGCCCGGCCAGATGGAGCGCCCCCCGGAGCCCGTGGACTTGGCACGTTCATTGTTCCCCGGCTGCTGGCGGACGGCTCTCCGAACGGCTTCACGATCAAGCGGCTGAAGCCGAAGCTCGGCACCGTAGGCGTCCCCACCGGAGAGGTGTCGCTGGACCACGCTGTCGGATGGCTTGCCGGACCTCAGCCCGGTGAGGCTTCGTCAGAAGGTGACGGCGCACGGGACGGC
>JBAPRR010000158.1:0-26105 GCA_049281195.1 Acidimicrobiales bacterium
GAACTGCACCCCGTAGATGCGCCGGTCGGGATCGTGGAATGCCACAACAGGTGCGTCGGGGGTGGAGGCGGTCGAGACGAATCCTGAAGGCGCGGCGGTGATCGCGTCGCCGTGGCTCATCCATACGTCGGTCGCCCCGGTCGGAGGCCAATCGCAGAACAACGGTGATGCCACGGACTCCGAGCGCTCGAGTGAGGTGCGCCCGTACTCGCCCTTGCCGGTTCTTTCGACCTTGCCACCGAGGACCTGCACGATCAACTGCGCGCCGTAACAGATGCCCAAGACGGGTACGCCGGCGTCGAAGATGGCGGGATCGATCGTCGGTGCCCAGTCGGCGTAGACCGATTCCGGCCCTCCCGAGAGGATGATCCCCTTCGGCTTTCGCGCCAGAAGCTCCGCTACGGGTGTGTCGTGACGGACGATCTCGGAGTAGACGCGCGCCTCGCGCACGCGTCTTGCGATCAGCTGGGCGTACTGGGCGCCGAAATCAACGACGAGGATCGTGTCAGGGCCTGGGGGTGTGTCCGGGCTCAGGTCAGTGCCCCATACCTACGCCCTGCGCACGTTGCAGGGCCTTGCCTTCGGTTTGCAGTGCCGGGGCGATCATCACTTCGGCCTTCTGGAATTCCTTGACCGTCTCGTATCCGCACGTGGCCATGGCTGTACGGAGGGCGCCGAACAGGTTCATACGGCCGTCGTTCTCGTGGGCCGGACCAAGAAGTATCTGTTCCAGAGTGCCCCGCACAGTCGTGCGGACTCTCGTCCCTCGCGGCAGGGTGGGGTGGAACGTCGCCATCCCCCAGTGATTGCCGCGGCATGGTGCTTCCTCAGCAGAAGACAACGGTGAGCCGATCATGACGGCGTCGGCGCCGCAAGCGATCGCCTTGGCGATGTCGCCACCGCGGCTGATGCCACCATCTGCGATCACGTGGACGTACACGCCGGTCTCGTCGAGGTGGCGCATCCGGGCGCCCGCCACGTCCGCTATGGCCGTGGCCTGAGGGACACCGATACCGAGAACACCGCGCGAGGTGCAGGCGTTGCCTGGGCCGATGCCCACGAGAACACCGACTGCACCGGTGCGCATGAGGTGAAGGGCCGCCTGGTAGGACGCGCAACCGCCCACGATGACGGGGATGTCGAAGGTCCGGATAAATGTTTTGAGGTTGAGGGGCTCTGAGGTCTTGGAGACGTGCTCGGCGGAGACGACGGTTCCCTGAATGACGAGCACGTCAAGCTCGCCGGCGAGGATGGCGTCTTTCAGGCCCGCCGTCTTCTGCGGAGTGACAGACGCGGCCGCAATCACCCCGCCGTCTTTGATCTCCCTGATTCGCTGGGTGACAAGGTCGGGACGGATGGGCTCGGAGTACATCTGCTGCATGCGCGCGGTGGCCTTGTCGTCGGGGAGATCGGCGATCTCCTCGAACAAGGGCATGGGGTCCTCGTAACGGGTCCACAGACCCTCGAGGTTCAATACGGCGAGGCCGCCGAGACGGCCGACGAGGATCGCGGTGTGGGGGCTCACCACGCCGTCCATGGCGGACGCCATCATGGGGAGCTCGAACTTGTGGGCGTCGATCTCCCACGAGATGTCGACATCCTCCGGGTCACGCGTCCGCCGGCTCGGAACGATCGCTATGTCGTCGAAGCCGTATGCACGCCTTCCCGACTTGTAGATCCCGATCTCGATCTCAGCCATCAAGAGCCTCCTCCTCGTCGAACCGTTTGCGATCCAACGAGATCGGCTGTCGGGAATTGTAAAAGCCCGAGGACTTCTCTCATTTGGGATTCGCAAGTACCGGCAAAGCTGAATTGCCGGTGGGGTGCTCAGCGCCCAGAACCATCCCTTACCCTAGCCCGTTCAGGCGTCTTCGAAGCTCCCGATGGGGTGATGTTGACGCACGAATTCGGCGAACAATGGCACCGTGAAATCAATCTTTCCCCGTTCCGGCGACCAGATCAGGCCCTTTTGGATGAGGCTGTCTCTGTGCGGTGAGGTCTGACGTTGATTGTCGGCGCCCCATGCCCGGGAAACCTCTGCGGTCGAGTAAGGCGCCTGGTCGATCGACGCCATCGCGGCGATGTATTTCTGCTCCGCCTCTGACGCCAGACCGAAGCGGGTTCCGTAGAAGGTCCGTGCCAGCTGCTCGGAGACTAGAACCTTGGCCTCTTCGACGTCACCCATGTTGATGGTCTGGCCCACGGCCACGTTCCACAACTCGCGACCGTATTCCTGGAGGAAGTAGGGATATCCGGCGGCGAGATCCACCACCTCCAAACAGGCGTCCTCGTCGAAGTCGACCCCCAGGCTGGCGGCCGGTTGTATGAGCGCCACCCTCGCGTTCGGGTCGGTGAGCCGGCCCAGCTCGCGGTACTCGAAGAGCCGGTCCGCGTAGGGCTTCGCCTTCATGAGTCGTGACTGCAGGTCCGGGAGGCCCGCGCCAATGAGCGCGATGGGATACGAGTCCCTGCTGACGGCCTGGAACGCCATGCATACGGCGGACAGAGAGGAGCTGTCGAGGTTGTGCATCTCGTCGATGAGGAAGAGGGCGCCGGAGGACTCGGATTGAGCGGCCTCCCCTATTTCTCGGAGGAGCTCGACCAGGTCCTGCTCGGGGTCGCCCGAATCGGCGACGCCGCTGATGGCGTCGACATCGAGCTTGAGCTGCACTCCGCCCGGGGTGAGGAGGCTGAAGGCCTTGACCACACCGAGGGCCCTCTGCACCCGCTCTTTCATGCGTTGTCGGCGACTCATCTCGCGTAGGAGGCGGGAGGCCATCTGGGCGAAGGTGGCCCGGAAGTCTGGCTGGTTTCCTACCTCTTGAACGTCGGTGGTGGCCCACCCTGACTCCGACGCAAGAAGGTCGAACTCCATGAGCAATACCGTCTTTCCGACCCCACGCAGCCCCGAGTAGATGAAGCTCCGCTCGGCCTGACCGTCGGAGAGGGCCTCGATCAAAGCCGAGAAGTCCTCGAGGTCGCTGTCCCTCCCGGCCAGGTAGGGCGGCTTTCTCCCTGCTCCTGGGGTATACGGGTTCTCCCGGCGTTGCATATGCAGGAAGTCTAACGTTTTCTAAGGTCAGGTGACCTCGTCTTAGAAAGTCTTAGACTGGGCCGTCCTTGGACCCTGGGCCCGGCCTCAAACTCCGAGAACCGTCCTGAGCAGCTCCACCAGGACGCGGGCAGTGGCGCCCCAGACGGTTTCGCCCGGCAATTCGAAGAACCACACAGGAAAGGATCCGTCACCGGGGAGATCAGGGAGCCTTATGCCGGCGGGAACCTCACCGCCACGGGACCGAAGGCTCCACTTCTCCTCGCGGAAGACGTCATCTGAGCAGAGCTCGGCCAGAGACACGTCGAATACCCGAGCCACCTCAGCGGGAGACCCGACGAGAGTGGGCCGCAACGGGATAACCCCGACGATGGGAGTGATCAGGGAGGTCGAAGAAAGGGTGAGCAGGGAGCTCAACTGGCCCACGACACTCACCGAGGCGGGATCGAGACCGGTCTCCTCGTGCGCTTCACGTAGAGCGCACTCCACCAGTGTCTCGCCGGTTTCGAGACGACCACCGGGAAAGCTGACCTCGCCCTTGTGGTGACGGAGCTCGCCGGACCGGCGCGTCAGGATTACGCGTGCTTCGCCCGATTCCTCGAACAGGGCGACCAGCACAGCGGCTGGTACACGAGTTCCCGCGCCTTCCGGGGCGGCAACGCCATCGGCGTTGTCCGCCTCCAGAAAGACGTCAGGAACCCTCGTAGTTGGAGCGGCGTGCTCGCTCAATGATGCGAGCACTCTCTCGATCGATAGTCCCCTTCTCTGCTCTTGATCGAGAGCCGCCCAAGGCGCTGGACCACCGGGCTGTGCGCCCGGCGGCCTGGGGATGATCTGGTCCCCGCCGCGCCCGATCACATCATGCCCATACCACCCATGCCACCCATACCGCCGCCCATGGCGGCAGCTGCAGCGGCGGGGTCCGGACCCTTTTGGGGCTTGTCCGCAACCAGTGCTTCTGTAGTGAGGAGCAGACCTGCCACTGACGCAGCGTTCTGGAGCGCGGACCGAGTCACTTTCGCAGGGTCCACGATGCCAGCTTTGATCAAGTCCTCGATCTGGCCGGTTTGCGCGTTAAGGCCGTGGTGGCCCTTCGCCTTTTGGACATCACGCACGACGACCGAACCTTCGAGGCCTGCGTTATCGGCGATGCACTCGAGCGGAACGGTAAGAGCGCTCGCAACGATCCGGGCTCCGGTGGCTTCGTCACCCTCCAGCTTTTCGGCCGCGGTCTCCACGGCGGCGAGCGCACGAACGAGGGCGGTGCCGCCACCGGCGACGATGCCTTCTTCGATTGCTGCACGGGTCGCGGAGAGGGCGTCCTCGATGCGGTGCTTCTTTTCCTTGAGCTCCACCTCGGTAGCGGCGCCGACGCGGACGACGGCCACACCACCGGCGAGCTTGGCAAGACGCTCCTGGAGCTTTTCACGGTCCCAGTCGGAGTCGGTCTCGTCGATCTCGCGGCGGATCTGGCTGATGCGGCCCTTCACGTCTTCCGCAGAACCGGAACCCTCGACGATGGTCGTCTCGTCCTTGGTCACGATGACCCGGCGGGCACGGCCGAACAGGTCGATGGTGACGTTCTCGAGCTTGAGGCCGATCTCCTCGGAGATGACCTGACCACCGGACAGAACCGCAATGTCCTGCAGCATCGCCTTGCGGCGGTCGCCGAAGCCGGGAGCCTTAACGGCCACCGAGGCGAACGTGCCACGGATCTTGTTGACGACGAGGGTGGCAAGAGCCTCACCGTCTACGTCCTCGGCGATGATCAGCAATGGACGGCTGGTCTGCATGACCTTCTCGAGCGCCGGCACCAGGTCGTGCGCCGCGGAGATCTTGGAGTTGCAGATCAGGATGTAGGCGTCTTCGAGAACAGCCTCTTGACGCTCGGCGTCTGTCACGAAGTAAGGAGACAGGTAGCCCTTGTCGAACTGCATGCCCTCGGTGAAGTCGAGCTCGAGACCGAAGGTGTTGGACTCCTCGACCGTGACGGTCCCGTCCTTGCCGACCCTGTCGATCGCGTCCGCGAGGACCTCACCGATGTTGGTGTCCGCGGCGGAGATGCTCGCGACCTGGGCGATCTCGGTCTTGTCACCGATCTCACGCGACTGAGTGCGGATCGACTCGACGGCTGCGTTTACGGCCTTTTCGATGCCCCGCTTCAGGGCCATCGGGCTCGCACCGGCGGCCACGTTACGAAGACCTTGGTGGATCAACGCCTGAGCGAGAACCGTCGCTGTCGTCGTGCCGTCACCGGCAACGTCGTTGGTCTTGGTGGCTACCTCTTTTACGAGCTGGGCGCCCATGTTCTCGAACGGGTCGTCGAGCTCCACCTCGCGGGCGATGGTCACGCCGTCGTTGGTGATCGTCGGCGCACCGAACTTCTTGTCGATGACGACGTTGCGGCCCTTCGGGCCGAGAGTCACCTTGACGGTGTCGGCCAGCTTGTCGACACCTGCTTCGAGGCCGCGGCGCGCGGACTCATTGAATTTAAGGATCTTCGGCATGGGTTCCTCTACTTCTTGATCTTGGCGAGCACGTCGCGGCTGGAGAGGATCAGAAGGTCCTCACCGTCAACAGCGATCTCGGTACCGCCGTACTTCGAGTAGACGACCGTGTCGCCGACTTTGACGTCGACCGGTACGAGGTCGCCACCGTTCTCGGTGCGGCGGCCGGGGCCTACTGCAAGAACCTCACCCTGCTGGGGCTTCTCTTTTGCGGTGTCCGGGATGACCAAACCCGACGCGGTGGTCTCCTCGGACTCTCCCGGGCGGACGACAATCCGATCCTCGAGGGGCTGGAGCTTCATTTCAGGCATGCCTCCTATGGCTTTGCTTTGCTTTTTCCCGTGGCTTCGGCGCGACGGCTTCGATTGGGTTCGAATTGCTTTGGATTAGCACTCGAACGATCCGAGTGCCAACACTACCGGGAGCCCTCAGGTCAGGCAACCGCCCCTGGTCAGGACCGGCTTTTTTGTTCGGCAATAGGGCCTATGGCTCGGTGGATAGTCAGTCGGGTTCCGGTCCCCGCTCCTCACATGCCGGAATTCTCGCCTCCGAGAGAAGCCCTGATCGGTCGCCGACGGGGTCATGCTTCTGCGCCGGCGCTTGCGGCGGTGGCAGAGATCGCCCCGGGCGGTGCGCCAGGTGGAGTGAACCGGCCGGTGGCGTGACCCCGTCGGCGTCGACCAGTCCGGTCTCGTCCAAGAACCTGATGAAGAATCTCGACTGGTCCACCGGGTCAGATTCCCGTCTAGGGACTATCAAGCAGTAAAAGCGAGACGAAGCGACGGATTGGCCGCGGCATCGAGCGGTGTGGGACCGATGTTGTGCAGCTGCCACCAACCCGCGGCGGCGATCATCGCCGCGTTGTCGGTGCACATCGCCCGGCTCGGGAGATATGCGCCAATTCCCATCGCCTGTGCGCGTTCGGTCAACTTGGCGCGTAGTGGTCCGTTGGCAGCGACGCCTCCCGCGAGGCAGATGCCCTTTGCACCGATCTGCTCGGCAGCGCGCAGGGCCTTTGTCACGAGCACGTCGACCACGGCTTGCTGAAACGAAGCGGCCACGTCCTCGTTGCTCGAGTCCGGGTTCTTCCGCACCGTCGTGACAACCGCGGTCTTCAGCCCACTGAACGACATGTCGAGGCCGTCGTTCATCATCGCCCGGGGAAACGCGAACGCTTCGGGATCCCCTGATTTCGAGGCCTTTTCGATGGCTGGGCCACCGGGATAACCGAGTCCGAGAAAGCGGGCAACCTTGTCGAAGGCCTCCCCTGCCGCATCGTCGACGGTTTCACCAAGATGCCGGTATCGGCCCGGACCCTCCATCGAGAGCAGCATCGTGTGGCCACCGGAAACGAGCTCCACGACTATCGGCCACTCGAGGTCCGGATGATCGAGCAGAGCAGCGAAGAGGTGACCTTCCAGGTGGTTGACGCCCGCGAACGGAACCCCCCACGCGAGAGCCAGCGCCTTCGCTTCGGCTACTCCCACAAGCAGAGAGCCGATCAGGCCGGGGCCGATGGTCGCGGCGATCGCGTCCACTGGTGGTCCGGCAGGGCGAACTTCTCCGCCCCTGTTGCTTCTGACGTTTCCAGCTTCGACAAGCGCCTTGTCGATCACGGGCGTGAGCAACTCGAGATGCGCACGCCCGGCGATCTCTGGAACCACTCCCCCGTACTCGGCGTGGAGATCAACCTGGCTCGACACGACAGACGAAAGCACGTTGTTCCCGTCTTCGACGACGGCGGCAGCGGTCTCGTCACACGACGTTTCGATGCCGAGCAGGGTGCGTGCTCTCACTATGCCGTCCTCACTGCTTGAACATCAGCTTCGACTCGATGCGGTCGAGGCGTTGTATGTATTCGGGCGTGTGAACGTCGCGGGCACACATGACGATGGCGTTCTCACCGGTTTCCTCGTAGTAGTTCCGCCGGACACCGATCGGCGCGAATCCGAACTGCATGTAAAGCGCTTTGGCACCTTCGTTGTGCTCGCGGACCTCGAGGGTGATGTGATGCGAACCGGCCTCCGCGGCTGCCCTGGCCAGGTCGAGCAGGAGCATCGTGCCGATGCCCTGGCGGTGGAAGGTCCCGTCGACGGTCAGCGTGTTCACGTGGCCCTCGTCCTCGATGAGCATGAGCCCGGTGTAACCCACGACTACGCCGCCCATCGTGGCGACGGTGTAGCGGCGCGTTTTCTGCGCGAGCTCCGACACGAACAGGGTCGACGTCCAAGGACGGACGTACTCCTGTGCCTCGATGCGCATCACCTCGTGGAGGTGCTTGCGGCGCATGAGGACGATTTCGATCGTGTCGGTGAGGGGTTTGGGTTCGGCGACCATCTCTACGCGTTCTGTCGGGACTCTCTGAATTCTGCCGGGATCGCGGAGGTCGCGGTGTCAGCTCGGCTGGCTCTCCGCCGGGCGGGTGGCCCGGCTCTCCCAGTTGATCCGGACATCGGCGTGTCGGACGTAGTCGGGAACAAGTAGGAGAGGGTCCCTGAACTGGCCTTTCGTAGCCAGGTCGACCCCCATTTCGGCCAGAACACCGACCGGAGGTGATGAGAGAAGCCTCCCGGCGATGCGCACGCCGGGGATCATCTTGAGCATCTCCTCGTAGCGGTGAGCGCCGTCACCGACCAGTAGGACGTCGTGGCCGTCCATCTTCTCCAGGCGGGCTACGAGCTCGTAAGGCGTTTCGAGGGTGACTACGGCCGAGTCGTCAGATCCCTCAGATCGGAAACCTTGGCGCCGCCACACGACCTCCCCCCTGCGGGCGTCGAGCACTGCCATCACAGTCGCATCGTCGGACCGCAACCCCGTTGCCGCGTGGAGCAGGACGTCGAGGCTCGACACCGCTACAACGAGCTTACTGAGCGCGTACGCCAGAGCCTTCGCCGTTCCGACCCCCACACGCAGTCCGGTGAACAAGCCGGGACCGGTATCAACGACGATCGCGTCGACCTCGGAGAGCGCTACCCCTGTCGTCGCGCAACACCATTCGATCGACGGCGTGATCGTCTCCGCGTGGCGCCTTCCCTTCGCCACAGTTACCTGCGCAAGGACTCCGGACCCGTCAGCGAGCGCGACGCCGGCGGCATCGGTGGAGGATTCGATCGCCAGAACGATCATGTTGAAGCGAAAGCCGCGGCGATCTTGACGGCGCGCGGTTCCCAAGACTCGGAGCCGCTCACTGTGACCGTCCGTTCGTCGTCGTCCGTGTCGTCCGTGTCGTCCTTGTGATCCATGTCGTCAGCAGCATCAGTAGCGACATCACTGCGTGCGATATCAACCTGGAGCACTTCGGTCCCGAAAGCCGGCGCTCCTGCATCGCCCCATTCGACCGCGGCGACTGCGCCGTCTTCGACCAGCTCTATGAGACCCAGATCCACGACTTCGCTCATCTGATCGAGTCTGTACAGATCGGCGTGGAGCAGCCGCCGAACCGGACCGCCTTGTGTGTCATCGTCGGTGCCGCACTCGAGCACGCGCATGAGCATGAAGGTGGGGCTTGTCACCGGGTCGGTAACGCCGAGACCTTCTGCCAACCCCTGGACAAATGTCGTCTTTCCGGCCCCGAGATCCCCCACGAGAAGGATGATGTCTCCGGGAACGAGAGTCGTCGCGAGCCGCTTGGCCACAGCGCGCGTCGCCCCGGCACTTTTTGCCTTATATGTGGCAATAACTCTCATCGACTGTGAGTTGCTTGATCGAATGTGGCTGGTGTGATCTGGTCGGCGTCCGGTGATGCGCTCAGAGAAGTGACCGCTCGACAAGGTGGGTCTTCGCGCGGATGAGATCGGCTCGCATTTCGGCGACGATCTCAGCGCCGCCTCTCAGTGCCGCTGCCGGGTGATACGTCGGGACCAGGAATCCGTCACGGTACGGGTACGAACGACCCCGCAACTTGCTGATACCTGCGGTCGAGTCCAGTAGGAAACGCGTGGCGAAGTTCCCGAGCGTCACTACGACGGTCGGATGAATCAGATCGAGTTGAGTCTCGAGCCAAGGCCGGCATGCTTCGATCTCGTCCGGTTTCGGATCGCGGTTGTTGGGCGGACGGCACTTCACGACGTTTGCGATGTAGCACTTCGACCGATCTATCCCGATCTCTTGCAGCATCAACTTGTCGAGGAGCTTGCCCGAGCGTCCCACGAACGGTTCGCCCTGAATGTCCTCGTCCCTGCCGGGGCCTTCACCGATGAACATCAGGTCGGCTTCGGGATTCCCCACACCGAAGACGACCTGCGTGCGGCCGCTTGCGAGTCCGCATCTGGTGCAGGTCATGGCCTCTGCGCGGACCTCGGCGAGCTTCGTCACCGACACTGCGGCGCTCCCATCAGCCCACCTTCCGATCAACTCACCTTGAGGGCGTGCTCCTCGAGGAGGCGATCGAACTCCCTGCGCCTCTCGAGCATCGGCATGTGACCGCACCGGGCGAGCTCGACCAGTCGCGCTTCGGGGAGCCGCCCCTCGAGGCGTCTTGAGTGCCAGGGCGGGGTCAGACGGTCGTGTGTCCCGACGGTCACCAGTGTCGGAAGGTCCACCGAACCGAGGAGACCCGACAGGTTCACCCGCGCCAGGGATTCCAGTAGCCCTTCCATCGTCGGTTGCGTGGCCTCGCCCAGCATGTTTTCCAGGAATCGGACCTGAACTGCGGGAGCTTCGGCTCCGAATGCGAGGCGACTGGCCCACCAGCGGACGTCGCCCTTAGGGATCGCTCCCCTCTTGGCCAGAACAGAGGTGCGCGCCAACCGGAGTGCCGCGGGTGTACTGAATGAGGCGAATGCGTCCCACCCCGGTACACCGAGCATGGGCCCGGAGGTGGTGCTCGTGAGCATCAGACCGGCCAGGCGCGAATGGCGCTCGTCGTGGCTCAGTCCGGCGACCGCCTGGATGGCGATCATCCCTCCCATCGAATGGCCGACCAGGACTGCGTGCTCGACGTCGAGAGACCTCAAGACCTGGCGGACATCCATGGCCATCCGCTCGAGCGCGGGCGGCGGGACGCGGCGGCGGCTCGGGCGCGAGCGGCGTCTGACGGAGGCTTGCGGGGCGTCGTCCGGCATGAGCTTTTCGCCCGACCCGGGAATCTCGAGACCAAACCCATCGGATCCGACGACCGATTGACCGTGTCCCCTCAGGTCGAGGGCGATGACCTCGAACTCATCTGCCAGATCGTTGAACTGGTGCACCCAGACGGTGGAATTGAGAAACACTCCGTGAAGCAGAACGAGGGGCATGCCCTTGCCGCGTCTTACGACGTGGATGCTGCCGCCGTCATCTGTCTCGATGTCGTAGTGCTTCGCATCCGCCGGCATGTCCAGGCCTTCGGCTCTCATTTCGTCGGCAGTGGCCAGAGAGCGAGCGACAAACCGGCGCTGTGCAGCCCAACCTACGGCCAGCGCCGCGCCGGTACCGAGGGCGGCGATTCCGGCCGTGCGGCCGAAACGGCCCATCCTGCCGATGCGCTTTACGGCTTCGATCCCGATCTCCACACCGCGTTCGACGCCGTGCTCGAGTTCCCCATGGTCAGGTTCGCTCATGACGAGCCCCCCACAGTCACGCCTCTGTCCATCTCATCCTCCACGCCGGCCCGGTGGTCGACCAAAACCCGCGGCACCCTCTGCCCGATACCGCACAACACCTCGTAGCTGATGGTCCCGAGCACTTCCGCCCAGTCGGTCGCAGTCAGGGTCTCGCGTCCCTGGCTCCCGATCAAAACCACCTCGTCTCCGACCGCGACACCGGAGTCGGGGCCGCAGTCGACGACCGTCTGGTCCATGGTCACCGTACCGGCCAGAGGCCGTCGACGGCCACCGACGAGAACGGTCCCGCCGCGTTCGAAATAAGCCCGGGGTAGCCCGTCGGCATATCCGACCGGAATAACGGCCACCGTGGAGTCTTCCGGGAGCGCCCGCCTTCTTCCGTATGAGGGACGTTCGCCTGCGTCGAGCTCGCGGACCTGGCTGACCTGGGCCTTGAGCGAGAGGACCGGTTTCAGATCGACGCCCAAATCTCCGAGCAGCGGGACCAGTTCCGGTGCCGGTGGCTGGCCGTACAGCGCGATACCGCAGCGGATCATGTCGAACCGCGCGTCGGGGTACGCGATGGCGCCCGCCGAGTTCGCTGCGTGGCGCATCGGGACGTCTATCCCTGATGCCGCGACATTGAAGAGGACCTCGTTGTAGAGATCGACCTGGTGGGCCGTGAAGGCTCGGTCTTCCTCGGTCACACCGTCTGCCACTGCCAGGTGGGTCCACACAGAACCGAGATGCAGATGCGGGGACTCTGTGATCGCTCGGGCGAGGACAGGAACATCGGCCGGCTCGGCACCGACGCGGTGCATTCCCGAATCCACTTTGAGATGCACGTCAGCCACCCGGCCCGTCTGCCTCGCCGCGTTTTCGGCGGCGGTAATTCCCTCTTGCGTGTAGACGGCGAACGGAAGCCCGTTTGACGTGGCCAAGACCATCTCGTCCGCGGTCGGCTCGGACAGGACGAGTACCGGGGCGGTGATCCCGGATCGACGGAGCTCCATTCCTTCTTCTGAAACGGCGACGCCGAGCCACTCTGCTCCGGCCTCCAACGCGGCATTAGCGATCGCGACGGCTCCGTGTCCGTACCCGTCGGCCTTCACCACTGCGCACAGGTCCGTTCCCGAGATGCGCCGGAGAGCTTGCACGTTGTGTCTCACCGCGGCGAGGTCTATCTCCGCCCAAACGGGGCGCATGGCTGCCTCAGCCATCGAACACTTCTTTCTCCGCGGACAACCACCGCGCGACCAGGTCGGCCAGATCGCCCGCCACCAGTCCTTCTGCCGGTCCGAGTCCCGCTGCTCGACCGTGCACGTGAGCGCCTAGGGCAGCGGCCTCGAGTGGTGCGGTTCCTCTGGCGATGAACGCGGCGATCACTCCAGACAGGACGTCGCCCGTACCGGCGGTCGCAAGATTGGGACCACCTGACATGACGATCCTGACCGGACCGGGGACATCACCGTCTCCGCCGGCCACGACGGTGGTGGGGCCCTTCAGAAGGACCACGGCCTCGGCTTCTGCGGTTGCTCTCACGGCTTCGCCCACCCTGTCCGTCCCAGGTGTTCTTCCGAACATCCGGGCGAATTCGCCGGCGTGAGGAGTGAGGACCAGAGGACCGGCCTCAGCGGCACGACTCCTCGCCACCGCGGCCACCTCGGGGGCCTGTCCGAGAGCGAACAGTCCGTCCGCGTCCACGACCACCGGTACCGGAGACTCGATGGCCAGTTGCCTGACATCGCTGCTGGTCTCTGGATCGCGGCCGATTCCAGGGCCGATCACCACGCAGCGGCACCTCTTCGCCACTTCGAGGACCTGGGATGCCCAGCCGTGCCGCGGTATCTCCAACCCGACGGCTTCGCTCGCCGGCAGCTCGGTGGCGCTGGCACCGGGAACTGCGAGGCGAACCATTCCCGCGCCCGCCCGGTATGCGGCGGTGGCGCTGAACGTCGCGGCGCCGAGCATCCCCGGCGATCCGGCCACGACCACCACGCCGGACTGCCACTTGTTGGCGTCGCGATCGCGCGATGGAACCATCTCTGCGACGTCTGAATCCTCGATCAACCACATATTTGCGCCGGACACGTCTAGTCCGATGTCCGCCACGTAGACGAAGCCACTCAGCGCCGGACCATCACCTTGGAGCAGACCCGGTTTGAGCGCGGCGAAGGTGACCGTGACGTCTGCACGTAGAGCCTCACCCGACACCTCGCCCGTTTCACCGTTCACACCGGACGGGATGTCGACGGCGAGGACCGGAACTCCGAGCGGAACAGAAGGCGCTTTGTAACTGCCGCGGAAGCCGGTGCCGTACGCGGCGTCGATGACGAGATCGACATCCGGCTTACCGGCTATCCGCTCCGGCGCGTCCGCCGCATCGATCACCGTGACACGCGCTCCACGGGCTCTGAGGCGGTTCGCCGCGACGCGCCCGTCAGCACCGTTGTTCCCCTTGCCGGTGACGACCACGACCCTGCGGCCGTATGCGCCGCCGAGCAGCCGGAGCGCCCACGTGGCAACGGCGGTTCCCGCGCGCTCGACAAGCACCGACTCGTCGACTGTCGCAAGTGCGGCCGCATCGATCTCGCGCATCTGGGAAACGGAGACGACGGGCTTCACGATTCGCGGCCTTCGGCTGGATCAGGGCCTTCAGCAATGGCGCTGGCGACGGCGACGGTGTGCGTGTGGGTCAGGGATAGGTGCCAGTGCTCCACTCCTTTTTTCTGTGCGAGGAACGCTGCGTCACCATGCAGAGCGAATGCGGGAGCGCCGTCGGTGTTTCGGGTCACCTCGATGTCGCAGAACCGGGCAGCGCCGATCCCGACTCCCAACGCCTTGAGCGCGGCCTCCTTCGCCGCGAAGCGGGCCGCGAAGCGGATCGCCGGATCGCCGGATCGCTCTGCGTACTCGCGTTCGGACGCGGTGAACAGGCGTCGCTTGATCGTCGGGCGGCGTTCCAGGATGGTCCGGAAACGATCCACATCCACGGCGTCTACCCCGGTGCCGAGCACTGACACAGCATTACCTCTCGTGCAAAGCATTACCCAGGGATCTCATCGCGCCGGCATCCGGCGGTGAGCCCGCCGTCACTCGACGGTGACCGTCTTAGCCAGGTTGCGCGGCCTGTCGACGTCGAGGCCGTGCAGGCGGGCCAGGTGGTACGCGAAGAGCTGGAGCGGGACGATGTCGACGACAGGCGAGAACAGCTCGCTCGTGGCGGGCGACCACAAAACGGCGTCTGCATGCCTGGCGGTCTCTTCGTCGCCGTCGTTCGCCACGAGCACGACGGTCGCTCCCCTCGCTTTCACCTCCGCGATGTTGGCGAGCATCTTCTCCCTGAGGCGCGTGCGCGAAGCCACTCCGACCACGACCGACCCCGGTTCGATGAGCGCGATCGGACCGTGCTTGAGCTCACCGGCCGGATATGCCTCGGCTCTGACGTAGGCCAGCTCCTTCAACTTCAGAGCGCCTTCCATGGCGACCGGGTTCCCGATGTGGCGGCCCAAAAAGAAGAAGTCGCGCGTGTTCGGGAATTGGGCGGCTACCGCGGCGACCTCCGCATCGCGGCTGAGCGCGGCAGTCAACAGATCGGGCAGCCTGGCGAGCTCGCTGAGTGATTCGCGGATCTGCGCGGCATTGAGGTTTCCCCGCATCTCGGCGAGATATAGGGCGAGGATCTCGAGTGACACGATCTGCGTGAGCAAGGTTTTGGTTGCCGCCACGCCGATCTCAGGTCCCGCTCTGGTGTAGAGCGCTCCGTCAGCCTCGCGGGCCATCGACGAGTCGACCACGTTCGAGATGACGAGCAGCCTTGCTCCCAAAGAGCGCGCCTCGCGCATCGCCTGGAGCGTGTCGACGGTCTCCCCTGATTGGCTTACGCCGATCACGAGCGTCCGGGAGTCCAAAACGGGATCGCGGTAACGGAACTCGGAGGCGATGTCGACGTCGACGGGAAGTCGCGCCCACTTCTCTATGGCGTACTTGGCCACCAGGCCTGCGTGGTAGCTCGATCCGCAGGCCACGATGACGACCTTGTCGATCTGCAGCAGCTCCTTGCGACCGATGCGGCCTTCGTCGAGGACGATGGCACCGTCGGAGTCGAGACGTCCGAGCAGGGTGTCGGCAACGGCACGAGGCTGCTCGTGCATCTCCTTGCTCATGAAGTCGTCGTAACCGCCCTTCTGAGCGGCTTCGAGGTCCCATTCGACCTGAAGGGCGACGGGCTCCACCGCTTCACCCTCGAGGGTGGTGACACGAAGGCTGCCCGGACGGATCTCCGCGATCTGGTCGTCTTCGAGGGCCCAGAGCTTGCGTGTGATCCCGAGCAGGGCGGGGATGTCCGACGCGAGCAGTCCGACTCCGCGCGGGTCCTCCGATCCATTGGAGTCGCTCGAGCGTGCGTCGCTCGCGTCTTTGATACCGACGACGAGTGGGGAAACCCGCCTTGCCGCCACGATGGTGTCGGGCTCGGAGGCTGAGACCACTGCAAGGGCGAACGCACCGCGCAGGGCGCCGAGAGTTATGCGGACGGCCTCGACGAGACCGACGCCGCCGGCGAGGGCGGACTCGATCAGGTGAGCGACGATCTCGGTGTCGGTCTCGGACTCGAGCTTGTGTCCCGCTTCGCGCAGTTCTGAGGCCAGCTCGTACCAGTTTTCGACGATCCCGTTGTGAACGACGGCGACCGTCTGGGTGCAGTCGGTGTGCGGGTGCGCGTTGTGCTCGGTCGGGTGCCCGTGGGTAGCCCAACGGGTGTGGCCGATGCCGGCGGATGAGGCGGGAGCGTTGGTGGTCAGTTCGCGGAGCTTCGCCAGCGACCGGGTCCCGTCAGCGGCCCTGACCCTCCACAGCCTGTCGGGTAGAACCAGCGCCACGCCTGCGGAGTCGTATCCCCGGTATTCCAGGCACTCGATCCCGTCGAGCAGCGTTTCGAGTGCCCCAGAGCTGCCGGTCACCCCCACGATTCCGCACATGGTGCACAAGGCTACGGCAGCGGCGTGGCCGTTCTTTACAGGTGCAGGTCAGAGAACCTGTTGAGCGTGGGCGACCGCCTGGCACAGACGGTCCAGAGCACTACGGGCGACTCCTTCATCGGTCGCCTCCACCATGACCCTTACGACCGGCTCGGTACCGCTCGCCCTTACCAGGACCCTGCCGTCCGGGCCCAGCTCGGCGGTGACCGCTTCGAGCTCCTCTTTCACGATGGCGTGCGCCACGGTGCCGGCGGGGTCTGCGGCGGTCACGCTTACGAGAAGTTGCGGAACCTGGGTCATGGACTCTGCCGCCAACTGCGCGAGCGGGGTGCCGGTCCGGTTGACGAGGTCCGCCAGCAGTACCGCAGTGAGCGTTCCGTCTCCCGTGGTTGCCATGCGCCTGAACACGAGATGCCCGGACTGCTCGCCACCAAGCGAAAGGCCGTCGAGGTCCAGGGCCTCGAGGATGTACCGGTCGCCGACAACGGTCTGCCTCACGTTGATGCTCTGCTCCGCGAGTGCACGGTGCAGGCCGAGGTTGGACATGATCGTCACCGCAACCGTGTTGCCGGCGAGCTGGCCACGATCTTTCAAGTCGGAGGCGAATATGACGAGCAACTCGTCACCGGTGCGGACAGTCCCCTCGTTATCGACAGCGACAAGCCGGTCCGCGTCGCCGTCGAGGGCGAGACCGAGATCAGCGCCTTTCGCCAGAACGGTCTCTGACAACTTGGCCGGGTGGGTCGAGCCGCAGTCGTCGTTGATGTTGCCGCCGTCGGGTTCCGCCGCGATGACAGTCACTTTCGCACCGAGTCGCTCGAACACTTCGGGTGCCACGACATGCCCGGCACCGTTCGCGCAGTCGATGACGATGTTGAGGCCCGCCAGATCGTTGGGGGCGATGACGCCGGCCAGGTGATCCGCGTACTGATCTATCGCATCAGGATCTGAAGAAAGCCGGCCGACACCGTGGCCCACGGGAGCTCTCGGGCCACGACCGTGACCATCGAGGATCCGGATCAGCTCCTCTTCTATCGACGCCTCGAGCGAATCGGGAAGTTTCAGTCCTCCGGCTGCGAACAGCTTGACGCCGTTGTCGGAGAAAGGGTTGTGCGAAGCGGACACGACCGCCGCGGGAACGCTGCGCTTTTCGGACAACCACGCCACACCGGGAGTCGGGATCACGCCGAGGTCCACGACGTCTGCACCCTCGCTCGCCATGCCCGCAGACAGCGCGGCCTGAAGCAGAGGCCCAGAGCGGCGGGTGTCGCGGCCGACCAGGAACGACCCGGCCGGTAGGACGCGCGCGGCAGCGCGGCCTAGCGCCAGGACTATCTCGGGTGTCAGCTCTGCGTTGGCGACGCCGCGGATTCCGTCGGTGCCGAACCGGGCGGCCACGCGGATCAGCGCTTCGAGTACTGGGGCGCCTTACGAGCCTTCTTGAGGCCGTACTTCTTGCTCTCCTTTTCGCGGGCGTCACGCGTCAGGAGACCGGCCCTTTTCAGACTTGTGCGGAGCTCGGGATCGATGGTGACGAGAGCGCGGGTTATGCCCAGGCGCAGCGCCCCGGCCTGGCCGGAAATGCCGCCGCCGTCGATCGTGGCGTCGATGTCGAAACGTTCCGTTGTGCTCGACAGACGAAGCGGCTCGCTCACGATCATGCGGTGGGTAGCGGACGTGAAGTAGGCCTCGAATGTCCGGCGGTTCACGGTGATGGTGCCGTTACCGGGGCGCAGACGAACGCGCGCCACGGCCTGCTTGCGCCGTCCGGTTGTCTGGCTGATCGGTGCCGGCCTTTTGGCCGCACGGGGAGACGGAGCTTCGCGGGGCTCCGGAGTCGTCGTGGCTGTGGTTGTTGTCGCCTGAGTGGGTGCGGCCGTGGCGGTGGTCGCCGGGGCGGCCTCTTCTGTGGCCGTCTCTTCGGGTGTTGCCGTTGTGGTCAATTCTTCTCCTGGAGATTCGGTGGGTTCAGGCCGAGCGGCTGGCGCGGCGTGCACCCGGAAGATCGAGCGACTGGGGCTGCTGGGCCTCGTGCGGGTGCTCGGACCCGGCGTAAACCTTCAACTTGCTGAGTTGCTGGCGACCGAGCCTGTTCCTCGGAAGCATTCCGCGGACCGCACGGCGCACAACTTCCTCGGGGTTGTTCTGGAGCAGCTCCGCATAAGAACGTGACGTCAGACCGCCGGGGTAACCGCTGTGGTGGTAGGCGAACTTGTCGCCGGCCTTGTCAGCAGTCATTACGACCTTGGATGCGTTGATGACCACGACGAAGTCGCCCGTGTCGATGTGAGGAGCAAAGATCGGCTTGTGCTTGCCCCGCAGTCGCGTAGCGACCTCGGTGGCCATGCGACCGAGCACCAGGCCATCGGCGTCGACGACCAGCCATTGCCTCGTGATCTCGTCGGCTGTGGGTGAGAACGTGCGCACTCGGAGTCCTTCTCTGATCCATTTGTGGACGGCGTGGCCCGCGTGCCGCGATTCCGGCTTTTGAGGCGGTCCCTGCCAGGTTCTACCGACTTCGTGCCCGCATCGCCCGGGTGAACACCCATGACCACAGCGGCACAAGGCCAGCCAGCTACTTTACGTGACCTTGGAGGGCCGGGCAACCGGTTCGTCCCGACCCTGAAGCTGGCCGATGGCTTGGCCGGTCCAGGGCTTGTTCAAGGGCTGTTTGCCGATGTTACCGATTGGTAACTTAGGTAGCGTCTTTACACATAGTGACGCTATGAGAAAAATGAACCAGACCCGATGAGCCTTACTTCCCCCGTACGGCTCGAGTGGAGGTGACGATGACGGACCTGGGCCTCGCTGCCGACCGAATCGAAGCGCGAGCCGAAGCCCGAAGCGAAGCAAAGCCCCAGACGGAGACCGATGTGGCAATCGTCGGATCGGGATTCTCCGGGCTGGGCATGGCCATCCAGCTCGAAAAGCACGGGCGGAAGGACTTCCTGGTGCTGGAGAAGGCCGGGGATCTCGGTGGGACGTGGCGGGACAACACCTATCCCGGCGCGGCCTGCGACGTGCCTTCGCACCTTTATTCGTTCTCCTTCGCCATGAACCCGGACTGGAGCCACTCGTTCTCGCCTCAAGCCGAGATCTGGAGCTATCTGAAGCGTTGCGCCAGCGAGGCCGGCATCACCGACCGGATCAGGTTCAACCACGAGGTGTTCGCGGCCCGCTTCGACGATCAGAAGAGGCGGTGGTTCATCGAGACGACGGGCGGCGTGATCTCGGCGCGGATTCTCGTCGCCGGCGCCGGTCCGTTGTCCGAGCCACGGATCCCCAACGTGCCTGGACTGCAGTACTTCCCCGGTCCGGTGTTCCATTCGGCCCGCTGGGATCACGACGTCGACCTGTCGGGAAAGACCGTGGCAGTCGTCGGAACAGGAGCTTCGGCCATCCAGTTCGTCCCTGAGATCCAGCCGGTCGCCGAGAAGGTGGTCGTCTTCCAGCGGACGCCGCCGTGGGTCACGCCGCGAAGGGACAGGGCATTGAGTCCGCTCGAGCAGTCATTGTTCAGAACCGTGAAGGAATCCGAGAAGATCCCCCGCGCCCTCGTCTACTGGTTCAGGGAGACTTACCTGCTGTGGTTCCTGCACGCGCAGCGCGCGGGGCGAGTTACCAAGCTGGCACGCAAGTTCATAGAACAGCAGGTGCCGAATCGGGAGTTGCGGGCGAAACTCACACCGGACTACACGATCGGATGCAAGCGCATCCTCATCTCAAACGACTGGTACCCGACGCTTCAGAAATCCAACGTCGAGTTGATCGACAGCGGCCTCGCCGAAGTGCGCGGTTCGAGCCTCATCTCATCTGACGGTCAGGTGCAGATGGCCGACGTCCTTATTTTCGGCACCGGATTCCATGTGACGGATATGCCTTTTGCGGAAAGGGTTTTCTCCGGGGACGGGACGAAGCTGGCGGATGCGTGGTCGTCGGGGATGGAGGCGTATCTGGGAACCAGTGTGGCCGGATTTCCGAACCTCTTCTTCCTCGTCGGGCCGAACACCGGGCTAGGTCACAACTCCCTCGTGTTCATGATCGAGTCACAGGTCACCTACGTGCTCGACGCTCTTCGCACGATGGACGAGATGGGTGACGATGTGTTGGTCGTGCGTGAGGCGGTACAGGAACGCTTCAATGAAGAGCTCCAGCGGCGTCTTGGTCCGACGGTATGGAACTCGGGCGGGTGCCGCAGTTGGTATCTGGACAAACGTGGTCGGAACACGACGATCTGGCCGGGATACACGTGGGACTTCCGCAGGCGTACCCGGCATTTCGACCGCTCCGCTTACGAAGGGATCAAGTCGCCGGCTCCGGCAGGGGCTTCCGACCGGTAGGCGCCCGGCGCTCGTCGATGATCGGTATGTCGTTCTTCTAGATGATCGGCAAGCTGACAATCGAGCAGTTCAAGTCGCCGAGCTAGAGGGCGTCGGGGACCACCTCATAGTTTCAATAGAATTGTCTTGTGTAATCCGAAATTACTGCTTACGATGGCGGCATGGAGGAACCCCCGGCACGGCGAGTGAAGATCGGCACCCTCGAAGAGCTCAAGAAAGCGGGCTGCATCATCGGGAAGGTGGGGACCAGGCCGGTGTGCGTCTTCTGGGACGAGGGCTGTGCCTATGCGGTGGAAGATCGTTGCCCGCACATGGGGTTTCCGCTCCACCGGGGCACCGTCCAATCGGGGCTCCTCACCTGCCATTGGCACCATGCCAGGTTCGACCTGGTCTCCGGCGGAACTCTCGATCCCTTCGCTGACGACGTCCCCGCTTACGAGGTCGATCTGTCCGGTGGCGACGTGAGCGTGATCGTCGAAGCGAGCCGGGACGAGAAGGCGAAGCTGCTGAAGCGTTTATCCGAGGGTCTCGAACAAGGCATCTCTCTCGTGATCGCGAAAGCCGTGGTCGGTCTCGGTGCGGCGGGAGTCGAGCCGTCGAAGATCGTCCGCGAAGGCGTCCGGTTCGGTATTCGCTACCGCGGACCGGGATGGGGAACGGGGCTCACGGTCCTGGTCGCCATGTCCAACATCGTGCCGTTCCTCGATGAGGCGGATCGCCCGCTCGCCCTGGTTCACGGGCTTTCATCTGTCTCTGCCGACACCGTGGGCCGACCGGCGCGCTTCCCACTCGAAGCGCTCACGTCTGATCCCGGAGCCGACCGCCTGACCGCGTGGTACCGGCGCTTCATCGACACGCGATCTTCCGACGCCTCCGAGCGCACACTTGCGACGGCGATCGCTTCTGGTCATACCGAAGAAGAAGTGGCCACGATGATGTTCGCGGCAATCACCGACCATGTCTTCATCGACGAAGGTCACGTCCTCGACTTCACCAACAAGGCGTTCGAGGCAGTCGAATCCATGAGTTGGGAAGATGCCGCGGAGATCCTCCCCACTCTCGTAATGCAGACCGCGAATGCGCGACGCCACGAAGAAGAATCGTCGTGGCGTCACCCGGACGACCTCGCCACATTGCTCGAGGGAACCGCCAGGACGGAGGAGCTTGCGGCCCGACTCGATGCCGCCCCTCGTGGAAACTTCGGTGATCCGGAGGTCGATGCGCTCGCGTGGGCGATCCTGTCGGAATCTCCTTACGAGGTCGTGGGCGCGCTCGACGGTGCTGTTGATGCCGGTGCGAGTCCCGAACAACTTGCCCGTGCCGTTGTCTATGCGGCCGCGTTGCGGATCGTCAGGTTCCATACCCAGAACGATCACGGGGACTGGAACGTCGTGCACCACGCGTTCACCGCGGCGAATGCGCTGCACCAGGCACTCGTGCGTGCGCCGTCACCGGAGTTGGTGCGCGGCGTCTACCAGTGCGCGCTTCGCGTCTACCTCGACCGGTTCCTCAACGTGCCGGCAGCGAGGATGCCGTCGACCTACGCAGGGGACGCCTCGCTCGAGCTGCTCGCACAGTGTTGGGACATCGAGGGGAAGGTCGACGAAGCCGGAGGGATCGTCTACAAGTTGCTACTGGATACGAGCGAACCTCAACCTGTCATCGCAGCCCTCGGGCACCAACTTCTCACCGAGGACGCCCGGTTCCACTGGTACCAGATCTTCGAAGCCGCGGTACGCCAGTTTTCGGCCTGGCCCGCGGGCAGCGAGCAGGGAGCCCTCATCATGGCGGGCGCGGCCCGATTTTTGGCCGCGCACACCCCTACCCGACGTGAGCTGTCCCACGTGGTGCACATAGCGTCGCGCTTGAGGAGAGGTGAACCCCTTTACGAGGAGAACGGATGACAGACGAGAGTGAGCGTGTGACCAGGGATGTTCAGGACATCGTGTTGTCCGTCGGGAGGAGGCGAATCCTCGACCGCCTGAAGCTCGGCGGGCCTGCCACCCCGGCCGAGCTCGCTCGTGAGCTCCATCTGACGCCCGCGGCCGTGCGCCAACATCTCGACGGACTGGCCGAAGAGGATCTGGTCTCCGTGTCGGATGAGCACACCGGAACGCCAGGTCGGCCCGCCGGTCGGTGGCGTCTCACCCGGCGCGCGCACGGCCTCTTTCCCGACCGCCACGGCGAGCTCACTGCAGCATTGGTGCAAGCCATCAGGTCCGTGGCCGGTGACGAGGTGCTGAACGAGGTCATCGCGTTGCGCACCCGCGATCAGCAGCGTGACTACGAGACGGCCGTCGCGGCAGCCGGGCAAACGCTGCGCGATCGCACCGAGGCCCTCGCCCGGATGCGAACTGCAGAGGGTTACATGGCGGAGGTCACGAAAGAAGAAGGTGGCGACGGCCTTTTGTTGATCGAGCACCACTGCCCCATCTGCGAAGCCGCCGAATCCTGCGCAGGCTTCTGCCGCGCCGAGCTCGGCGTTTTCAGGGCCGTTCTCGGCGATGATGTAACGGTGGAACGCACCGAGCATCTGCTCGCCGGCGCGCCGCGGTGCGCCTACCGGATCTGCGCCTCGGCAAGTTGATTACCCTGGAGGAGGAAACGGTGATCGAAGACGTCATCACGGCGCTGAAGACCGACGGTTATGCAGTCATCCCGAATGCCATCTCCGTTTCGCAGGTCGACACCGCCCGCACGGAGCTCGAGTCGATCATGGAGAACACCCCTGCGGGGCGTGATGACTTTGAAGGACGGAGCACCCGGCGCGTCTACGGGCTGTTCGGCAAGACCCGCTCTCTCGACGCACTGGCGACACACCAGGTTGTGCTCGGCGTTCTCGACTCAATCCTCGGGCAGTACCAATTGAGCGCTCCGACCGCCATTTCGATCGGTCCAGGGGAAACCGAGCAACCCTTGCATCCCGACGACGCTCTCTATCCGGTCGCGCGACCGCATTCCGAGCTCGTGGTCAACGTCATGTGGCCGATGATGAATTTCACTAAAGAAAACGGCACTACCCGTATCGTTCCGGGCAGCCAATATTGGATCAACGAACGGCCGGATGTGGACACCGCTACGTTCCAGGTCGAGCTCGATGCTGGCGACGCGCTCATATATCTCGGAAGTGTCTGGCATGGAGGCGGAGCCAACCATACGAGTGAATCACGGCTCGGTGTCGTCCTGCACTATTGCGTCGGATGGTTGAGACCGGTGGAGAACCATGTTCTCGTCGTTCCGCCCGACGCGGCAAGCGAACTGGATGAAAGGCTCCAGGAGCTCCTCGGTTACAACATCTATCCACCGTTCATCGGTTACGTGGACGGGCGTCATCCGCGCAAGCTGATCGGTTGACTAGCTGATCTCGTAGACATCCTCGGTCAGGGTCATCAGGTCTTCGGATAGAACGCCTTTGCCGACCGCTTGGATCTCGTTGATCCACGCGTACCTGGGATCACCGGTGGTGAACGTCGGTGCGACGTACGCGACGAACCCCGATCCGGGCACCAGGTGTATTCGGCCGGAATAGGTGGCGAATACCAGCGCATCGTCGTCGGTCCGAATTGCGAAGCGCACGTCGAGTAGTCCGAAACCCCCCGGGGTGATCGTCACCCAGTCGGCACTGCTCGAACCGGCGAGTGATCCTGAAAGTCGCCCCCTCAACCGGGCCCCGGTGGCCTCGACGACCAACAGCTGCCCGGTAGGGGTCATGCCGGCGTCGATGGGCGGGGCCAGAGTCAGTGTGGCCTCGTACAGCGGGACCAACTCGATCACTTTTATCTCCTTGAATCTTTGGATGGGGTTGCCGCCGCCTTCAACCTGGCGGGTACGACCTTTCGGTGGATCGGTCCGGCGAGGGCCCACAACGCCTTACCGAGTCGATTGTTGTAGTGCACGTTCGTTGTCCAACAAGCCTTCGATTCCTCTAGATGCAAGCCCAGCGTGGATGTCATCAGAGGCGACTCGAGTTGCAGTTGGGAACTGTCCGGTTCGCTTTGCATGATCGGCCAACCGAGGATGTTGCGCCTGTCGCTCAGCGATCGGATCCGAAGAAGCAGAACGCCACGCCAGCCGACGAGCATGAACCAGCGCAGCGGGATTGACGCGCCCTCGAATGCGACCCTGAACCATTCTTCCGCGGTCCGCGTGTCCCCGGGCCGTCGGACAGCTTCGAACGTGTCGTGGTATTGCGACTTCGCTAGTTCGTCTTCGCCCCGGTCGGGATCCACAGTCGTTACCGGGAGGCGACAAATCGGTCCATAAGGGGCACCGGAAAAATCTAGTTTTCGTCCTCTCCGGGAGCCCAATCCAGATAGGGAAGCCGAGGCGCCGAACGACCGGATCGACAAACGCCGGGGCGACTCATATTTTGAGGCACTCGCACATCGGACTTAGACGGAGATCTCTCTCCGGGACCGGAGGGGTCATGGAACTGGACGGCAAGAAGGCCCTTGTTGCAGGCGGCGCTTCTGGAATGGCGAAGGCGACTGCGGTCCTGCTCGCCGAAGGGGGCGTCTCGGTGGCGATCCTGGATCGACCACAGTCCGCCGGCCAGTTGGTCGCTGACGACCTCGGAGGGACCTTCCATCCGGTCGATGTGACCGACGCCGGAGCGACGGAATCTGCGATCGATCATGCTGTTGAGGCGCTCGGTGGGGAACTCCACATAGCGGTGAACACGGCCGGTGGAGGCGTGGCCAGACGGACCTTGTCGAAGGAAGGCCCGCATCCCCTCGAAGAATTCCGCGGCGTGGTGGAACTGAACCTGATCGCGTCCTTCAACGTCGCCCGGCTGTCGGCCGCCTACATGGCTCGCAACGAGCCGGAGGATGAAGAACGCGGCGTGATCATCAGCACCGCGTCGATAGCGGCATTCGAAGGCCAGATCGGGCAGGTCGCCTATTCCGCGGCCAAGGCCGGGATCGCCGGCATGGTGTTCACGATGGCGCGTGATCTGGGCGGCCTTGGAATCAGGACGCTGGCGATAGCGCCGAGCCTCTTCTCGACCGGACTCACAGAAGGGATCCCCGACGCCTTCGCGCAACAGCTGACCAAGGACGCGGCCTTCCCGAAGCGGATGGGACGTCCGGTGGAGTACGCAAAGCTCGCAATCGCCATCATCGACAACCCGATGTTGAACGGTTTGTGCATCCGCCTAGACGGGGGTCAGCGCTTCGCTCCGAAGTAGGTCACGAAAGCCGCTGGTTCCTAGGACACTTCGCCGGCTTGTCGTCGCCGCGATGCATTCAGACTCCTGGGTTACAACTCCCAAGGCCCCGAAGTCGGTACCGGCGATCCGTGGCCCTCTTCCCACGAGATGATCGGAGTTTGCAATACTCCAAGACCTTCGATCTGAGCATCGATGATGTCGCCTGGTTTCAGATAGTTGGCGAAGGGATCATCCGTGCCTGCCGCAACTCCTGCGATGGTTCCCGTTGTGATGATGTCTCCGGCGCTGTATCCCTGTGGAGAGTGGTACGCGACCAATTCTTCGATCGTGATCGCCATGTGGTTCGTGTTCGACTTCTGGCGGATCTGACCATTGACCCTTAACTCCATGTCGAGATTCTGGGCATCACCGATCTCGTCGGACGTAACGATCCAGGGGCCAAGGGGACAGAATGTGTCGATGGCCTTGCAGAACGAGAAGACTCCCGATTTGATCTCGCGGCGCTGGATGACTCGCGCTGTGATGTCATTAAAAA
>JBAPRR010000159.1:0-6300 GCA_049281195.1 Acidimicrobiales bacterium
TGCGAAGCTGACCGTGCGAGACAAAGCACCACGAACCGACGTGGACTGGCATGACCCGAATCCAGCCGCTGCTCTGGCCCGGCGCGTCATCCAAGAGCTCGGTCAGGTCGACTCAACCCGGCTGCGCAGGTGCCAGCGGACCGAGTGTGACCTTCTCTTCTTCGATCCGACCCGGTCGAGGTCGCGGCGATGGCACGCCGAGCAACCCTGTGGATGGCTGGAGCGCCAGCACCGGCGGCGGGCTCAGGGCTGACGGACCAATTGCATTACTCGTTAGCCCGCACTGATCACGTCCACGCGACGTCGTCCACCGCGAGGAACGGTGCGACCGCTAGGGCCGCTGGCGTTACCCCTGCGAAAGCCATGACTTCTCGATGGAGGTGGGACTGGTCGACTTAACCGCTCTCCACCGCGACCTTGGAGGCGCTGTGACCCACGGCGAAAATGTGCTCAGCGAAATCAAAACGGATGAGCTGAGTGACCCGTTTGGGAGTGAGACTGATCTGGGATCGGAACCGGGACCACGGACGCTTGCGCTCCACCCGATCTCCGCGGCCAGTCGCTCAACACGGACCCGCCCTCGACTAGCCACCGTCTGCCCCCATCCGAGGGCAACCTCCGGGTCGACCGCCCGACCTGACTCCAGTCGTCCAGCCAGCGCGGCCGCGGCTATTGCGAAGCGGTCGTCCCACGATTCGGCAACGCGTAACACGTGGTTGGCGAGGCCTTCAGATACGGCTGTCGCCAGTTGTCGCACACGGTCCTGGGGAATCTTCGGAACTCAGCGGGTCGGTAGTGGCCACATCCCCGGAGGCCACCAAGAGATGGTGGCTGCCGCCTTCCGCACCATCTTCGCCCAGATCCCCCGAGGAGATCGCCGCCCAATGGGACCACGTCCAAGCCATGCTCGGCTGCCGTTTCGACAAGGCGGTCGCACTCATCGAACAGCCCAAAGACCGAGGTGTTCCCCTTTCGCACCTTCCCCCGAGCCCACTGGCGCCAGATCTGGAGGACGAACTCGCTCGAGCTGCTCAACAAAGAACTCAAGCGCCGAGTGGTGGGCATCTTCCCCAACGATGCCGCTGCCATCCGCCTGGCCGGCCCGATGGTCGCCGACGTCCACAACAAGTGGGCGGCCTCGGAACGCCGCTACTTCTCAGAGACCTCTATGGCGGATCTCCATCCCGAGCGCGATGACCACGACATGGCACCCAAGGAGCTCGCGCTCAGTGAGTGATCGCCACCGGGGATGACAGCCTCAATCACCACCACTTCATGGACGTGCCTCCGAGCGCTGCAGTGCTCGCAGTCGGTCCTCAGCTGACATGTTCATGAGCGCACGAGAGTTGCATCATGTGAAAAGCGGACTCAGTAGAAAGTCGTACGGCACCGGTGTCGCGGTCTGCATTTGTAGTGGGGCGCTTGACCCATTTTCCATAAGAGGTGACCTACTTCTGCTGCCGTGATCCCATTGCAGCGCGAGCGGATCTGGGCGACAAGTTCCTCGACAGCCACGATGGTGTTTGCTCTGATCTCCACCTCCTGTGCTGAGCCTGGAGCAAGTAATTCTTCTCGGTCGATCCGGTCAGCGAGTTCGGGGTCATAGCAAAGCACGCCCTCAACCCGGAGAACATGAGGTACCAGGTTGTCGGCGAACGCAGTCAGGCGGTCCAAGTCGGCGAAGTGGCCGAGCGGATGATCTCCGAGCGCAGCGGCAAGCTCCGCACTCGCGATCTGGGCCCGCTTCATAATCGGAATCTTTCGACCCCCGTAAACCGCAATGTCTTGGTATAGCGGCATTGTTGCCAATGTCTCCGCCAAACAGGAAACGGACTGTCCGGCGTGTTCCACGAGATCGGAAAAGCTGCCGTTGAAGCGAGAGATGAGCAACTGACCAAGGTCCGACAATGCCCGGGCGAAGAGGCTCATTAGCTCGTCAACGGGCGGATCGAGACGCTGGCCGAACACCTCGGCCATGAAATGCGACGTCGTATTAACGAGCTCGGCGGCGGAAATCGTGCCGTGCCGGCGATACCAATCCCGTAGTCGAAACATCATTGTGATGGAGCCAGATCGGCCAGCCTCCTTAGTAAGGTAAGGATGCCATCCGGAACCGAAGTTCATGGTGGTGAAGGTGACCACGTACGCAATCGTGTCGTCGATGTTCCCGGAGAAATAGTAGGACGGATCGATCTTCGGCCCGCGGCCGTCGACGGGCAACCATTCGGCCAACGACCTAAGCGCACTGTCGTCGACTGTCACAGTGTTGGCATGGTCAGCTACAAAGCGAGCTTCGTTCCTGACTTGGTCGAGAAGGTCGTTGGTCATCGGCAAACTATACGACGACCGATTTCAGGACTGCCGCCCACCACCCGAGATATATCGGACGGCGGTCGTAACAGACGGTTTAGGACTCCCGGCTCCCGGCACCCGAGCACTGTTGTGGCACCGCGTTCACAACGCACTCTTTGTCCAAGAAGCAGCAGCGGCCAAAACCCAGCAAGCGCGCTGAGAGCGATCCGGGACAACGAGTTCGGTTCTCACTCCGACTTCCTTTCGTTATCAGGCGGAAACGCACGCAGGATCCATCCATGCGACTCGAGCCTCGCCCGCGATCGGAAGGGATAATGCCAATCGGCTCGAGTCACTCCATCATGCGCGCCGTCAGCGAGCGCGTCGGTGCCGGTGCGCGTCGCCTTCAACACCCACGTGGGATGGCGCCGTAATCGGTACGAGCTTGTACTTCCCCACCGCCCGCGACGCGGCGGTGACACGCGCCCGGGCACAATGCTCGTCGGACAATACGGGGACGCGGGACCGACCCCGCCCGGCCCTCGGCAGGACAGACCTCGCTACTACTTGAAGAGTCGTTTCACATCAGTGCCACTTCCCCAACAGTCGAGAGGAGGGCCCCGCCAGCGTGACGACGGTCCGGAGAGGAAGTCGCGCAATCGCAGGACTTCGGCGAACGCACGGTTGTCTTTGCTCACAGGCCGTTTCCAGTACCCCGGAACGGTCCTCGTCCGAATGGCCCACCACGACCGCCACAGCGCCTACGACGTGCGATCCCGATACCGAGCGCCACGATCACAATGGGTACGGCGATATACCAAGGGGCCGTTGAGTGAGTGGCGGCGGTTATCTCATTGAGCATGGGACCTCCTTTCGACGTTCAGCGCACATCGATACGGACTTGTAGAACAGGCATCACTACTCATTGAGAGTCTCAACATTGTCGACTCCAAGATCGAAGCGGAATGGTCCATCGTCACTTTCGGTGGCGCCGGCGAATGAAGGCCGGAATCGCAATGATGGGAAGGACAAGCAGCGCCTCCGGTGGGATGCGTCCTTTGCTCGATGCGACAACGCTGAAAAATACGACTACGACGGCGACGATGGCTCCCTGCCAGGTTTGTGGCCGGTAGCCGCCATTCCCTCTCTGCGCGAACCATGGGGTCCTCTCCGGCTCATGGCTGTTCTGCGGCTGCTCATCGTCTGGCATCGACCTTCTCCGTCGATGGAGCGAGAGATCGACTGGTTTCACTGGATTGCCTGAGAGGCAGTTGTTGCACTGTCCCGCCGAACTGTCGACCGCTTATTTTGGCTCGGGCGGCTCGATGCCCATCGCGTTGGGCCCGACACGCCGATACGCACCCGATCCCTCTTTTCGCCCGTAGAACTGAAGCGCCCGATGAGGCCGAGGTTCTCCAAGTAGTTCACCGCTACGATCCTCCAGCTGCGAGCAAGGGAACGAGGATCTGAGCGTCGGGGGATCCCCAGCCGGTGACGGGGTCCCAGCCCGGTCCGGCCTGGTAGCCGGTGACCGTTCCGGCGGGGAAGGTGATGGTGTTACTGCCGGTGGTGATGTCGTGGAACGCGCGGTGGTAGCTAGAGCTGACACCGATGCGATAAATGGTGGGGTTGATGAAGCCGAGGGCGTGACCGGCATCTTGATCCGCTAGGGCTACGAGTCCCGCCCAGAAGGGAGCACTAGCGCTGGTCCCGTCGGCCGAGGTGACGACATTGCCACGTGTCAGGCTGAACGCGACGGCCATGCCGGTGTGACCGTCGGCGTCGGCAGAGACATCTGGAACGCCGCGCATGTGGCCGATGCCCGGCACGCCATCCTGGTATGCAGGTCGAGAGAACACGCTACTGAAGCCCCCGTTCGATCCTGTGGCCAGCAACTGCGCCAGCGCGGAAGGTGGCGGTTTGGGCGCTCCCGCAGGTAGGGATGGGGCCGGTGCGTTCCAGGCGGTCTCGTCCACATAGGCCCCCGTTGTAGGGCTTGCTTGCAGCGTGGTTCCGCCGACCGCCAGCACCAATGGGTCCGAGGCCGGCAGGTTCACTGCCCTAACCGAGGCAGAAACGACTCCCGAGCAGGGTCCGCCTGCAGCACCGTTGTCCCCCGCCGAGGCAATCACGGTCACGTGCCGGTTCTCGTCGGTCGTGAGCGCCGAGTTCAGGTTCGCAGCCCCGACGTGGGTGACGCACCCCTCGCTGATCCCGGCGGTGATCGCGACGGTGCCACCCAACGACGGGGCCAGGCGCAAGGCGTTGATGAGTCCAGCACCCGTCGCCTGCAGGTCGCCCGTGCCTGGGGGAATCAGGACGATTCGGATTGTTGCCGCCGGAGCGACCGCATGCACCATCTCTGCATCCATCGCCTCCTCACCGCCAGCCAGGTATGGATCGCCCATCCGGGCAAAGCGGGTGATGACCTGGAGCCGAACTGCGGGAAGGCCGAACAATCCGTCGAATAGGGCGAAGTCGTGACGGAGATTGCTGTCAGTCGCGCTCGATGTCTGGTTGGGCGCGAACTCGAGCAGCACCACGCTCTGGCCACGGCCGTTGATCCCACGGCTGTGCAGCGGTTCGACGCCGTAGGCGGCCAGGAAATGGTCCACGCCGTAGCAAGGGGAGGGTGTCAGCTTGGCGCAATCGCTGAGCGTCTTGATATTGGAAGCGGCCGTAACCGTCACCACACCCGACCCACTGGCCAGAGCGTGCGACGCGGTTTGGCTCGCCGCGCTGTTCCCGCAGCCGGCGAGAGCAAGCGCCGCTGCGGCACACGCCCCAGCCATAGCCAGGCATCGTCTTCTGCGACCCTGGGTGGACGGAACTGAATATGCCTGGGAGCGCACGGTCATCGCATACTCGTCAGGACAATGTCGGATGCTGACGTAGGCCGGTCACCTGTCCGTCGTGGTCGAAGCGGACCCACAGCATTGCCTCGCCGGCCTCGAAACGCAGCAGGACGTCGACCACGGTGCTGTCACCAACCGTCACAGGGAGCACCTCACCCATCCCCTCGTAAGCGCCGAACATGCCGGTGAGCTGAGCCCACCCACTCGCGAGGCGCTCAGGGTTGTGGAGGTCTCTCATGCGATCATCGAACTGTCCGAGGACCTCAGTCCAACGGCTCGCGGTGAACGAGCCGACGAACTCGGTGGCACGTTCAATCGAACCCAAGGGAACGGTGCGGGTCATTGGGGCACCCGTTCGACGGTCAACCGGGTGTCCGAACCGCTGAAATGCGGCCTGCCGGCTGGTGCCGAGCACATCACCAATGTCTCGCCAGCTCTGCCCGGCCGCTCTTGCACGATCGACGGCTGCCTGCAGCGCCATCTCGGCCGCTGCCAGCAGGTCGCGTGCCGCCCCGACCGCCGAAGAGGATGACTCGGGGCGCTCGAGTTCGTCCAACAACCGCCGCGTCGCCTCAGCGACCTCGACACCCCCTCCACCGGACATACGCTCATTGATGTCAAGAGTTGCATGACGCCCCAGCTCTGTCAAGTTAGGCTTCACAGTCGGCCCGATGCCACGAGCGGAGCGATCTCGACTCCGACGGGCTCGATCTCGACACTGATCGTTACAATACCTTCGCTTCCGCCCTTTTTCTTTCTGAGTCGGTAGCGGACGACCGCACGACTGGCAGACGCCCGGAGCGGTCAGATATGCCATAGCTAACCCTCGATCTGTTTACGTGGGCACCATATTGCCACGTATTTAATGGCCACGTTATTCAAAACGTGGCAACGATGTACCTCGAAATGGCTGATACGGCACCAGGGGCCCCCTAGCGGGTTTCGCATGGGAGCCGGTAGATCCCGGGCCGCACTTTGTGCGCGCACGCATCGGTCGGGGGATTGGTGGTAGCCCCACGGTGCACTCAGCTTCGAAGCAGTGAGCTAGGGCAGAAGTGAATCGCCCCGGGAATGGTGACTGCTCCTTCCTTTGAGAGGATGGAGCGATGCCAGAAGAGAAGCGAGCATCCCGCCGGCCTTACCCGGCGGAGTT
>JBAPRR010000160.1:0-8200 GCA_049281195.1 Acidimicrobiales bacterium
GGACAACGCTGTTCGCATACGTGCGCGGGTAGCGCATCGAACCGGTGGGGGTCACAACGGGAGTCCCACTCGCGAAGTTGATGACATACGCCTTGTTGGTGGCGGGATCGTTTGTCGAGTTGGTGCCGGAGAAGTCGGGTGCGCCTCCCAATGCCAACACTTCGTCGGTGTTGAAGTAGACGGCGTTTCCCTCCATCTCCACCGGGGCGTTCGAACGCGTCCCGATCTCGGTGATGCTCCCAGCGCCTGACGTGGTCACCCAATCCATCTTTTTGGCGGGGCCGGCGACCAGCACATTGTTGTTGGAGCTAGCGATGAACCAGCCGTAGGAGTCCGCCTCTGACTTGTTCGTGTCATTGGTTTCGATGAGGTTCTCCGGAACACCTGGGAGCTCGCGCCATCCGGCCGTGGACGACCAGACCTCGGCCGTCTTGCCGCCGATGCCGCCCGACCACGATCCACCCAGCGTGAAGACCTGGCCTCCCGACAACAGCGTCACGCCGTTGTATCCCCTCGGGATGTTCATTGGCGGACCCTTGCTCCACGAATCGGTCGCCGGGTTGTAAATACTGGTCGCGTCGTCGGTGTCGCCACCTGCGACGAGAATCTCGCCGTTCGCCAGGATCGCCACACCGGGACAGAACATGTTGTGGTCGGTATTGCTCACCTCGACCTGAGTTACGACCCCGGTATTGAGATTCAGGATCGCGGTCTGCGTGTAGTTCACGGTGTTTGGGACGGCGAATGTCTCGTCCGCGTCGGCCGACCAGGTGAGGAGTTGGTTGTCGGGCAAGAGGGCAGCTGCGACGGGAATCAGAGGGAATCCGATCGTCGATCCCCAAGACCCCGAGATGGAGGGATTGGTCGACGGCTTGCTCTCAGGCGCGGCGTCAGAGGCAGCTTCTTCTTGCGGCATTCCGTACAGGGTCACGTCCGACGCTGTCACCGAGGTGCCGGAGCCCGCGGCGTAGGAGAGAGCGGTCAGGCGAACGTACCGGGCCACCACTGGAGCGAACCCGATTGATTTGACGGCAGTCGTGTCCTGCCACGTTCCGGTGGCTATCGGGGAACCGAAGTGCTTTGCGTTGTCCGAGACTCTTATCTCGAAGCGGCCTATGGCGCCGACGGTCTTCTTACCCTGACGGGGTGCGTAGTTGAGTGAAGAGATCTCTTGAGCGGTCTGCATGTCAAGAGTGATCGATTGCGGAAGCTTGGCTCCGGGCCTGCTTTCCCAGAATTCCGGAGTCTCTCCGTTGAGTACCTCGTCGGCAGAGTGCCCCGACGCCTGTGAAGTCGCATCCGCGGTCCAGCCTTCAGGGATCAGCGCCGGAGCGTCGAGCCGGTAGGACTGAAGATCGGGCATGACCATGTCGGCCATGTCGGGACCCCGGGTCGAAAGCGCACTCGAGGTGGCGCGCGCTGAGGGACTCGCGTTGCCACCCGCACTGAATCCCACCATCGCCACGACCGCCATGACGACGCCGATCAAAGTGAGCGTTGCGAAAGGACCTGATTTGCGATTCGCAACCGCTTTCACCCGCGAGGGAGTCCGCTTGACTCCAAGTGCGCTAAACCGGTCTGACCTCATGACCTAACGCCTTCCGCCGCGTTCCCACCCCGCAACACTGGCCAATGCCGCTGTTTTGGCCTTACAGCGCAGCACCAGAACGGTACCAACAGAACCATTACCCCCAGTAACTTCTCTGGATCCCACCCCGAGCCGACCCCGGTGAGCTCCTATCCGACCGGCTACAAGGTTACTCCCGCTCGGTCGACCATTGGGTGTCAACCGGAGCAGCGTCCAGAGTAAAGCTGACAAAACCAATCGGAAAAGTAAGAGACATCAAGACGATGTTCTTTTACGTAGAAGATGTTTCGGACCAAATCAGCATTCTCTGACCGAACGGCACGTTGCGCGAAAATCAGATCCTGCGCGCCCTATTCGCGGGGACTGAGAACGCAGAACTCGTTTCCTTCCGGGTCTGCGAGAACCCAGGTCACCCTGGTCGGGTCCTGGCCGACATCGACGCGGGAAGCTCCGAGGTCGACAAGACGGCGAACCTCGCTTTCCTGGTCGGAACCTGGAGATGGAGCGAGGTCGATGTGAAGCCTGTTCTTGAGGGTCTTTCCTTCTTCCACGGGCACGAAGACCAACCCCGGGCACCTCTCTTCACGGGGGATCCTCGCAAAGCGCTCCTGGGCGTCTTTCGGAACGATGACCATCTCGTCCTCGGCTTCATAGATGACGGCCCAGTCGAGCACGTCGGCCCACCACGTGGCCTGTGCCCGGAGGTCCCTGCAGTCAACGACGACGGAATACCAGCGCAGGCTCACGGCGGACACGGTACCTGTCAACGTCAGGCACGAGGCGAAAACACAAGCAGAAACGATCTGGGCGAACGGAGGGGCTCGGTACTCTCGAAATGGCGCATCCGACCTTGGGAGCAATGGAGATTCCAATGACCCTCACGACCATCAATCCGAGCACCGGTGAGACCCTCGAGTCCTATGCGGAGACGAGCGAGGAGCAGGTTGACGTCATCCTGGACGACGCCCACCTGGCGGCATCTAAATGGAGGACAACTCCGGTCGCCGCGAGGGCCGACGCGGTCAGAGGAATTGCTGACGCCCTCCGGAAGAACCGCCAGAGCCTGGCAGAGCTCGGAACACTCGAGATGGGAAAGCCGATCGGAGAGAGCCTCGCCGAGGTCGACAAGTGTGCAGGCGCCTGCGACTGGTTCGCGGAAAACGGCCCCGCATTCATGGCCGCGGAGCCCGTCAAGACCGAATCGGTGCTGACCGAGGTCACGTACGTTCCGCTCGGAGTGCTGTTCGCGATCATGCCGTGGAACTACCCCTATTGGCAGGTGATACGTGCCATCGCTCCCGCGCTTACTGCGGGGAATGTGGTCGTGCTCAAGCATGCGCCGTCCACGACCGGTTGTGCCCTGGCGCTCGGTGATCTCGTCGAAAGTGCCGGATTGCCCAAAGGGAGCTTTTCTGTGATCGTCGCGGGTTTCGAACAGACGCCGGTCATAAGCGAGCGCATCATCGCGGACGACCGTGTCTCCGCGGTCACGCTGACGGGATCAACGGGGGCAGGCAGAGCAGTTGCGGCCCTTGCCGGGCGGGCCTTGAAAAAGACGGTCCTCGAGCTCGGAGGAAGTGATCCGTTCATCGTTCTGGCTGACGCCGACGTGGAGGCCGCGGCGAACAATGCGGTGCGGAGCCGCTTCCAGAACACCGGGCAGTCGTGCATCGCGACGAAACGAGTAATCGTCGCCAATTCGATCGCCGATCAATTCAACGAGCTCCTCCTCGCCGGAGTCAGGCAATTGAAAGTCGGCGACCCGATGCAGCCGGACACGAAAATCGGTCCTCTCGCCCGTTCAGACCTACGCGACATAGTCGAGCGGCAGGTCAATGAATCGGTGAAGCTCGGAGCCCGGGTATTGATAGGCGGGAAACCGGCCGACCGGCCCGGTTTCTTTTTCGAGCCGACGGTCCTCGATCACACGACACCAGAGATGCCCGTGTGGAACGAGGAGGTATTCGGTCCCGCCGTCCCCGTTGCCCGCGTCGAAGATGCCGACGAGGCTGTAGAGCTCGCCAACGAGACGAGGTTCGGGCTGGGGAGCAATCTTTGGACGTCCGACCTCGAAAAGGGCCGCCTCATCGCATCAAGGCTCGATGCCGGTTTCACCGCGATCAACGGCTTCACCGCTTCGGATCCCCGCCTTCCGTTCGGCGGTGTGAAGGATTCCGGCTACGGACGTGAGCTCTCTCACTACGGGATGCACGAGTTCGTGAACATCCATTCAGTGGTGACGAACGGGCCCAAAGGTCAAGCCGGTCAGGATCAGCCGACTACCGAATAGACGGATCTCTACCAGTGGAGGAGCTCGGTACCGTGTGGACATGACCCACAGCGATACCCCATGGGAACCACCCCTCGCCGGAACGGAAGCAGAACAGCTGGTCGCCTCATTAAACCGGTTACGCACCACATTCCGGTGGAAGGCGGACGGTCTCGACTCCGCTGGGCTTCAGGCCCACATACCTCCCTCCACACTTACGTTGGGGGGTCTCCTCAAGCACCTGGCTCGGGCGGAGGAGCAGTGCTTCACAGCAAAGCTCAGCGGCGCACCAATGAGCGAGCCGTGGATCTCGGCAGACTGGAACAACGACCCTGATTGGGACTTCAACTCGGCCGCGGGCGACGCACCGGCGGAGCTTTACGCCCTTTGGGACACCACGATCGCACGGTCGCAGGCGGCGCTGGATGAGGCCCTCGAGAACGGCGGCTTCGATCAATCGATCTTTATGGCCTGGCCCGACGGTGAACACGCCAGCCTACGGAGGCTCGTGTGCGACTTGGTCGAGGAGTACGGCAGGCACACCGGCCACGCAGATCTCATCCGCGAGATGGTCGACGGCCGCGTCGGCGAAGATCCACCCCCCGGATGGCGACCGGAGTCGATCAGCTGACCACGGCGCTATTCGACACCGAGCGCTCTTTCCATGTCCTGGGCCAACTCGGGATAGCAATAGGGGCCCGGCGTACGAAGCGCCTGGATGACCTGCCGCTGGCTGACGGAGTCTTTGTCCTGGCTCATCTTGATCTTGCAGACGAACCTCGTAATCGGAAGCCGTATCCCGACGGTTCCCTTCGCCACAGGACGACCCCATTCGGGATCGAGGAACAACGGTTCATCCACATGTTGCTCAAAGTGCTCGACCAGGCGTCCGAGTACGGCAAGAGTCGTCTCGTCGTCGAGGATTTCGGGCACCCCATAGCAGTGTGCGGCGCTGAAGTTCCAGGTTGGAGCCCGCACTGCCTCGGGCGCATACCAGCTTGGCGATATGTAGCCATGACGGCCCTGAACGATAAGGAGGATCTCTTTATCCCTGAATTGATGGACGACCTCATCAGGCCTGCCAACGTGGGTGAAGATCGCGAGATCCTCTGCCTTCTCGTCTAGAAGGATCGGATAGTGCGAGGCGACAAGCTCAGTGCCATTGTCGCTCACGAGAATCGCCCACGGGTTCTCCCGGATCAGCATGCGGATCGTTTCCGGGTCGTCAGCGGCATGAAGCGGGTTTGGTCGCATGATCAACTCCAACTGTCGATGTTCAGCCCCGACGGGGCGACCAGCGCCACCGGCGCGCACCTATCACGATGCCGATCGCACCCCATATCGCCATCACTACCAGGTCGTGCCAGGCCCACGGATCGGCCCCTCGCGGTACGTTGAACGAGGCCAGCACCGCGGTTATGAGGTGGCGGACCGGGAAATACCCCGACACGTTTGCAAGTGTCGTACCCGGCTTGATCGGAAACCACAGTCCTGAGAACGCAAGCAAGAGGAAGAAAACGATGCTCACGATGGGGCCCGCTGCATCCGCATTCGGCGCGAGCGTGCTCACCCCGACGCCCAACCCGGTGAAGCTCAGCATTCCCACCACTGCAGTGAGGACGAACGCCAAAATGTGAGAGGGAAATTGGGTGCCAAATCCGAGCCGTCCCACCACGAGCAGGATCACTACCTGATAGATGGCGATGAGAATGGTGCTTCCGAAGACGGCGGACAACAGCGCCCACGTCGGGAGGGGGCTCAGACGAAGACGCTTCAAAAGACCCATCTCCCGGCGGTTCACCAGGCTTTGAGCGAGCACAGTGAAACACGCCGCCATGATGCCGTATGAGACAAAGCCCCCGAGGTAGTACTGGACGAGCTTGACGTTTCCGTACCCTGATCCCGTTGTCGAGTGACCAGCGATAGCACCAAGCATGACGAGGAAGATGGTCGAGAAGCCGATGGTGAAAAAGGCTCCGATCGGATTGAGCCAGAAACTGAGCTGCTCGTAACGCACCTGGCGAAAGACCATCTTCAGGTCTTTCATGCCCTGAACCGAACCGGTGGGTCGCTTGGAAGCCGTCGCACTCATCGGCCCTGCGCCTCGTCAGTGATGAGCGCTTCACGCGTCAACTGCAAGTAGATGTCTTCGAGAGTGACCCTGACGACGGCCAGCCCGACGAGGGCGAGTCCGTGATCGAGAGCCCAGCCCGTGAGTGTATGCAGCACGCGGAGCTCGTCTTCTGTGACTATTTGGACAAGCCCATCATCGATCGAGGTCACTGCAACCGGCAGATCGGACTCTGTGACTCCGGGCGGTGTGATGAATCGGATGGTGACGGCACTGGAATCACGACCGCCGATCGAAGTAGGCGTACCGCTTGCCACGATCTTTCCATTGGACAGCACGGCAACGCGGTCGGCCAATGCCTCGACCTCGTCCATGTAGTGGGTGGTGAGAAGCACCGTGGTGCCACCAGCCGACAGCCGCTTGATGAGATCCCACGAGTCGCGTCGACCGGATGGGTCCAGTCCGGTGGTCGGCTCATCGAGGAACAGAAGCTCGGGGTTGCCGATCACACCGAGCCCTACGTCGAGTCGTCGCTGCTGTCCACCAGAAAGCTTCTTGATCCGGGCATCAGCCTTGTCTTTGAGCCCGATCATCTCGATGACCTCGTCAACCGGCCTCGGAGAGGGGTAATAGCCGGCATTTCGGCTGAGTACCTGGCGGACCGTGTAGTACGGCTCGACGGCCAGCTCCTGGAGCACGACCCCGATTCGGGTGCGCAGCCACCGTTGAATGTCACGACGAGCTGGATCGACGCCGAGGGTCTCCACGTCGCCGCCGCTGCGGTCGCGAAAACCTTCCAGGATCTCAACCGTGGTCGTCTTGCCGGCGCCGTTCGGTCCGAGCAGAGCGAAAATCTCGCCTCTTTCGACGGCAAAGCTGACATCGGCCACGGCCGCGACTCCGCCATAGCTTTTGGCGAGGTGATCGACCCTTACGGCTGGCATGACACCGTCGTGCTGCCGCCTCCAACGATGCGCATCTGTCGCCACGTTAGCCGTGCCGTTCATCGTGATCCGACTCCTGCGCAGAGGGGCTCCAAAATGAAGAGGCCGTGGCCGCAGCTTCCTCGTTCGACGATAGAAAGGCGTTCTCACCAATTTCTAACCTGATTGCCGAACAATTCCTCGCGGATTGCTAATAAACGGTCTCCTGCAAGCCGACTTGATTTGTAGCCCATTTTGGGCGGCTGCACCTCCGTTGCACGGAGGGGATCGGGGGTTTCATATGGAAACCCGAATATTCATTCTCAAGGCTGCCGACACGGACTCCCGAATCAGGCGCCGAATCGCGTCGTATCGCCGACGCACTCATCGAATTGCCGAAGCGCCTGAGTCTGTTTTGAAGCCGACTGAGCGCCGCGGCACACGGAGTGGCCTTCTTCCCCTCCTGACTGGCGCGAGCGTGCTTTTGACATTGGGACTGGTTGCAATTCCATCCCAGGCGGAAGCGGCGGTCCCAACTGTGGGCTTGGGCACTGCTGCTGCTTACTCGGTACTCGGGGGACAGGCCGTCACCAACACGGGCCCGAGCACCTTGAGCGGAGATCTCGGAGTAAGCCCGGGGACGGCGATCACAGGGTTCCCCCCTGGCATCGTCGCCGGTGCCACTTATGACGGTGACGCCCAGGCCGCACAAGCTCAATCCGACCTGGTGATCGGTTACAACCAAGCTGCCGGAGAGGCCACGACTGCCAGCGTCGCCGGCGACCTGGTTGGCGACAATTTCACCAGCGGTGTGTACAAATCCACGGGTCCCATTGCGCTGAGCGGAACCCTGACCTTGAACGGACAGGGTAACCCGGACTCCGTCTTCATCTTTCAGATCGCTTCCACACTGATCACTGCTTCTGCCAGCAAAGTAAGCCTCATCAACGGGGCCCAGGCGTGCAACGTCTTCTGGCAAGTCGGTAGCTCGGCGACGTTGGGCACTGCATCCAACTTCACGGGAACGATCATGGCTTTGACGTCGATCACAGTCACCACTGACACCACTGTCGAAGGCCGTGCCCTCGCCCGAAATGGTGCAGTCACCCTGGACGACGACACCTTCACCGCACCGTCTTGCCAGACCACCACTCCTCCGACGACCACTACTACGACCACGGCCACCGGTGGGAGCGGGTCCAAAGGCTCAACTACGGGCGGTAAGCACGCCACGACGGCCACTACCACGGTTACCGGATCGAACGTCTCAGGCGGGGGATCCACCGGGGTGGGCGGTGGTTCCGGAAGCGGAACGAATGTCGGTGGCGGATCAGGGACAGGCACTCTCC
>JBAPRR010000161.1:0-12667 GCA_049281195.1 Acidimicrobiales bacterium
AGCCAGAGTCTCTTCTCCCGTGCTCCCGCCGGCATGGCCAGACAGGCCAGGCCGCCGATCAGATAAGCCACAACGGCAGAATCGGGATAATCGGTACCCCAGGCAGTTATTACAACGGGAGAGCTGAGCACGGCGAGTATCGCGATCACGCCCGCGGGCCGGCCGTACATACGCCGCAGCAGCAGATATGCAGGCACCACGGCGATCAGGGCGAACACGAACCTGGTAATGAAGAATCCGGGAACGGCCCCGAAAAGCACGTAGGAGATTCGCGCCGGGACCAAAAACCCGACTCTCGCAGCTTCGCGAAGCCGCGCCGTCGATTCGTAGATGGAGGCGTATCTGTAGAACACGTCGCGGGGATCCACCAGGTATGCCGTGTGCATGGCGGGGTCGGGGAGCCCAGTGGGCGCCATCGGGCGCAGCCTGAGAATGAAGAACGTGATCGCCGGGGAGGCCACCACGGCGATCGCTTCGATCAGATTCGGCCAAACCCGTGGATTCGCCCTGCGGTGGGAGGGCCTGGTCACCGGCTTATCCGCATCGTCGACGGAAGTCGCTTCTGCCGAAATAGTCAAGGCGAGAGAATAACTTGGGCGATCGTTTGGCCGATGGTCATCGGCCATACCGGTTGTGACCGCTCAGGCCTCGCCGAGAGCCATGACGATGGCATCGTCGATTCCGATGGTCCTGCCGCGGGCCCAATGGCCTTGGTGGTCGGCGCTCTGAGATCTGGCCACTTCGATGAGTGGGTCGTACATGCCCCGGAAAAAGGCGCGCAACGGGTAGCCCACGGCGTCTCGTATCTGCTCCGCCGACGCGAACAGCAAGAGCCCTCTGTCGAAGTGCCCTTCGGCGACATCGAGCGCGGCCAGCTCTTCGAGCACGTCCGCCACATCGCGGCTGCGATCCTCGGTATCCCTCGCGATCGTCAGGCTCTCGGTCAGAAGAGATCTCGCCTCTTCGAGTGATCCTTGCTGGCGCGCCGTGGAACCCAGATTCGTGAGTGCAGCCGCCAGGTGTGAGCGGTCTCCGATGGATCTGAACGTCTCGAGGCTTTCGGAGTGGAGATCCCTGGCTCGATCGAGGTCTCCGCGCTGCTGCCAGAAGAAGCCCAGGTTGTCGAGAGCCCCTGCGATACGACGTGGATCTCCCGCTTCGCGCGCTTTGGTGAGACTCTGTTCCATGAGATCGCACGCGGCCAGCAGATCTCCCCTGTATTCGGCTGTTATGCCGAGGCTCATCAGGGCGGAGCCAGCACCGAGAAGATCACCGATGCGTTCGAAGATTGACAGTGCCTCCTCCAGATGCTCTGTAGCCACTTCGAGATCGTGGCGCTCAGCCGCGATCACTCCGGCCATGCGATGGGCATCCGCCAGTCCCTTCCCGTCACCGGTGTCCTTCAGGATCTCGAGGTAGCTGGCGAGTTGACGAGCTGCTTCGAACACGTCGCCTTCGTGCCAGGCCACCCATGCCAGATCGAGCGTGGTACGTGCCGCGCCGTGCTGATCCTCGAGCTGGTTCGATAGTCGCGCACTTTCTTCGAGCGTCGATCTGGCTTTTCGGTAGTCGCCGTTCATCACCATGAGGCCGCCCGCACCCAACAGCGCCGCGGCGCGATCACGGCTCAGGGAGTTCGACTGAGCGAGTGCCCTCTCCAACCAATCCAGCCCTTCAACGACGTCGCCGTGTACCCGCCAGAAGGGCGCAAGCTGCGCGGCCATCTCGAGAGCGACGTCACTACGTCGGTCGTCTAGAGCAAACTCCAGGGCGTTTCGCAGGTTCTCCTGGTCGGCCGTCAACAGATCCAGCCATTTTCGCTGGGCTCCGCCTTCAAGGTCCGAATCGGAGGCGATGCTGCGAAACCATTCGAGATGAGCCACCCGCATTTCAGCCAGATCCTGCGACTCTTCGAGGTGCCTCCAAGCAAGCTCCCTCACCGTCTCGAGCATCGAAAATCGGGTCTGGCCGTCTTCTGTCATCGTTCTCACCACCAGGGAGCACTGGCTGAGATGAGCCAGCGTCCTGATAACTGATCCGGAGCTCGAACAGATGGCGTTTGCAGCTTCGATGCTCCAACTGCCGGCGAAGATCCCTAGGCGGTTGAAGAGGAGGCGTTCGTCAGGAGACAGAAGCTCGAAGCTCCATTCGAGGGCCGCACGGAGTGTCCTGTGACGAGCGAGAGCAGCCCGGTTGCCTCCATCGAGAAGCTCGAACCTGTCGTCGAGGAGTGTTGCGATCTCCTGTGGAGTGAGCGATCCGACGCGTGCGGCCGCGAGCTCTATGGCGAGAGGGATCCCGTCCAGACGGCGGCAGATCTCGGCGACCGCAGAAACGCTTCGAGCGTCGAAGGTGAAATCCGGGAAGGTGTGAGCGGCCCGGTCACAGAACAAGCGCACCGCATCATGAGAGACGAGGTCCGACGATTCCAGCTCTCCTGGTGGGGGCACGCCCAAAGACGGGATCGACCACACCACTTCATCGGGAATGCCGATCCGTTCGCGACTGGTGGCCAGAATCTTCACGGAGGCGCACGATCTGAGCACGGCGTCCGCCAGCTGCGCGCAGGCATCCAACAGATGCTCGCAATTGTCGAGCAGGAGCAGAAGGCTCCGGTCACCGATCCCTTCGCACAACGCATCCGACATGTCGCGGTCCGCTTCCGAACGGATCCCGATGGCCTGCGCCACCGCAGACGGTACGAGGTTCGGATCCGTAAGCCCGCCGAGCTCTACAAGCCATGCACCGTCTGAGAATTCCGGGGCCACGTCTCCGGCGACCTCGATCGAAAGACGCGTCTTACCAGCGCCTCCGGGTCCGACGATCGTCACCATGTGATCGTTCTGTAGAAGCTTCTTGACGTCTCTCTTGTCACCCTCGCGACCGATGAAGCTCGTTCTCGAGACCGGCAGGTTGTGGAGGCGCGGTGAACGTGCCCGGAGTGGAGGGAACTCCCGGAGCAGTTCCGGATGGATCACCTGGAAAAGATGCTCGGGGTCCGGAAAGTCCTTCAGGGAGTAGGCGCCAAGATCCAGGATCGAAAGATCCGGATCGGCGGCGATGCGACTCGTTGCGGCTTCGAGAGTGGAGGCGGAGAGCACCACCTGACCCCCGTGGGCGGAAGCCGAAACCCGGGCGGCACGGTGAACCGCCAACGCCGTGTAGGTGCCACCAACGGGGACCGCGCTTCCTGTATGGAGACCCATCCTTACGCGAAGGGTTGCGTCTTCGAGCTCTGCGTCGATTAGTCCCAGGCCGATCTGGGCGGCCGCCGCTGCTTGCACTGCCGCGAACGCATCGTCGAAGGCCGCGAAACAGCCGTCACCTTCGGTGTCTACGACGACGCCCCCGAAGCGAGAGAAGGAAGAGCTGAGCACTTGGTGATGCCGACGCAACAGCGGGGGATAGCGGACGTCCAGCTGGCGGAAAAGCTGGGTCGACCCTTCGACATCTGTGAAGAGGAACGTCACAGAGCCCTGAGGCAACTGCCTGTCGGCCACCGGCTGAAAGCCTACGGCAGTGCATGAGACGAGCTACTGCCGATGGAGAAAGCGGCTGAGCACCTCAGCTGACCGGGACGGCTCCCGGCTCGAAGAGCTCGACCATGTTGCCTGCAGGATCATGCAGGAACGATTGGTACCCGCCCGCCACAACGACTGGCTCCGTCACTTCTACCCCGGCGCCGCGCAGATCCGAGACCGCCCCGTACATGTCTGTGACTCTCAGGGCCAGGTGCTGGCCCAAATTGGGGGGAGTGGTGGCCTCGATCAGGTGTATCTGCTGACCGCCCGCGTCCAACCACGCTCCTCCGAACCCGAAGTCCGGTCGATCCGGTCGCTGCACCAGACCGAGAACCTCTGTATAGAACTTGATCCCCTCGGGGACGTCCTTGACGTTTATCGACACGTGGTGGAGACCAGTTGCTTTCACGGCACGATTCTGACCCGTTTTGTCGCATGGATCCACCAACCCACCGTCGCCCGTTTTGGGCTCCCGAAGTAGCCTTTGTCGGAGGCGGGGAGAATCCAAAGCATCCTGACGGCGGAGGTTTCGAATGTTCCTCTGCTCGTCCACGTGGTCCGGCCCGGACCGGGATCGATGGGGTGCCTCCAAACGGTAATCAGAGGGTCGCAGGCGATCTCTGTTCCGGTACCGCAACAGCATTCGTTCGGCTTCGTCTGTCGCAACCGTTCCCATGATGGATTGCAGGATCCTGTTCAGTAGGTGCCGTCGCGGGCGGAGTAATCGCCATATTGCCTGTCTCGTAGAAGTCGGAACCGCCGAGGGGTTCTCCTTCTCCCGGTCCCTGACCTAGAAGGCCTAAAACCGCGAAGTAGGCCCCGACCCCCGGGGCGGGACGACGGGCCTCCTCGCAAATTCCCTGGTCAGACCATAAACCTTTACTTGAGGGTTAGGAATTATTACACCCACGTAACTACCATCGTGTTGCTTCAAAGGTTAAGATTGACCTGCACCTGAGGTGGAGGAGAGGGCCGATGGAGCACGACGGAAAGTTGGGCGCGTCTGTCGACGCGCCGGAAGATGCGGGCTTTCGCGGACCCCAGGTCTGCAAGCTCGTCGGTATCACTTACCGGCAGCTCGACTACTGGGCTCGTACCGGGCTTCTGCGTCCTTCCATAACCGACGCACGTGGGAGCGGGACGCAACGCCTGTACTCGTACCACGACGTTCTTGAGTTGAAGGTCATCAAGCGGCTGCTCGATGCCGGCGTCTCTTTGAGGCAGGCGCGTAGAGCCGTTGAATGCCTTCGCGACGACCTCGGTGGAGACATGGCGAGCGCCAATCTGGTGCTCGCCGGATCGGACGCCGTTCTCGCGCACTCCGAGGATCAGGTGATCAACATTTTGCGCGGCGGGCAAGGAGTTTTGAACATCGTTCCGCTGAACGGGCTCGTCACTGAGCTCAACACTGCGATCGTTCGCTTCAAGCACACCGCAGCCTCTGCAGACGAAGACGCGTCGGCTCAGAGAGTGACTGCGCAGGGCGCTTGAACAAGGCCCGGCACCGGCGCCGAAAGGCGCATCGAGGCGACGTGCAGTTCGCTCACGAGTCGGAACGTCACGTCGCCAACCTGTTGGACTTCTATGGAGTTCGTTGGGAATACGAGCCAGTCCAGTTCGTCCTCGATTGGGATCAGTCCGGTCGCCCCGCCAGTGCCTTCAGACCCGACTTCTACCTCCCCGATCATGGCTGCTTCGTCGAGGTGACAACCCTCAATCAGAGACTGGTCACCCGTAAGAATGCCAAGGTGCGCAAGATGAAAGAGCTTTACCCTGAGATTGAGGTGAAGCTTCTTTACCAGCGCGATCTGCTCGCCCTCGCCACCAAGTACCACCTGGAACCGACCAGTTCGCCAGCGGCGTAGGCTCCGCTGTCGTGATCGCTGACGAGCCCGCCGAAGCCGGGGTGGGTTCTCCGGCGGACCGCTCCGAAAAGCACTCTCCGCTCGAGACCGCCCATCTGGCACTCGACGCAAAGATGGTCCCGTTCGGAGGCTGGCTTATGCCGCTTTCCTATCCCGGCGGAACGATCTCCGAGCATCTGGCGTGCAGGACAGACGGCGTCGCATTCGATGTGAGTCATCTCGGCACCGTTCGGATAGAAGGATCGCGGTCGTTCCAAGTTCTGCAGGACCAACTGAGCAACGACCTCAGGAAAGTGGAGCCGGGACGGGCGCAGTACACACACCTGCTGGACCCCACAGACGGTTCGGTGACCGACGACATCATCGTGTGGTGGATACGCGAAGACGTCTTCGACGTGATGCCGAACGCATCCAATACCGAGCGTGTTCTCGACGCGCTGGGGGGAGAAGACACCACCTCGCGACGTGCCGTGATCGCTGTCCAAGGACCGAATGCGCGCTCGAAGCTTGCGGCCGTGAGCAAAGACGCTGCAGCGGTTCCTCACTTCGGAGTGGCCCGGTTCGACTGGGACGGTGCCGAATGCACCGTGGCGGGGACCGGGTACACAGGCGAGGACGGGGTCGAGTGCTCGGTTCCGGTCGAAGTGGCCGCCACTTTCTGGCAAGCGCTCCTAAGTGCGGAAATCCGACCCGCCGGTCTAGGAGCGAGAGACACCCTGCGGCTCGAAGCGGGCCTTCCGCTTCACGGCCACGAGCTTGGTCCGGGCATAACCCCCCTCCAGGCCGGGCTGGGGTGGGTGGTCGGTTGGAAGAAGGCTCACTTCAGGGGCCGCAAGGCGCTCGAGAAAGAGCGCGCTGAAGGCCCCGCCAGGAAGCTGAGGGGTCTCGTCGCCGAGGGACGGCGGCCCCCGCGAGACGGATACCCGGTCGTAAGCGGTGACGTGAAGGTGGGATCGGTGACCAGTGGGAACTTTTCGCCGGTGTTGGCAAAGGGAATCGCTCTGGCCTTCATAGACACCTCGGCCGGGGTCGAAGAGGGTCAGGAGATCGCCGTTCAAGCCGGCGAGAACACGCTGGGTGTGCGCGTGACAAAAACCCCGTTCGTAGTCGACGGCAAGGCACGGGACGAACTGGCCGCACACTGAGGTTCTGGAGCACCATTACTGTCGACCCCATTGGCCGACAAGCATCAAAAACAAGCAGACTCCTTAGAGCGGAATCCCTAGAGAAACATGCCCGATTACACGCCACACACCGATGAAGAGATCGAGGCGATGCTCGCGTTCATCGGGCTCGGTTCGATCGAAGAGCTCTACACGACGGTTCCCGAGGCTCTGCGGCTCGCGGCGGGGCTGAACCTCGCCGACGGACTCGGTGAGCCCGACGTTATGGCCCACATCGAGGATCTGGCGGCCCGGAACTCCGATGTCGGGCGGAACCTGGTGTGCTTCGCCGGAGGAGGGGCCTACGACCACGAGGTGCCCGCCGTCGTGAGGGCGCTGGCATTCCGTTCGGAGTTCGTCACCTCCTACACGCCATACCAACCCGAGGTGGCTCAGGGCGTCCTTCAAGCCCTGTTCGAGTTCCAGACGCTCATCGCCCGGTTGTCGGGTCTCCAGGTCGCTAACGCGTCGCTCTACGACGGCGCAGCTTCACTGGTCGAGGCGGTGAACCTGTCGGTCGCCGCTTCTGGCTCCGAGACCGTGTGGGTGTCCAAAGGGGTGAACCCCTCCTGGCGCTCGGTGCTCAAGACGTTCGCGGCGGGAACCGGACATCACATACAAGAGGTCCCCCTGTCCGGGGGCGCGACTCAGTGGGACGACTCTCCCGAGGCGGTCGGAGACGATCGCCCCGGCGTTCTGGTAGTCGGGTATCCGAACTATCTCGGCTGCCTCGAGGACATCGAGAAAGCGAGGTCGATCGCCGACAGGTTCAAGGCGCTACTCGTCGTGTGCTTCGACCCCGTGTGTGCCGGGATCCTGCGTTCACCCGGGGACTGGGGCGCCGACATCGTCGTGGGCGAAGGCCAAGCACTCGGGACGGCCCTGAGCTTCGGTGGCCCATATCTCGGTCTGTTCGCATCGACTATCGATCATGTGAGAAGGATGCCCGGCAGAATCGTCGGCGAGACTGTCGACGCTGACGGACGGCGTGCATTCGTCACGACACTGCGGGCACGCGAACAGGACATCCGTCGCGAGAAGGCGACATCCAATGTCTGCACCAACCAGACGCTCATGGCCGTTACTGCCGCCGTGCAACTCGGCTGGCTCGGTTCGTCAGGACTTTCCGAGATCGCTCTTCGCTCTGCACGGGCCGCTTCTTACTGCCGCAGAAGCCTTCTGGCGGTCAACGGAATAGAGCCCCTTTGCGATGCGCCGATCGTCCGTGAGTTCGCAGTCCGTCTTCCTGTCGACGCAGAGACGGTGGTGGAGAGAATGGTGGAGGCCGGATTTCTGGCGGGGATACCCGTGGACGGCGATCTCGGAGATGGGCGCGACGGCGGGCTTCTCATCGCCCTGACCGAAAAACGCACGCGTTCTGAGATCGACAGGTTCGTCTCCGCCATGGACAAGGCAATCCGATGACGGGTCCCGAAGGCATGGGGCCAGGGGAAGTGGTGGGCACAGAAGGCGTAGGCGAATCGGCTGGGGCGCCCGGAGGCCGGGCCAGCTCCGCTTCCCTCATGGGGCGTGAATCCGAACCCACGCTGTTCGAGCTTTCCCACAAAGGAAGGAGCGCGTGGCAACTGCGCTCGACGGACGTTCCCGAACTGAGCGTCGAGGATCTCATCCCCGAAGCTCACCGCCGTAGCGAGCCGATCGTTCTCGCAGACGTGTCCGAGCGCGATCTGGTTGGGCACTTCACGCGGCTGTCGCACCGCCAGTACTCGGTGGACCTGGGCGCCTATCCGCTCGGCTCGTGCACCATGAAGTACAACCCGAAGTTCTGCGATGCGGTGGCATCGGTGCCAGGTCTCGCGAACGTTCACCCGGCCACCCCGGCGCGCTTTTCGCAGGGCTGGCTGGAGTTGCTGGTCGAGATCGAAGAAGTCCTGTGCGAGGTCACCGGAATGGCTGCGGCCACATTGCAGCCCGCGGCGGGAGCAGCGGGTGAGCTCACTGGGCTTCTGCTCATGCGTGCCTGGCACGCGGCGCAAGGCAGTGTGCGCTCCAAGGTCGTCATTCCCGACTCCGCTCACGGAACCAATCCGGCGTCGGTGACCCTGGGAGGGTTCGACGTGGTCACCGTGCCTTCGAACGCACGCGGACTAGTGGACCTCGAGGTGCTCCGTTCAGTTCTGGACGACCAGGTGGCCGGGATCATGTTGACGAACCCGAACACTCTGGGGTTGTTCGAAGAGGAAATAACCGAGATCGCCGCCGCGGTGCACCAGGTGGGTGGGCTGCTCTACTACGACGGAGCCAACCTCAACGCGATCATGGGGACGGTTCGCCCGGGCGACATGGGATTCGACATCGTCCATCTGAACCTGCACAAGACCTTCGCCACACCTCACGGAGGGGGCGGCCCAGGAGCGGGTCCGGTTGCGGTATCGCCGAGGCTCGTACCGTTCCTTCCGGGTCCGCGTCCGGTGCGGTTGGACTCATCTGGCGTTGACTCGTCCGGGGCTGACTCGTCCGGCGAATCTGGAAGGTCGCGCTACGGATGGGCGGTGCCTGAGCACAGCATCGGGAGAATCCACTCGTGGCACGGAAACGCGCTGGTGCTCGCTCGGGCGCTCTCGTACATCTTGGTGCACGGCGGAGACGGGCTGAAGCGGGTGTCCGAGAGAGCGGTGTTGAACGCGAACTGGCTCAAGACCCGCGTCAACGGGCTCTTCGACGCACCATACGACCGGCCGTGCATGCACGAATTGGTCCTGTCGGCGACGTCGTTGAAAAAGCGCAGTGGTGTGCGGGCGCTCGACGTGGCCAAGCGCCTTTTGGAAGAGGGATTCCACTCACCCACGATCTACTTCCCCCTCATCGTCGATGAGGCGCTGATGATCGAGCCGACAGAGACGGAGAGTCTCCAGACACTCGAATCGCTGGCCCAGGCGTTCGAGCGCATCGTCACCGACGCGCTGTCGGAAGGGGGAGAGGAACGCGCCCAACAGGCTCCGCATCTCACCCCGGTACGAAGGGTGGACGAAGCTCGCGCTGCTCGGAAGCTCATACCGACAGAGGACTTCCGTTAGCGGATCAGGCGTTCCTGGCGTTCCTGGCGTTCCTGGCGTTCCTGGCGCTCCTGGCGCTCTCTTCTGTCAGCGAAGCACGTACTTGCCCTTTCCTGCCTTCGGGTCGGAGCTGGTCGAGATCTTCAGCTTCTCGGTGGTCGGAAGCGTGGCCGGAGTGGCGTTCGTAACCCCCTCGACATTGATGGTGACCGAGTCGCCGATCCCGACGGTGAACTCGAGGCCGATGGTCAATGTCGCCCCACCATTCGAGAGAGTCAGATTGGCGCAGTTGTTGTCCGCTCCGGTGGTGTGGTCGTAGCTGTAGACGATGCCGCACTCGGTACCGCCGCCACCCGCATCGAATACCGTGCCCGTAGGCGCGGCGAGGGTGATCGTCGATACTCCGTTCGTGAGGCCGTCGGTCGCCACGAAGGTTGCCGAGTAAGTGACGTTCGTCGCGCCGGCCGCGTGCGAGCTCACTTGGAGGGCAACGTCAAGGATCTTTCCTTTGGACGACAGGGTGTAGGCGGCGGTTTGAGCTGTCGGATCAGAGCTGGTGGAGACCCCGAGATTCTGGGCAGTCGTCACGGCATCGCTCGTTACACCTTCGGCCACCACGGTGACCATGTCGCCGGCCGGGATATTGAACTCCGGGGTCAGCGTCGCTGTGGCGCCGAAGTTGCCGAGCGTCGGTGTGAGGCAATGCACGCCGGCGTCGAAATCGTCGTCATAGATGTAGTAGTCGCATGAGGTGGAGTTGAAGCTCGTTCCCGACGGAGCGGTGAGTGTGATAGTGGCATAGCCGTTGCTCGGGTAGCCGTTATCGATCGCGTCCGTTGCCTCGAAACTGGCGACATAGGTGACGGCGGTTGCAGAAGGCGCTAGCGAGCTCAGGCTCGCTGAGACGTCCCCGACCTTTCCGGTCGAATTCAGGGTGTGGGAAGCCGTGCCTATTGTCCCGTCACCACTCGAATCGGAGATCGTGACGTTCTGGGCGGACGTAGAAGAATCGTTCGTGACGTCACCGATGATGACGCTCACCTCGGCGCCCGCTCCCGCGCTCCCCGGCGCAGTGATCGTGACGGCTGGCGTGCCGCCTCCCGAAACTGTCGCCGCACAGTTGCCCGAGTAGGTGTCGTCGTCGAAAACCACGTATGCACACGAACCGGTGGTAGGCGGGAAGGTGGTCCCGCTCGGAGCGGCGACGGTGATGGTGGACGACCCAGCCGTGAGGCCGTGCGCCGTCGTGAAGTTGACCTGGTAGGCGGTGCCAGAAGCAGACGGAGTCTTGGAGCTCACCTGCACGGTCGGTGCACTCGCAGTTGCCGAGCCGGTGGTCACAGCCTGCGCAATGGGGTCAGACGTCGTCGAGATGTCGAGGGTCCCGGTCGCCGCGGCGTTGGTGACGCCTGACACCACGACGGTCACTTCGTCCCCGGGATGGATGTTGATCAGAGGGTAGATCGTGACGGTGGCCCCCGATCGGGTGGTCGGAGCAATGACGCAGTTGTCGCTCTGCTCGGTCGTGATGTCGTAGACGTCGAACCCGGAGCAGGTCTCCGAGGAGCTTCCGGTGAAGACGGTTCCTGACGGTGCCGCCAGCACGAGGCCGCCGAAGTCGTACCCACCGATACTTGCCGCCAAGCCGTCAGTGGCCGTGAAGCTCGCCGTGTCGGTGACGTCGGTCTGAGAGCTTGCGTAGGAGCTTTGCTTGTAGTTCGGAGCCCCAATTTTGCCGGATGAGGACAACGTGTAGGTGAGCGACACGGCGGTCGGATCCGACGAAGTGGACAGCTTGAGCGTTTGAGCGCTCGTGGATGAGTCGTTGGTGACTCCGAAGGCTGTGACGGTCACCACGTCTCCGACATTTATGTTGATGAAAGGCTCCACTTGCACCGTCGCGGCCCCGTTTGAAATCGGTGCCACGAGGCAAGTATCGCTCTGGCCGGTGGTGTAGTCGACTACTTCCAATTCGTTGCAAATCTCGGAGCTGCCGCCGGTGAATACCGTTCCCGTCGGCGCGGCCAATTGAATGTACGAATTGACCTGATTGGAAGCGCTGGCAGTCATTGCATCGGTTGATACGAAGGTGGCCGTGTAGCTGACACCCGTTGCCGATGGAGTGAGCGAACCGATCTGGAGGTTGGCGTTCGCAACACTGTCGGTGACCGCGAATGCCGGGCTCGATGAAACGATCGCCATCGACGCGGTCACAAGCAAGAATGCCGTCGAGCACGCGACGATCCCTCTCCTCATCAGGTGGCTGCGCCCGATTCCGGTTGCGCCACTTCGGGTCTTGGTCGTTGATGTGTCTTGTGACATCTCAGTCTTTCCTCCTACCTTGCCGGCCAGACAACGGCGGGCAAATCGTCCTGGTAGATCTGTGAGCAGCGTCAGTGGCAGTGCTCGTCACCGAAGCGTGTACGCGACCTTGACCGCCTTTTTGTCCGAAGTGGTCGAGAGAGTCAGGGAGTCGCTCGCGGTTGACGCGTTTTTCACGCCCTCCGCCACGATCGTCACCTCGTCTCCTGCGTTCACCGGTACCGGCACGGTGATGGTCACCGTCTTGTTGGCCTGGGACGGCGTGACGGTCACGCAGCCGGCATTCTGACCGGTCGTGTCGTCATAGAAGTTGAAGTAGCCGCAGACGTACCCCCCGGAACCTCCACCGAATACCGTCCCGGTGCTGGCGGCCAGCTTGACGGTCGACATTCGGCTGGTCAGGCCATCCGTAGAGTTGAAATTGAGGGTGTAGGTGACGCCTGAGGCACCCTCGGCATGTGATGTCAGGCCGAGCGAGGCTCCAGTGTCTGCACCGGTAGAGGACAACGTGTAGGAGGTCGAAACTGCCATGGGGTCCGATGTTGTCGACACCTTGAACGACTGAGCCGTGGCGGTCGCATCGTTCTTGACCCCCGAGACGACGATGTTGACGACGTGACCGCGGGGTAGGTTCGTCGAGTTGAAGATCGTGGCAGTCGCATCTCCGTTCGACAAAGAAACGCTCGACGGCCCGGCCTCGGAGGCGTTCGTGTCGTCCCAGATTGCGTAGTCATCAGTGCTCGCCGGAAAAAGCGTGCCCGCCGGGGCGCTCAAAGTGA
>JBAPRR010000162.1:0-15443 GCA_049281195.1 Acidimicrobiales bacterium
CCATGTAACTGCTGTGGTTCGGGACGATGATCGCAGCATCCAGATCGACGGTTCCAACCTTGTTGAACCTGATGCCGCACAACCGCGCCAAAAGATCGATCGCCTTGAAGGCCACGCGCAGGCCGGAACCTTTACGCAGCTTCTCGGAGATAGCGATCACGGGCAACGCGAAGAGCAGGATGAACGAGGCGATGACCCGGTTCAACTGGCTTCGGAGGTTCTTCACCCGGGGGTTCCACCTGAGCGGATAGACCGCTCATAAACGCGGTGTCCCCGTCGGCTTCTTCGCCCCCGACTACTGAGACGACGCGGGCGACTGAGACGAGGCGGGGGAAAGAGACGAGGTGGCGGACCGGGGCGACTCTCCGATCGAGTCGGCGTAACGATCAGTGATGCTCGGTCCCAAAGGACGTGGTTCGGTATCCGATGCGTTTTGCACGTATTCAAGCAGCTTGGACTCTTCGAGCGGGCGGGCGAAGAAGTAGCCCTGCAGCAAGTCGAAGCCGTAGGTCTGCATCTGTTCGTAGAGCTCACCCGTCTCGACTCCTTCCGCCACCGCATCAAGACCGAGCCTCAGTGCCAGCTCGCGGACAGTGCGCACGATCGCATCATCTGTAGGCGACTCCTGCAATCTCAGCACGAAACGCTGGTCGACCTTGAGCTCGTCGAGAGGTAGGTCAGGAAGGACCGAAAGCGACGTGTACCCCGTGCCGAAGTCGTCGATCGAGATGCGGACGCCACGATCGTGCAGGGGCCGTAGAAGGGTTACCGCTTGAAGGACGTCGATGGCCGCAGTCTCGGTCACCTCGAGGGTCAGGCACCGGCAAGGAAGCCCTCTGGTCTCGAGTCCGGCCAGGATCCGTTCCGGAAGATCCGAGGTCCGCAGCGAAGTCGGTGAAAGGTTCACAGAGACCGGAAGGTCGATGCCGACGGCGCGCCACCGCACTTGGGCATCGAGTGCCTCGTCGATGATCCAGTCAGTGAGACGGTGGATCAGACCGGTGCGTTCTGCGAGAGGGATGAAGCGCGCCGGCGGCACCGATCCGAGAGTGGCGCTGTTCCATCTGAGAAGAGCTTCGACTGATGCGACACGGTTCGACACCGGAGCGATCTGTGGTTGGTAGGCAAGAAACAGCTCACCGTTCTCGGCGGCCAATCTCAGATCAGCGAGCAACGACAGGTCCCCCGCAGTCATCTCGCCGGAGTCACCACCCCACAGCTGATGAGCCTGACCCTTCTCCGCGGCACGGCCGGCACTCAAAGATGCGCAGCGGACGAGCTCTGGAATCTCCTCGCCGTCCCATGGAGCGATCGCCAGACCAACGTGCGAACGTAGAGCCACCTCGATATCGGCAACCAGATACCGCCCGCCTGCTATCGCTCCCGAGAGCGTGTGTGCGAGAGCGATGGCCTCCTCCTCGCGGTCGGCCCGTTCGGTCGGTCCCTGTGGACTGGTGTCGAAACCTGCGGTGATGACCAGCTCGTCTCCATCGATCCTGCCGATGAACGTTGCCGGTGGGAGAACCTGACCGAGATCTTCGACGGCGCGCCTCAGGAGCTCGTTTCCCACCTCATAGCCCAATGCATGGCGGGCGTCGTCGATCCCGTCGAGGCGGATGACCGCGACGACGAACGAGGGCAGGGTTTTGTTCGCGATACGTCTGGTGAGACCGATCCCGTTGGGTAGTCCGGTGTCAGGATCGATAGAACCTTGCCGCGATGCTGCGCGGATCAGAAACATCACCGTTGCAGATGCGCCGAAGGCGGCGAGCGCGACCATAAAGCCATCTGCGACGCCGGCAGCGACGCCACTGTGCATTCCGAACGTCACACCGGCGACCACGAGGTACACGGCGATCTGTGCAGCCAGGCTTCTGATGGAGTGGAAGATGGCCGCGGCGACGACAACCACGAACCCATACATCAAGAACGCGTAAGAAGCGGAGGTTCCGTTGGCTGCACACACGAGACAGGCGATTTGAGCGGTCAGGAGGAAGAAGAGAAGGTGCTCGCGTTCGTTGCCGAGACGGGGCACGGCGGCCAGGATGATCCAGACGGCTGTGGCGCCGACGATCGGGATGACAACAAACGCCAAACTCTCGCCCGGCCCACGGACGAAGACGGCTATCGGGACCCACATCACGATGGCCAGTCCATAAAGGATCCGCAGGACGGAGAGCGGGCTCAGCAATTCCAGAGGCGCGTCCAGAGCAAACCATGACCGGGTCTTCGGAAAAAGGCGGTTCTTCACCGCCGCGTCGGTGGAAAGTCGCCTGCTACTGACCTGGAGAGAGGTGTGACTCGTGATCCGTTGTGTGGATTGACGCTTCGGCCTTTTCCGGATCACGCGATATCTATCGTCACCAGCCCGGATTACCTGGACCGTTGCTCCGCAACGCCTGACAGGAGTCTGTCGCGAAGAAGGCTACGAAAGAAGGACTTCGAGGTGACCCAGAGCTATTTCCCAGGCATTGGCCTTCGGATTGATCAGGTCGCGGTGGCCAACGCCCTGAATAGGGACGTACTCGGCCCGGTCTCCCAGTTGCGAGGCGGCCTTGCAGTATTCCTCGCTCATCGACGGGGGGACGGCATCGTCGTCAGATCCGTGAATCAGTACCTGGGGAACGTCGAGGGGAAGGAGCGCTCGCGGCGATGCCATCGCGTACCTGTCCGCCACCTCGTCGCGATGACCTCCGAGAAAGTTCGACACCGCGTCGTTACCGAGGCCGATCTTGTCGGATTCTGATAGGTCGACGACCCCGGCCAGAGAGACGGCGCCGCGCAACCTAACCTCGGACGAGAATCCGCGGTCCGAGCTGGCGAGCTCGAGCTTTTCCCGGGCGCAGGCCCACAAAGCCAACTGCCCGCCGGCTGAATGTCCGCACGCAACCACCCTGCTTACATCTAGACCCTCGACCGTGGCGATGTGGTCTATCCCCGAGGCGATGTCGTGGAACGTGTCAGGCCACCCTCCCCCACCTCCCAATAGACCGACCCGTCGGTACTCGAGGTTCCACGCCGCCCAGCCGCGTGAGGCGACCGATCTGGCGAGACCGTTCATCAATACCTTCGTGTAAACGGCACGCCAGAACCCACCATGGATGAGAACTACTACCGGAAGCTTCCCGTCCCCCCCGCCTACACCGTTGGACCGGCGCGTCTCGTCAGCCTCATCAGGCAACCAGAGATCTGCTACCTGGCTGCGGTGCGATCCGTATTTAACTGCCGTGGGTGATCGGGGCATCGCGACCTTTACTCAGGCCGTCCCGAGCGTTTGAAGAGACTGTTTCTCGTTGACCATCAGGCTCTTTTTGGCCATCAGACTCTTATCGGCCATCGGGCCCCGACTATGAAAGATCGACGTCGGTTTCGTGACGGTGCGGGACCGCCTGAGCGGGGATCGTCCCGAGCTTGCCGGCCTGGTAGTCCGCCATCGCCTGTTGGATCTCGTCCTTCGTGTTCATCACGAACGGTCCGTAGTGCACGACCGGTTCACGAATCGGCTGTCCCCCGAGCAGGAGAACCTCAAGGTTGGGGCTGGCATCCTGCGACTTGGTGGCGGTCCAGGTGACCGCATCGCCGGGGCCGAACACCACGAGGTTGCCCTTTCGTACCGGCCGAGCCTCTGCGCCGACAGTACCGTTTCCGGCGAGCACATAGCCGAGGGCGTTGAAGTCAGATCTCCACGGGATCTCGAGCAACGCTCCGGGGTCCACCGTCACGTGCATCATGGTGATCGGGGTGAACGTCGATCCCGGCCCCGAATGCCCGGAGACGTCACCGGCGATCACCCGCAAGAGCGCTCCTCCATCCGGCGTCGTAAGGAATGCCGCTTCGCGACCTCTGATGTCCTGATACGCCGGCGGATTCCACTTGTTGGCACGGGGGAGATTCACCCAGAGCTGGATGCCGTGGAACAGACCGCCCGATACGACCAGCTCCTCGGGCGGCGCTTCGATGTGGAGGATGCCTGCGCCTGCGGTCATCCACTGGGTGTCGCCGTTCGTGATGCGGCCTCCGCCCCCGTTCGAATCTTGATGATCGAAGGTTCCGTCGATGATGTACGTGACGGTTTCGAACCCGCGGTGCGGATGCCACGGAGTGCCTTTGGGTTCGCCCGGTGCGTACTCGACCTCACCCATCTGGTCCATGTGGATGAACGGATCCAGATCATCGAGCGAGACTCCGGCGAAAGCGCGTCTGACCGGGAAACCCTCGCCCTCGAGGCCCGAAGGCGCGGACGTGATCGACTTGATCGGACGCTGCCGAGTCGATCCGGGCTCGGGAATCAAAACCTTAGGAAGCGCTAATACGTCGTCAACAGTGACTGCCGGCATGACAGAACTCCTCTTTCGCGTCTTATGCGAACCGCCGCCCTACGGCTAACGGCTCTCCGAACTCTCTTCGCAACACTCATCATCCGGGAGCGCACCGTTAAGGGCATTCCCGACTTTGTCTGCGATTCTGATCAGAGCATCGAGGTCGGGCTCTGACAGCTGATCTATGAAGTACCGCCTCACCGCGGCCACATGGCCGGGCGCAGCCCCGGCGATTGCAGTGAACCCTTTGGCGGATATCGAAATGAAGGCACCGCGTTTGTCGGTCGGACATGTGGAGCGTTCGACCAGTCCACGATCGATCATCCGACCGATGTGGTGAGACACCCTGCTCTTCTCCCACACGAGCTCGCGCCCGAGCTCGAAGGCCCGCATCTTTCCCTCCGGGCTCTCACTCAGTGCCACAAGGACCGCGTAGTCCTGCATCGAGAGGCCGGATTCCACAAGGAGATCCCTGCCGAGTGTGGCGGTCAACCTCTCGTAAGTCCGCAGAAATCCCCGCCACGCCCGCTGTTCGTGGTCATGAAGCCAAATCGTGTCGCTCATGTGCGTGCCAATCGAAGCTAGTGCTTCGGGATCGATTTTGCGCAGGGAGTACGGAGAAAGGGGTAACGCTGATTCCCCGCACTCCCTGCACACAGGATGCCTTACGAGGCGCTCTTGATCGCCGAGAGCTCGAACTCGAGGACGACCTTCTCACTTACGAGAACACCGCCTGATTCGAGAGCTGCGTTGAAGTTGATGCCCCAGTCCTTGCGATTGACGCTGACGCTTCCCTCGAAGCCGATGCGGTCGTTTCCGAAGGGGTCCTTGGCGGCGCCCTGGTGCTCGAAGTCGATCGTCACGGGCCTGGTGACGCCCTTGATGGTCAGATCGCCGGTCACCCGGTATACGTCGCCGTCGACCTTGGTCACCCCGGTCGAGACGAAGTGGATCTCAGGATGGTCGTCCATGGCGAAGAAGTCGTTGCTGCGGAGGTGGGCGTCGCGGTCCGCGTTGCGGGTGTCGATGCTCGTGGCCTTGATCGTCACCTCGAGATGGCTCTTCTCGGGAGAGTCAGGGTCGAAATAGCCGCTTCCCTCAAAATCGTTGAACGATCCCCGGACCTTCGTCACCATGGCGTGACGGGCCACGAACCCGATCCTGCTGTGGGCCGGGTCGAGTGTGTAGTTGCCGGCCACCGTCTGGGGCGAAGCCTGCGTGTCGTTGACTGTGCTCATCGGATCTCCTAGTTCTGGTAGTTGACTTATCAACCGCTGATCGTTGAACACAGTTGATCTGTCATCTATTCCCCTAGGCGACCAGAGCTCTCCCAATTTGCCTCCAGGGCTTCGCGGTCCCATCGGGCCAGGTCAGCGGCTGCTTCGTAGGTGGTCTGCAGAAATCTCAGTACGGCCGAGTCGGGGTCGGGGGATTTCCGCACCGATGCGTACGGAAGGATGAACTCCCCCAACGATTCGTCGAAGTGGGCGGATTCCGGCTCCACCTTCCACTGCTCGAACCCTTCGGGCTGCGGATACGCGTAGGCGTAGAACGAGCCCTCGTCGCTACCGCCCGGCCAGAAGCCACAACTGGAGACCTCGTGGCTGTAGGCGATCTCCATCACCCAGTCGGCACAGTTCGGAGCGCCCCCGGGATGCTTGGGCGCCGTACGTCCCGAGAAGCGGGTGGTCGCCAGATCACCGGCGCCCCAGAAGAAGTGGACCGGGCTCGCCTTCCCGATGAAGCGGGACCGGAAGATCGTGAGGAGCCGGTGGGCTTGGAGCAGCGCGGTCCAGAAACGGCGAATCGCTTCCCCGTCGTAAGCGCGCTTGGCAAGGTCTTCCGGGAAGGGAATGGCGACCGGGAGCTCAACGGGCTTTGCGAAGATCTCCACCGACACGCCGACCTCGCTGAATGCGGCGAGTGTTGCCGCGTAGAAGTCGGCGACGCTCTGTGGCTCGAGCTCGACGCGTGACGTCGTTCCTTCGGAGTTACGAACCTCGAGAACCTGATCGAGGAAGTTGAACTCGGCCTCCACGCCGACGCCGGCTCCGTGCATGAGCGATGTGGTGAGACCGCGAGACGAGACGTAGAGAGGGACCTGCCACCAGTGGTTGAGCATCGGCTCGAGGGCCATCCGGATCTTGCCGATAACCTGTGTCCACAGCACCAGAGTGTCGCGTGAGTCCGACCACTCGGACAGGGTCAGCTCCGGCCAGTCCGGAGACCGGCCTTCGATCCCATTCATCGATCAGCCTCCTCGTCGATTCGGTGTTCGAAGCGGCTCAGACGAAGAAACGTTCCGCCGCCGCCTGATCTCCGAAGAAAACTTCTATGCGTCGGAGCTTGTTAGCTTCGGATAACGAAACGAGATAAAGAAGTCTGGTGTCGAAAATTGCTCGCTCTCGTTGCATCCGAACGTGCACCAGCCCGGCGACGTTGTTGACTCCCATCATCCAGTCCTCCCATTGGACGACGTCGATGCGATCGTGGGTGAGGCGCAGGATGACGCCAACGTGCGCTGCCACGGCCTCAGGACCGACGAAGGTGCCCGCGAGCTGGTGAGTACCAGGGACGTGGTAGGTCACATTGGGGTCGAGGGCATCCATGGCGTCGGCGACGGCGCCGTTGAAAGCCGAGCTGAAGAACTTCTCCGCAACGGCCACCTGACTGCTGTTGACCAACTCAGGCTCCCTGTCGATGTCGGGACTCATGTCGATGGAGGGACTCTTGCAGGCTACGGCATACGCTCCCGTCGACAGCCCTGTCAACGAGGGGGCGAAAGGAGATCAGATGGCCGTGACCCGATACGTCGTGGACAGCGAGTCAAACCGAACGCCCGCCGGCCAGACCTGCGCGCATTTGGGCGAGATCCGCGACGTGTCGCCGAGCAGCGAGGGTTGCGAGGACTGCCTGCGGGAAGGGAGCCACTGGGTCCACTTGCGCGAATGCCTGAGCTGCGGACACGTCGGGTGCTGCGACAGTTCACCCCGTAGGCATGCGACGGCACATTGGAAGACCGAAGGCCACCCCATCGTGCGATCTCTCGAGCGCGGCGAACATTGGGCCTGGTGCTACGCGGACGACTTGGTTCTCGTTCCCGTAGAAGGCTGAGGGTCGCTGCTCGGTGCTCTGCGACGTCGGTGCTCTGCGACGTCGGTGCTCTGCGACGTCGGTGGTCTGAACGTCGGTGGTTTAGGGAGCCACCAGAGAGTCGGTCAGCACATTGATGGCTGCGAGGCCCCGAGCCAGATCGGGACTAAGGGAGTATTGCGCGGCCTGGACTGCGGGATCGTAATAGGAGACCTTGGTTTGACCTTCGTCGTCCCAGACCAGAACCTTCAGGGGCAGATCGAGAGCCGCCATCGGCTCCGCCACCATCACGGGTGTGCCGGCGGCGGGGTTCCCGAAAATCACCAGGGTCGTGGCTCGAAGCTCCAAGCCGGCATCTTTGGCTGCCGCACTCTGGTCGATCACATCGAAGATGCGGACGTTCTTGCTCTTCAGGATGTCGGTGAACCGGTCCACCGTGTCCGGTACGGATCTGGAGCTGAGCTTGGTGACAACGTCCATGGCCCCCATCTTTACGCTCCTGTCCTCGGTGGGCGCCACTACTATGGGCTGCCGCTATCCGCAGGCCCTAAGTCTCAGTTCGGGGGACAGAAATGAGGGCGAGGAGGGCGGCAAGTTACAAAAGTGCACTTGGAGGAGTGCGAGAGTGGACGAATCGGACGGTCTCGAAAACCGTTGTGGTCGCAAGGTCACCGTGGGTTCGAATCCCACCTCCTCCGCCAGCCAGCGACCTTGAGCCGTTCTACGTCCGTTAGTTCGGCGTATTTCAGCGGACACTCGGCCTTTTTCGAGCCGCTAGTGCTCAAGGCCATCTCTTGACTTCAGGTGCGGTCTGAATCGAGGAATGACCGTGCCGAAGCTGAAGCCTGCGCTACAGAATGCGCTCAGCCTTCGCAGTCCGAAAAATTACGCGCTGGTAGACGAAGAGCTTTGCAAACCAGAACAAAATCGTCACGGCAGGAAATCCGATCGCCACAACTTCAAGGTGCAACGGATGCCCGGCTGGGGCCAACCTCGCGATCGCACCGGTCGCGAGGCTCGTAAGGGCTATGCAGGCCGCTGAGGTCGCCCAATACAAGACGACCTGACGGCCTGCTCGGCGGCGGTCAGCGTCCTTCCAGATCCAATAACGACTCATGAAGTAGGACGGAACGGTACCCACGAGGTTGGCGATCACTGCGGAAACCGTTGCGCTCGTGATGCCCTTCCCGTACAGGAGCAACAACGCGATTTCGCTCACTCCGAAGGCAACTACTGAAGTAGTTGCGTATCTCGCCACGAGTGCGATTTGGTCCTGTCGATCCCGCCAAAGCGCGCGTAGCCGCGCAGCAACAGATGATGGATCGGTTAGGTCGATGAATGCGTCCACTTCGCTGACGCCCGTCAACGATTCAGCGGAGATCGTCGTGAGCTCCTGAATCTCTGCCGCCATCGCGGGGAACCTCCGGTGTCTTTAGTGGGCCCCGATCGGGGAGGCGACGGACGTGAAAACTAGCACCGTCAGATGTTCGAGCAGTGTCGCGACCAGATTCTCAGGACTTTGAGCTTCGAGATCCCCGGACAGCGTGTGTTGTAAACAAACTTCCTCTTCAGTTGCAAAGTTAAAGCTCTGACCAGGGACAATATGAAACGAAGTCTGTGGTAATCCAGGGAACTCAGCACAGAGCTATTGCAATTCGAAAACTACAACGCCAGCAGGGTCGCAGCGCGTTGAACGCTCGACAATCAAGCAGGAGTCTGGGCCAGGAGAGCGGCGCCGGCGTTCGCTATTCCGGCTGACCCCAGGCGGACCGCAGCCTTTTCGGCCTCAGTCAGTACAGCGCGGCCCACTTCCGTTTCTCCTTGGCGAAGAAGGAATTTTCCCCACTCGAGCTGAGTGAAAGCGAGAAACACGTGGGCGTCGATTCGCTCATGTTCGTGCATGGCGTCGGAGAAGTGAGCTGTGGCTGCTTCCGTCCAGCCCGCACGAGCTGCCAGCATCGCCAACCACAAGCTGACCGCGGGTCGCGCGACCATGGCCAGATTAGGAATCCGACCGGCGTATGGAAACAACATCTTGTACTCGAGGCCTGCCTGCTCGGGTGTGCCCACAGCGGCAACGGCTTCGGCCAGAACAGAATGGCCGAGAAGCCACGCTACGTCTTGGGGGAAGACCGATTCCCGTTTGGCGATCAGGTCGTCGACGATGGAAGCAGCGCGCTTGTGATCGCCGGCCGAAATGCACGACACGGCGAGGCCGGCCTGCCACGCGGGTAGGAGAGGAGAACCGGAAGCTAACCGGTCGATAAGAGGGACCATCTCGGCGAGCCGGCCTTGTGCCCAACGTGCGGCGAACAACTCCGGTGCGAACCATGTAAGCGCGTCAGCCTGTCCGGCAGCCTGCCCGAGGTGCAGCGCCTCAAGAGCGGCCGCCTCGATCTGGTTCCCGGTTCCGTGAATGGTCTGATCCCAGCAACGGTGGTTGGCGTGGATCCAACGCAAGAAAGGATGGTTGAATTCTTTGGCCAGCTGATCGATGCGTTCGAGCAGCGACTCCGCTATCTCGAGTTCTGCGAATTGCACGTAGTGAATGGCCGTTATGGCGCACACCGCAGCCTGCTGAGGCGCATCGCCACAACGCTCCGCCAGGGCGATCAGAGAAGGCGCCTCACCCAGCAGCTTCGGGATCTGGTCTGGAATTGATCCAGCGACGTGGGCGGCGGTCCACGTGTTCAACAGACACGCATCGTCGCCGAGTCGTCGCGCGATGCCCATTGCCTCGTCCACAAGGTCCAGGCGACTCAGCCCCGGGTCGTCCCAAATTCTCTCGAGGCCCATCACGGAGAGCAGGCGCGCACGATTCGGGGAATCGCCCGATCCCACGACGGCCAGTGCGGCTTCGATGAACCGAAGCTGGTCCACGTCGATCGCACCGACTGCGCTCGCAAAACCGCGATTGTTGACGAGGACGGCTCGAACCAGCAGATCGCTTTCCCCGAGGTCTTGCGCGAGCTGTGCGGCCTCCAGAAGGTGGTCGCGGTGCGCCGGCGAGCCAGCAAGCCGCTCGGCGGTTCCAAGCGCTACGAGTAATTCACACCTGCGCCGCAACGATGCGCCGGACGGATCAACCGTAGCGAGTGCATCCAACGCGCGGCTGAAATGCCCGACACTCTCGTCGAATGCAAGACGCTGGAGCGCTTTGTTGCCGGCCGTCGCCAGTTGTTCGACGATCCGCGGATCGGCCTCGTCGGCTCGGTCAAGATGATAGGAGACCGATACAGGGTCGCTGCCGGGACGCTGTATGAGAGCCTCTGCAATAATCCGGTGCCGCTGATGCCGTCGAGCGGACCCGAGGTTGGTGTAAATGGTCGAACGAACCAGCGGGTGGACGAACTCGTAGGATCCGGACGGCGTCTCGCGGACAATGGCTGCGGCCGTTGCTTCGTCGAGAGCGTCGAGTACTACTTCCTCGTCGAGTCCCGACGCGGAGACCACCGCGTCGTAGTCGATCGCCACTCCGGTCACGGATGCTACGGACAGGACCATCCGTGTGGACGGCGACATACGGCGGAGCCTTCGGACGACGACTTCACGAACGCTTTCCGGAATGTCGATCGAGGTGATGGGTTCGCTAGTCGTAAGGGCGCCCCGGCGCTCGCCCAGGATGCCACGCTCAACGAGATTGCGAAGGATCTCCTGCACGAAGAGCGGATTCCCGACGGTTTCGGACCACAGCAGCTGGCTGAGCTCGGAGATCGTCTCGGTTGGGCGGGTTCCACCCACGCCGTTGACCATCTCGTTCACCGCTGCAAGATCCAGCCCAACGAGCGGCATTCGTTGGACGCGCGCATCGGTGCCGAGGTCGGCCAGAAAGTCGGACAGCGGGTGGTCCGGGCTTACTTCTGTATCCCGGTAGGTGGCGACAATGAGAAGCCTCATCGGTTCGACTGAACGAACCAGGTGTCGGAGAAGCAAGATGGTGGACTGTTCGCTCCAGTGGAGGTCGTCGATTACGAGGATGGTTTCCCCGTTAGGGGAAACAGATCCGAGCCAAGAAGCCACCGCGTCGAAGAGTCTGTAGCGCTCGGTCTCGAGGTCTGCCCGAAGAGGGGGCGGGAGCCCCGGAACGGCCGAATCCATTTTCGGCACGAGTCGCACGAGCTCACCGGCGTGTCGACCGAACAACTCGGGTCTCGGGCGGGCCCGGACTACTTGGGTCAGCGCCTCAACGAACGGCTGGAACGGCACCGCCAAATCTTCGTCACAACGGCCGTAGAGGACTGTCGATCCACGATCCAGGGCTCGCCGGGCCACCTCCTCCGCCAGGCGGGTCTTTCCAATGCCCGCTTCTCCTGAGACCAGAACGAGCTTGGACTCCTCATTGGAAGCGTTTTTCAGTGCCTGCAGCAGTGAGTCGATCTCGGCCAGCCGGCCACAGAAGCGAAGGCCATCCCCGGTGGTCAGGCGGGTTGGTGCCGGCACCTCGAAGCGTTGGCTCTCCAAGGAGTGTCCGCCCCGGGTGACTGCTCCGTTCGTTACGACGAGCGGCCCGCTTGCGAGAGCCGGATCCTGTTCGAGAACAGCTCGTTCGAGTCGTTGGAGGTCAGGGCTCGGGAAGATGCCGAGCTGTTCGGCCAAAAGGGTTCGTAAGTCCTGGTAGGCGCGCAGCGCCTCGACTTGGCGACCGCTGCGGTAAAGGGCAACCATCCGTTCTCCCCACAGGCGCTCGCGCAGTGGGTGCTCACTAACCAGTCGCTCTAATTCCGCTACGAGCTCTCGGCTGGCGCCGCACATCAAATCCGCCTCGACCCGGTCCTCGACAGCATCGAGCCGGGCCTCTTCCAGATGCCCGATCTCCGGTTCGGCACCGGCGGACAGTCCGAGGTCTTTGAGCACGCTTCCCCGCCACAGCCCGAGTGCGCGGCTCAGGGTGTTAGAAGCCGCCGTCGCCTCACCGGAGCGCAGTAGCAAGCGCCCCTCAGCTGCTAACCGCTCGAATTGGCGAGCGTCCACGGCTTCCGGCCCGATGTTAAGGACGTATCCCTGTCGGCTCGCAACTAGGGGCGGGGCGGCCGTACCGAGCGCGGCCAGGGAACGACGCAGCCGCGATATGTGCACCCTCAGTGTGGCTGGCGGCCTCAGGTCGGAGTCCTCCCATAGGCCAGCCGTGAGGTGGTCCAGAGACACCGCCTCGTTCGAATGAAGGACGAGCAGACCTAAGAGGGTTCGCTCTTTCACCCGAGGAAGCCCGATCAGCCGATTACCGAGGCGCACCTCGAGCGGCCCGAGTATGTCGAAGTGCGCTGATGACCCTTCGGACGCCGGTACGCCCACAGACCAAGGCTAGTGGCAGCCGTTCACCTGCGAATTCGTAACGATGAGTGGCCGTAGCCGATACGGCCGTCCGATCACAAGAGCTCTTTGACCGGCCACTTTGGTGCCAGGAAGTCATTCCAAGCAGCGTGTAATCGCCGTGTAACCAGAGAGGTTCACAGTGACAGCGATGAGTGGCCGTCGACCCGATAGATGCTTCGGGCACACTCAGCGGCGTGCCATTCGCGAGGTGAACACCGATGCTCCTAACCACCGCTCGACTGACTCGTCGCTTCAGCCTTGTCGCCGTGGTCGCCGGCGTCTTTGGCTTGGGCGCGCTCGCCGCAGCATGTGGATCTGCGAGCGCTAGCAGCACCAGCACCACGGCTGGTAGTTCCTCCGCTTCGACCACGAGTCCCCCAGCAGGGTCGTCGACTACTGGCGCTCCGGCCACTACCACCACCGCTCCACCCCCCAGCACTACGACCACCGCTTCCTTGACGGGCAGCGAGTGCTACGTCGGGAATTGGACCTCTACCAACCTGACGCAAGCGGTTGAAGGCCAGCAGGTCTCGGGAGGGGCTGGAATCCATTTCGCGATCACTTCCACCGAGATGTCGATCGACTTCTCCGGCATGAAGCCGGTCATAATCTCAGGCGGCAGCGTCTCGGGTCAGGGTATCTATCTCGGGCAGGAACAAGCCGGCGTGGCCTTTGCGCCATCGGGAACTTTCTCCATCCCGAGCAAAGGAACCAGCAACGTGACCTTCGAAGCCAAGATCGGGAGCCAGCCTTACTCGGCACCGATCAAAGCCGATGGTTTTCCAACTGGTGGAATCTCAGGAACCTATGTGTGCTCTGCGTCGTCACTGACGCTGAAGGTTCCGACACCCCAGGGAACGACGACCGTCGCGCTAACTCGCAGCTAGTACCTCGACAGGCCACGTTTGCGCTCTTCGAGCTCTCATGTGCCAAATACTGACGAGAAGAGATCGACGCGGCGCACTGCACCCTTATCTGGCCAAGATTTACTGGGTATGCCCTCCGCCTGGCATCGTTCGGGGTGCTGGGGGACCGAGGACCTACCGATGATTTGGCTGTCTTCCAAGCGTCTGTACTGTGGCGAACACAAACCCATGGAAGCGGACAGAGGTAGAACTCGATGTCGAAATTGCTGGTGCGTAGCTTCTCAATGTCGCTCGATGGTTACGCCGCCGGGCCACGTCAGGATCTAGATAATCCGCTCGGGGTTGGGGGCGCCCGACTCCATGAGTGGGTGTTCGCCACCCGCAGCGGCAGTCAGATGATCGGCGTTGAAGGCGGAAATGAAGGGCTCGACGACGAGTTCTTCTCGAAGCGGGCATCAGGAGTGGGTGCCACCATCATGGGACGGAACATGTTCGGCCCTCTTCGTGGCCCATGGGGCGAGAGCGAATGGACCGGTTGGTGGGGAGACAACCCGCCCTTTCATCACCCGGTATTTGTGCTGACTCACCACCCGCGGCCCCCTATCGAAATGCAAGGGGGGACTACGTTTCACTTCGTCGACGGCGGGATCGAAGCGGCTCTCGCGGCGGCTCTGGAAGCAGCGAGTCAACGTGATGTTCTGGTTGGAGGCGGAGCAGCGACCATCAGGCAGTATCTTCGTGCTGCGCTAATCGATGACATGCATCTAGCGATTGTGCCGGTCTTGCTTGGAAGCGGTGAACGACTCTTCGAGGACGTCGGTTCCAGCATTAATGACTACCAGTGCGTCGAACACGTATGTTCCCCAGCCGTCACCCACGTCCGCATCTTGCGGACCGGTTGAGTTGTGGTCGACAGGCTCCATCGCTTCTGACTTCGCCAGAACCGGGCGAACATTTTCTGATGAGGCACTGGTTCGATGGGACATGCTCCGCGCTCTAGTTCAGATCCACTATGACGCTGTGTTCCATCAAGAACGCTTAGGAATGTGTCTACGCACCCGCACGAGCATGCGCACCAACTCTTCGCCAAGATCGTCGGCTGCTGCTCGGGGGTTGTTGTACACGACGTACTCCTTCGCCACCAAGGTGGCCAGGTAGTCGAGCAGCATCGAGTCAGAGTCCTTGACCATCAGGTAGTCGCCGTGAACGTCGTTGAAGAACACGACCCCGAGATCCGGGTCAAACCGACTCCGTGCTTCGCCAGGATTGGGGTCGGGGACCAACGTGGGCAGACGGCTAGAGCCCGACCTGTCTGGGCGGGCGGAAATCGAAGGACCAGAGGTCACCGGATCATCCGAAGAGGGAAGCAGGTCTGTAAGGTCGGGAGGGGAATCGGACGGTTCTCTTCCTTGGGCGTTCCTCGCCGACGGAGACTCGACGTCATTCAGGAGTCCCCCTTCGCCAGGCTCCGAACCGACAGGAGAGCGCATCGGGTTGTCAAGATCTGCAAGCTCCTTCAGCACACGCCCGAATATCCGTCGAATGACTTCTGACATGCGATCGGCGGTCTGTGAATCGACTTCGCGTGCGACCCGTTCCACCGTTTGCGCCACGGCGGGCTCGATGGCCTTAACGGCATCGAGCAACAACGGAAAAGCGTCACGGTCACGCAGAATCGCCCGACGGCCAGCCGTCTGCTGAATTGCCTCGAAGATGACTTGGCCGGACACCTGGTTGCTGTCCCAAGGAGGGCCGGCGAACTCTTCAACCTCACACAGATCATCGACGACGCTGGTTCCAGCGCGCCCTACTACCGCGACTCGTCGGCGTCGCCCGTCTGCCGGTGTTACAT
>JBAPRR010000163.1:0-2344 GCA_049281195.1 Acidimicrobiales bacterium
CACCGAAGATCCGGTCTCCCAACCCCCCACATCGACCACCGGCGCAAATCCCCATCCCCGCGCCTTCGAACCACCGAGGTTCCGCATTCAACTGAAAGTGCCCGGCGGAGCCGGCGCGCTCGAACACGCGATGGCTCCCGCAATGGGGGCCATCGTCGCGTGTGGCGACACGTACAGGCCCGTTAAGAAAAGCGTGACGCCGTCAGTCCGGATATCTCTTCCGGCGTCTGACCCGACAGGATCGACTCCGCAACGAGCATCGCCGTGTATGGGCCGATCAACAGCCCCTCGGTCCCGTGTCCCGTCGCGACGTAGACGTTCGACCAGTCAGGAAGCTTCCCGAGAACGGGTCGATCATCGGCGCTCGCGGGACGCAGACCGACGCGGACTTCTTTGATCGTCGCGGTCCCCAACCCCGGAGCGGTCTTGAGACCTTCGCGCAGGAGTTCGTGAACCCCGTGAGCGGTGACACGCGTGTCGAACCCGGCATCGGCTTCGAGAGTTCCGCCACATGCGACGCGACTATCGGGCCACGGTACGAGGTAGTGGCTCATCACCGGCTGCAAGATGGGCCACGTCCCTGTGTCTACGCCGGGGAGGGTCAGGTGAATGATCTGTCCCTTCAGAGGCTTCACCGGAATCGTGGTGTGGAGCTGATCCGCAAAGCGCGACGTCCATGCGCCACCGGCGATTGCGACAGAGCCAGCGAAGACTCGCCCTGCATCTGAAACGATGGCGGTCACCCGCTCGCCGTCCGCATCACCGGCGCCGTCCGCATCACCGACGCCGACGCGGTCGATCTCGAAGTCGGTGACCTCCGCGCTCATCGTCCGAAGTCCCCGCAACAAAGCGGCCGTCATTATCGCGGCGGTCGCCTTCCTGCCGTCGATCCGGGCGGCGATCGGATTGAACATCGCCAGCCTCACAGGACCGAGAGGAGGAAAAGCCCGCGCTGCTTCTGAAGGATCGATGACAGTCACGATCTCAGGTGTGCGGCGTCGAGCGAGCTGAAGGCCGTGGTTGAACCAGTCGTCTTCTCCCTCGGAAGCGGAGATCTTGATCAGGCCGCATACAGAGCGTCCGGTTCCGCCTTCAGCTCCGTCCTCGGTCACCCGCTGATCGAGTTGGCGGTGGTGCTCGCCGGCTGACCTGGCGAGGGCCGCCCACCCGTCGTCTTCATCAAAGTAGGTCTCAGGGGAGAGGATCCCGGCCCCGGCGTCTGTTGCCCGCCCTTGGTGGTGGCGGTCTACGAGGACGACATCCGCCCCCCGTGTGACCAGTTCATAGGCCAGCGAGGCGCCAACCAGGCCGCCTCCGATGATTGCAACGTCGCACGTCACCCGACCGTTTCCGCCGATTTGACCCGTCTGACCCGTCTGACCAGGGCACATGCCCTGAACGTAGCTCCAAAGCCCGAGTCGGGGAGTACGCGAACGATCACCTGTTGACATACATCTATACTGTGTAATGATGTAATCAACACGAAAGGACAATCAACTGAACAAGATGAGACATGGAGGATTCCAACAAGTGCACGAACGAGAACACGAACACCCACACCGACACGAAGGCGGACCCGAAGGCAGGGGAGGCCGAGGTGTACGGGGAGGACCCCGCAGGATTAGGGGTGGCGGTGGCGGCAGGCTCGGATTCCGCGAGCAGCGGACCACTGCCGAACAGCGCGCTCAGATCAAGGCTTGGTTCTCAGGCCGTCTTCCCGATGGCTGGTACACGGGAGCACCGAAGGTTGTCGTCGATGACGACGAGATCCTGATCACCGGAACGCTTCCGAACGTCGAGTACGACAACGACGCTTCTGCCGACGACAAGCGGACAGCGGAAGCTGCCCGGATCCAACGCTTCCGCGAGGACACTCGCGAAGAGCGGATGAGGATCGCCGACGAGGCCCAGGGCGCTTTCAGGCGTCACGTGGCATGGGGAGCGGGTGTCGGGGAGAGCGAGCTGTACTTCACGACTGCCAGCGTCCCGGTCATGACCCGACTTCGTATCGACGAGCGTCAGGTGCTTGACACACTTATCGACGCCGGTGTCGCCCGCAGCCGTAGCGAGGCTCTCGCGTGGTGCGTGCGCCTGGTCGGTGAGAACGAGTCGAGCTGGATTTCAGAGCTTCGCCAAGCTTTCGAGCAGGTCGAACGGGTTAGGGCGAAAGGCCCAACGTCTGAGGCCGGCACAGACGCAAGTGCTGAGTCGAACACCGAGTCGAGCGCCGAGTAAGGCGAAGCACGAGCTGACTACTTCGCCGAGTAGATCCGAACAATTGAACGGATCGAGCTAAGGCGGAGTAAGTCAGTAAACGAAGTGTGCAAGGGCGCGACGCCTAAAT
>JBAPRR010000164.1:0-5840 GCA_049281195.1 Acidimicrobiales bacterium
GAGCAGTTCATGTTCTCGAAGCTGGTGCGTTGCATGCCCACATCATACAAGGTTGCGTGATTGAACGCAGAACCGTAGGATGGATGGGTAGCGTGAAGGAACTGACTGCGTGCCCGGGGCGGAGGGATCTATGAACGCAGTGACCGGAGGACCCCGGCTGCAACCGACCTCCCTCGAGGAGTCGAGTTCGTTCGTGCAGCACGCCGGCCTGCTTCTCGAAGTGGTGAGTGGGACACGGGTGACCGGCCACATCGACCTCGGTGACCAGCATCACACGCCGTGGGGGATCGTTCACGGGGGCGTTTACTCCACGGCCATAGAGAGCGCTGCGAGCATCGGGGCTTCTACCGCGGTGGCCGAAAGCGGGCAGGTGGCAGTGGGGCTGACCAACACGACGCACTTCCTTCGGCCGCTTACCGGCGGCCGCGTGATCGTGGAGGCCGAACCGGTCAATCAGGGCCGTACCCAGCAGCTGTGGAAGGTGGACGTCCGGGACGAGGCGGGCCGGATCGTGGCCCACGGCGAGGTGAGGCTCCAGAACGTGGAAGTTCCTTCCCGCGGCTGAACGACTCTGTCCCGGTAAAGACCCAGCAGCTCCCGGAGTGGCCAGGGCTGCTTCTGGCTGGTCGTTCGCGGCCTAAAGTTGCCTCTTTGGCGATCGAGGGGGGACTTTGAACGACTTGCGACCGATGAGACCGGTCTTGGAGCAGGCTCTGGCTTGCCCGCAGTGCCACCAGCCGATCTCAGCCGGCGACCTCCATTGTGGCCAATGCGACCTTACGTTCCCGGTTCTCGACGGGATCCCCGCGTTGCTGGTCCCCGATCACCCGATGCTCAAGGAGGCCCAGAGCCGCGACCGGAAGACCAACGGTAAGGGTGCGGGCGGCATCAGGCAACGGATGTGGGCTGCCAGGCCGGAAGACCGAATGTGGAGCGGAGCCAGCCGGCGAGCCGTTTCGCGAGCGCTCGTCGAAGCCGAAGCCGATGATCCGAAACGCCTGGTCGTGAATCTCGGCGCGGGGGTCGAGAGGATCTTTGTCGACAGCCTCACAGGTAAGGCGGCGGTATCGCGAGTCGGACTGCCGCACATCGGGACGGTCGACCTCTTCGGAGACGTGATGCAGTTCCCTCTGAGAGACGGGTCGGTAGATCTGTTCCTTTCTTCTTCGGTGATGGAACACGTGACGGATCCGGAACTCGGTATCGCCGAGATGTCGAGGGTCATCAGGCCGGGCGGACTCGTTTACGCGGAAATACCGTTCATCCGCTCGTACCATATGGAGCCGCAGGACTTTCAGCGTTACACGATCTCGGGAATCGAAGCTCTCTTCGCCCGCCATGATTTCGAGCTCGTAGACAAAGGGGTGTGCTCGGGCCCGTTCACCGCAATTGCGTTGATCATCGGCGACATGGCCAACGCATTTTTGAAGGGGCGCTACTCGTCTCTTCTGGTGCCGATGGTCTACTGGCTGGTACATCCGTTGAAGTATCTCGATCGTCTCGTCGAGGGACGCTCCGCAGCCGAATTTCAGGCCTGCAACTTCTACTACCTCGGGCGACGGATCTAAGTCTGCACTGTCTGATGGTGGAGAGCTCGCCTTCCGTGGGTGAGTGCAGGCTCTTATTCGAAGATCTAGACCAGATCGTCGGTCAGACCGTCAAATGACCAAGTGGTGCCACGCCGACCACCTCATCAACGATGTCGAGAAAGACGTCGAGCAGATCTGGATCGAAGTGATGGCCACGTTCTTCGGTCATGATCCCCAAAGCGTGGTCGACCGTGAATGCGGGCTTATAGCTACGCTCGCTCGTGAGTGCGTCGAACACGTCAGCAATGGCAACGATACGTCCTTCGACCGGGATCTGATCGCGCCGGAGATGGTACGGATAACCCGTCCCGTCCCATCGTTCGTGGTGGGTGAGCGCGATAAGTCCTCCCAACTGCAGAAGTTCTGAGTCCGAGCCGGAAAGGATTTCGTTTCCGATGACGGGGTGCTTGCGCATCTCATCCATCTCCTCGGAGGTGAGCTTTCCCGGCTTACGTAGCACTTCGTCAGAAACGGCGATCTTGCCGATGTCGTGCATAGGGCTTGCGATCCTGATCAGCTCGGCTTTCGCACGTCCGAGCCCGGCGTGGTCGGCGAGCAGCTCACAGGTCCGGCTCATGCGGTTGATGTGGGCGCCTGTGGTCGGATCACGGAACTCTGCCGCGAACGCCAATCGCCTTATGGCCTCCTCCTGTGATTCGCGAAGCGCATGCTCAGTTCGCGAGAGTCGCTCGACTGTCGCCGTCAGGTCAGAGGTGCGTTCGGCGACGAGACTCTCCAGATGCTGTTGATGCAGTCGATTCTCGATCTCCAAGTGCCTTCGCCGAAGGGCGTTTGCGGAGGCTATGAGCATCTCGTTCGCTTCGAACGGTTTCATCAGGTAGCCGTAAGCACCGAGATCCGTTGCCACCGCGGCGGTCCGGGGATCGTCCATACCGCTTACCATCAGCACCGCGATATCCGGGTGGCGTGTGCGGAGGTCTCGTACGAGATCGAGACCTGAGCCTCCCGGCATGTTGACGTCGCAAGTGACCAGGGCAAACTCGTTAGTGTCGGCGAATTGCAAAGCCGCCGTAGCGTCGGAGGCTTCCGTGCATTCATATCCGGCGCGCCCGAGGATTCGGACAATCATTCGCCGAATGGAGTTGTCGTCGTCTACGACCAGAACGGGAGCACCGATATCGTCGTCCGTCACACCAGTACCTCCTGGACCTTGTTTAGAAGGTCAGAGGTGGTGAACGGTTTTTCAACGACTGCGATACCCGGTTCGAGGATTCCTCTCGTGGCAATGGCATCGGCGTTGTATCCCGACATGAACAGGACCTTCAGACCGGGACGATTCTTTTGGAGACTGTCCGCAAGCTCACGGCCCGTCAACCCGCCGGGCATTATGACGTCGGTAAGAAGTAGATCGATAGTTTGTTGTCCCACTCCGGCCAATGCCTCAGGTCCGTTGCTCGCCTCGAGGACGTTGAATCCCGCTCGCTCCAGTATCCGACGGCAAGCCGTCCGTACCGCATCCTCATCCTCGACGAGCAGAACCGTCTCCCCGGTCGGCTGGGCACCGGCAGCAGAGGACTCGAGCTGAGGGTCCGTATCGATGCCCTCGTCGGTGGCAGGCAGGTACACCTTGAAGGTCGTGCCCACATCGACCTCGCTGTAAGCAGTCACGAATCCGCCGTAGCGATTTGCAATGGCGTACACCGTCGAAAGGCCGAGGCCTGTTCCTTCTCCCGGACCCTTGGTTGTGAAGAAAGGTTCGAATACCCGGTCGGCGACGTCTGAAGTCATGCCACTTCCGGTGTCGGTCACGCTGATCCGAACGTAGCGGCCCGGCGACAGATCGGCATGGGCCTTCGAAGCATCGATGTCGAGTATTTGCTCGGAGGTTTCGACGGTGACGGTTCCAGTTCCCGAGATCGCGTCACGAGCATTGACTGCGAGATTCATCAGAACCTGCTCGAGCTCACCTGGGTCCGCGAGCACCATCGGCAAGTCGGTGGCAAGGACGGTGTCCAGGACGATCTCTTCCCCGATCGTTCGCTGCAGAAGCCTCAAAACGTTATTGATCGCGTCGTTGACGTCCAACACGGTGGGTGTAACCAGATCGCGACGGGAGAACACAAGCAATTGCCTGGTGAGGTCGGCGGCGCGACGCGCAGCCTTACGAACCTCAGCCACATCCTCCTGCAGTGGATGGCCTTCGCCGAGCCCTTCGGCGATGAAGTCGCCGTAGTTGAGGATGACGGCGAGCAGGTTGTTGAAATCGTGTGCTACACCTCCAGCGAGCCGGCCCACGGCCTCCATTCGCTGCGCCTGACGGAGTTCTCCCTCGAGACGCACTCGGATCTGTTCAGCCTCGGCCTGTTCGGAGATCACCCGGTCCAGTTCGATGTTCTTCTCCTCGAGGGTGTCGACCAAGGCCAGCGCCTGGTCCTTCCGTCGAGAGGTGGCTTCATAGACAAAGGCGACCAGAACCCCCCCGAGGAGTGACACGCCGAGAAGTATCCATGGCAACAGGTCAGACAGCCTCCCAAGCACCGAGCCGGAGATGCTCACGACGAACAGCAGGCTCGACCCTGTGGACCTTGCAGCTGCGCCGCCATCGAGGTCGTTCAGGTTCACCTTTTGACTGACCACATTGCCCTTGAGTGGAAGGGTCTTCGTTGTGGCGATCAAAACGGGAGACGTTGTGCTAGTTCCCGTGTACAACGCGTACTGAAGATTTGGAAAGCTGCTGGGGATTGTTGTGCCGCTGGGGAGAGGAACTTCGCCATAGACGACGTATCCACCAGGCACCAGTGGTGCCCCCTCCGCTACCGCGAGCCGCCGGTTCGACCCCGACCCGAAGAAGCCGAGGATGCTGAATCCGCCGTGGTCTATGACCTGTGAGAGCTCACGTTCTTTGTTGCCTCCGAGTGCGGGTAGCGCTCCGCTCGGATTGCCTCGCTGGTTTGTCACAACAACTGCGCCCGTCGGCGAACTGTGCAAAGTGGCGATCGCGGTAAAGATGCCTACAGAGGGGTCCGCCGTTGCCAGGTGCTCCAGTGCTGCTCGATTGCTGTTCGTGGCGGCGGCAACCGAACCCACCGACGACATCGAGGATTCAATCTGACCGATCAGCGACGAGAAGGCTGTACTGGCATCTTGCGCCTGCAGGGTGACGAGGTGTTTTTCGTCGCGTTGGTTCGCAGCCCGGCTCAAAAAGAACAATCCGAACGCTAGGACGATGGCGGCGCCCACGACGGCGACGGATAGCCATCGTGGTCTCCAGGTCGAGTTGGCACTTCTGTGCCGTTTCACAGCTTTCTTTTTCGTCGGAGCCATCACTCCAGAGAATCAATCTGCCCACAACAGACCACGCGCTTATCGCCGCTGGGATATGCCTTCGCTGGTTACTACTGACCGACGGGCGGACGGTGTGATTCCGGGCCGGAGTCGCCCGGGGCGCAGGAGGTGTGGCTTTGGTGTTCGAGACCGACGAAGCAGGAGTGACTGATGTGGGAGACCCCGGGACGGCACCCTCTTTTGCTGATCGATTCGGTTCGCTCATTCACATGCCCGCCTACTCAACCCTGTTCGTGGTCGCATTTATTTGGGGGTGATTCCAACAGAGGCCGTAGCCCCGAGCTTCGAAGGCGTGCGGAGCAACAATTGCGACCTTGTTGACTGTCAGGTGAGGTATTCCGGCAGGTGAGGTATTCCGGAAGCTCGCAACCAAACGGACCCGGGATCGTTGGTCGATCACTCCAAGATGTAGCTGTTGTTCTTTGAATATCGCGGTAATCACACCCGATCAGAATTTCCTTGCGTCAACCTTGGTGATTTCAGTTCCATCGCAGACTCGGCGGCTAAATCAGCGCCGCACATGTCAAAGGTGTGTCTATGCCGTGAACGAGAGATGTGCGAACCATGAGGAAATACTGAACAAATACTGGGAGTAAAAAGTGAGATTTAAACGCTTGACTGGTCGTAGAAAACCTTGTTAGGCAGTCCTTTTGCAGGGGTCTCGCTAATGCCGGACCATTGAACCTTGGAGGTTGCGCGATGCGCACACACGAAATTCAACGTCGTTCGATGCCGCGCTGGCGTCGAACTGCGCCAGCGGCTGTCTTTGCGGCCGCACTTGTAGGGGGCATATTGGCCTCGGCGATGCCAGCAAACGCCACGAGCCGATCGGCCAGTCATGCTGCGACCGGAACGACCCGGGTGGCCGTAGCGGTGAGCCGTAATGCGACGCTGAAGTACTGGACACCGGCGCGTATCAAGTCGGCGATCCCGGCGAGCGTGATC
>JBAPRR010000165.1:0-3400 GCA_049281195.1 Acidimicrobiales bacterium
TGGGCTTCCCCCGCGAAACCGGACAACCGTCACGCAGCTTCTTGGTTGGTCCAGAACTCCTCGAACTCCATCGGTGACATGTAGTCAATGGAGCTGTGGAGTCGTTCGCTATTGTACCAAATAATCCATTCAAATACAGCTCTTCTTGCCTCGTCTCGCGTCGTGAAGTGTGTCTCGTAGACGAGCTCTCGTTTCAGCGACGACCACGCGCTTTCCATCATGGCGTTGTCGTATGAATCGCCGACACTGCCCATCGACTGCACGATTCCCAACTGTTCGCAGCGCTTCTTGAATGCGTCTGCGGTGTATTGGCAGCCGTGGTCCGAATGCAGGACAGTGCCGAAGAAGCAGTGCTTTCCGCGGACCATCGCTGCTGCGTCCAACGCGTCGAGGCAGAGCTCGGTGCGGAGGTGCTCTGCAAGCGACCAGCCGAGCAATCGCCTCGAGAACACGTCGAGGATCGAGCACAGATAGAGCCATCCCTCGTCTGTCGGGATGTAGGTCACGTCGGTGAGCCAGAGCTCGTCTGGTTCGTCCGCGGTGAAGTCACGTTCCACGAGATCACACGCGAGCTCGTGGTTCGGGTCTCTGCGGGTGGTGCGCACCTTTCGGCGCCCCGAGATGCCGGCGATCGACAGCTCGCCCATGAGCCGTGCCACGGTCTTCTCAGAGACTTGTTCTCCCTGCTTCCAAAGCGCAGCAGTGACTCGCGGGGATCCGTAACGCCTCCGGCTCTTTGCCCAGGTGTCGTAGATGCGGTTGGCGAGATGGGCCTCGTCAATGAGGCCATCTGTCGGGCGCTCTCCCTTCTTCAACCAGGCGTAATACGCAGAGGAAGAGACCCCACACACCCGGCACAGCGCTGCGGTCGCGAAGTTCTCCGACTCTTTGGAGATGAACCGGTAGATGCGGTTCCTCTTCGGGCCTTCGTCGTCAAAGCGGGCGAGACGTCTTGCGATCTCGGACTCGGCTTCTAGCCGGCGCACCGTCTGGCGGAGCCTCGCCATCTCGGTGTTCATTGCCCTCCCTCCTTCACCCAGTAGCTCGTGAACCGCTTCAGGATCTCGATCTCCTGCTCGAGCTCCTTGATCCTCTTTCTAAGCGCAATGGCTTCCAAGCGCTCGGCCTCAGACAGCTCAGCCTCTTCGGGGCTCATCTGTTTCGCCTGCTCACGGGCCCAGGTCGATAACGACATGTCGCTCACCCCGAGCTCTTTCGCCACCTGCGCAATCGAACGTCCCGATGACCGCAATAGAGCCACCGCGTCTCTTTTGAACTCGGGCGAGTAACGCCTCGAGGTTCCACGCTTTGCCATCCCAACATCCTCCTCCAGCTAGGGCCGGTGAGGTGTCCGGTTCAACGGGGGAAGTTCATCCTTCAGTCGATGCAATGTCCTCGGGGCCAGGGTTATTACCTGGATAGGCCGATGCCCGTGGATGACATGAACCGGCTCGTGACGCGGTCACATCGCTGGAAGGTTGATTGATTCTCCCGCACACCTGCCACGGAACAGGACAGTCCGACAATGACAGTCGGCCCGGCCTCCGGATACCATCGCCAGGTGGCCGAAACGATGCTCGAACCGGTTGAGCATCTGGCTTCCAAACTCGGCCTGTCGCCAGACGACCTGACCCTGCACGGGCCTTACCGGGCGAAAATCCGTCTCGACCCGACTCCACCGACGCAGGACCGCAAGGGTCGTTACGTTCTCGTCACCGCAATCACGCCCACGCGTCATGCCGCCGGCAAGACGTCGACCACCATCGGCCTCGTGATGGGGCTCGAACGTCTCGGGCTCCGCGCTACGGCGACGCTGCGGCAGTCTTCCTTCGGCCCGACCTTCGGAGCCAAGGGTGGAGGAGCCGGAGGTGGCAAGGCTCAAGTCGAGCCGCTCGAGGAGTCCCTGCTCGGAATGGGCTCCGATGTCTTCGCCGTGGAAATGGCCAACAACCTGCTGGCGGCTGTGGTCGACGATGCCGTCAACCGCGGCGCAGATGTGGATCCGGCCTCGATCACCTGGCGTAGGGCTGTCGATGTCGACGACCGCAGTCTCCGGCAGGTTCGGGTCGGACTGGGGGGAACGGTCAACGGCCCGGAGCACCACACGGGCTTCGATATCACCGCCGCAAGCGAGGTCATGGCGATCCTCACCCTGAGTCGTGACGTTTCAGATCTGCGCTCCCGGCTCGCGTCGATCGTGCCGGCGTGGGGCCGTGACGGCAAACCGGTGACCGCGGGAAGTCTCGAGACCGCTGGTTCAATGGCGGTGCTGTTGCGTGACGCGATTCGCCCGAACCTGATGCAAACAACCGAAGGCACTCCGGTCTTGGTGCACACCGGGCCTTTCGGCAACGTCGCCCCCGGGAATTCGTCGGTTATCGCCGATGTCATCGCCTTGGCCCGCAGCGATTTCGTTGTGACCGAGGCCGGATTCGGTTCAGACCTCGGGGCCGAGAAGTTCTTCCACCTGAAATGCCCCGTCTCCGGCTTGGCGCCCGATGTCGCCGTGCTGGTGGCGACCATTCCATGCTTGCGCGACCACGGAGGCGCAAGTGGCGACGGGCCCGACGTTGTCGCTGTCTCACATGGAAGCGCCAACCTGCGCCGTCACATTCAGAACCTTCACGCTTTCGGCGTCCCGACGGTCGTGGCCATCAACCGGTTTCCCGGCGACACTAAAGAGGAAGTGGCGATCGCCGTCGATGTCGCCCGCGACGCCGGCGCCACCGCGGTGGCAGAGCACTTCGCGTTCTCGGAAGGAGGCGCTGGCTGCGTCGAGCTAGCGGAGGCGGTCGCCGCTGCCGCCGAAAAAGGTGCTTTCGCTGAAGGCGTCAACGCGCACCAATTGTTCGACCGCGACGCCCCGGTCGAGGAGAAGGTGGAGATAATCGCCCGGCATATCTACGGGGCACGCGACGTGGAATGGTCGCCGGAGGCGAGCGTCCGTATGAAGCAATTCCGTTCGGCCGGATTCGGTGGGTTCCCCGTCTGCATGGCCAAGACGCATCTGTCGTTGTCGCACGACCCGAGTGCCCTGGGGGCACCGTCGGGATTCGTGCTGCCCGTGACAGAGGTTCGACTCGCGGCCGGTGCTGGCTATGTGACGGTCCTCACCGGTGCGATTTCGACTATGCCCGGATTGCCGTCGAAAGCCAAGTTCCGCGAGATCGACCTTCTCGGTGATGGCACCGTTGTCGGGCTCACATAAAGGCGCGGCAGCATTTCAGGTGTCTTGGCCGTCATGGATGGCTCGGGTGGTGTTCCCGGAATGACAATGAGACCGGAATGACAATGAGACCGGAATGACAATGAGACCGGCATGCCAACGAGACCGGCGATGCCAATGACAGGAGAACCATGACCGATCTGTTCACCCCACGACCGGAGCACCGCTTCACAT
>JBAPRR010000166.1:0-10890 GCA_049281195.1 Acidimicrobiales bacterium
TCGTAGTCCCACGTGAAGGTGGTGTCGAAATTCGATCGAACCGCATGACCCGGCTCGTCCCAATCCTCGTTGACGACCGACAGGATCTCCTCCAGGTCGTTCACGTCCTCGCGCCCGATGATCTCGGCCGCCGAGCGCATTGCGTCCTCGGTCTGGACCTGACTCAAGAATCCGTCGGTCATGACCCTCTCCCCCTTGATTGGCTCATCTGTCATCTGATGCAACTCCCTTTCTGTTGCTAAGAAACCGGCTCTGCAGCAAGTGCGTTCGCTCCAGGCATGACGAAGGTCTGTACCAGCCGCCTCGTGCACCGGACGTCGGTGATATCGGTCCCCGGTGCCGGATTGGACACGTACGACAAGACGATGCGCGCAGCCCAGTCCGCCACCCGGCGTGCATCTTCGAAGTCGAGCCAGCGCGCGAGAAAAGGTGCCGCCAGGCCCGCCGCCACGTCGAGGACCCCACCCAGGGGCTCGAAGGCGAGATACGGAAGAAGGATGCCCGGCTCGTTGTCGAGGACGAAGCGGAGTGCGGCGTGCTCCTCTATCTGGGTCGCGGTGGCGACCATGCCTGCCACGATCACGTCTTCGAGGCTTTCTGCGGAGCCCATCTCCACGGCCACGGAGCTGAAGAAACGGGCCACCTCGGTGTCGACGACCGCAGCGATCACCTCTTCCTTCCCGCCGGGAAACGTCCGGTAGACGGTGGCTCTGCTGCAGCCGGCCTCGCGGGCCACATCGTCGAGGGTTGTCTTAGCGACCCCGGTCCTGGCCACACAGCTCGCGGCCGCGTCTGCGATCCGGACCCGCTGGGAGGTGCGCGGATCGGGCCTGTTCTGCCTGAGCCGGTACACAGCCTCCTCGTCGGGCTGGACCAACCTCAATAGCGCACCGCTCACTATGAAACATTATGGCGATTTATGTCTCATTGTCAACGAACCCGGCACCCTGGGTGACCACAGGGACCACAAGCTTCGACACCGGCCGGCACGCCCGGTCAACTCGACGTTCGGTCCACGATGCCCCCGAGGAGCTCCGTTCTGACCAAGCTCTCCACCTGGACAGGGTCGCCCAGGTCGAAGCGTCCCGGCGTCGTGATGTAACCGAGGATGAGCCGTGCCAGCAGATCGGCGGCCTGGTGAACGTCGACGCCGTCGGCCAGGGGCTCCTTGGACAGGAACGGCACCAGAAACCCGCTGATGAGAGCCATGACCCGCGATGACTCGATGGTGAGTTTGGGTAGCAGCAGATCCGGCTCGGTCTCGAGCACCCTCTGCAGCACCTGGTGTTCCAGGATCGCCTGATGCGCGAACGGCAGACCGCGGATCAGCATGTCGACCAGGGTCGGAGCGTCGTGCAATTCGTCGTACAGGCGGCTGAAGAAGCGGATCTCCTCCCAGCCGATGGTGGCGCTGAGAAGTTCGTCGCGCCCGCCGGGGAAATGACGGTAGACCGTCGCCCGCGACATGCCGGCTTCGCGTGCGGCATCTTCGATGGTCGTCTTGGAGATGCCCCATCGGGCCACGCACGCGTAGGTGGCTTCGAGGATGCGCTCCCTGGCATTCTGTTGGCCGACGACCGGCACCGGCTGTCCTAGAAACCGAGCAGTTGGCCGAGCCCCACGGTCAACCCGCGTCGCAGTGGAACCGCTCTCACCGCTATCAGCACACCGGGCATGAACGAGGTCCTGTCGTAGGCGTCGTGACGGATGGTGAGGGATTGGCCGACCGCCCCGAACAACACCTCTTGATGGGCTACCAGCCCCGGGAGCCTCACCGAGTGCACGTGTATGTCTCCGGGACCGGATCCGCCTCTCGATCCCTCAATGGCGGTGGTCGTGGTGGGGTCCGTGGCAAAGGAGCCACTCGTGGACTGCTGGCGTGCCGCGGCGATCAACTGCGCGGTGTGAATCGCGGTTCCGCTCGGAGCGTCGATCTTGTCGTTGTGGTGCAGCTCGATGATCTCTACGCCGTCCATGAACGGTGCGGCGAGCTCACAGAACCTGGTCATCAGCACCGCGCCGATGGCGAAGTTCGCGGCGACGACGCAGTTGGCGGAGGAGACTTCGAAGATCGACGCGAGGTCGTCTATGTCAACCGGGGACAATCCCGTGGTGCCCACTACCGCGTGCACCCCGGCAGTTGCGCACCACCGCATGTTCTCCTTGGCCGCGTCCGCCACGGTGAAGTCGACGACGACCTCCGCACCTTGCCTGTCGAGCTCCCCGATGTCGCTCGCGAATTGCAGATTTCCCGACTTGACGCCCGTCACGTGCATGACGTCCATGCCGGAGAACCCCGGATCGACCACCGCGACCAGCTCCATCTCCGGGTCGTCCGACACCGCCTGGCACACGACGCGGCCCATCCGGCCACCTGCACCGAGCACCGCCACGCGCTGCATGCTCAGATCACCTGGCGCCGGCGAGCTCCACGGGACCGACTGTCGAGATGGTCCTGGTCTGCTCGGCCAGCTCGTGAGCAGCTTTGCCGATGTCATCGACCGTGATCTTCTCGATCTTGGCGATCACGTCGTCCACCGGCATGACCTTGCCGTGCAACAGGAGGCTCGATCCGATCCTGCTCATGCGGGCGCCGGAATCCTCGAGCGAGAGAAGCGTTTCGGCCCTCAGGTTGCCCCTCGCTATGGCCAGCTCGCGTTCAGTGACGCCGTCGGAGCCCATCTTGTCGAGCTCGCCGTTCACCAGGTCGAGCACTTCTGACGCATTCTCGGGAGAGGTCCCCACACTCACCATCAGGGCGCCGACCTCGTCGTAGTGCACCCTGTCGGACCACACGGCATAGGCGAGACCGCGCTTCTCGCGGATCTCCTGGAACAAGCGGCTCGAGATCCCCCCTCCCAGGATGTGGTTGAGAAGAGCGAGGGCCCATCGCCTTTCGTCGTGGCGCCCGCATATCCGAGCGCCGATCACGATGTGAGCCTGTTCCGTCGGCCTCAGACTGGCGGCCTCGGCACGGGCCGGGGCTTCGGGGCCAGTACGCACCGGAGCCTTCCCGCCGCGCCGCGACTGGAACCTGCGGTCGATCTCGTCGGCCAGTTTCGAGTGGTCTACATCCCCTGCGGCTGCGACGACCAGGTTGCCCGTCAGGTAGTGCTCGTCGAAGAAGGCGCGGATCTCTCCAGCACCGAGCGACGCCACGCTGGCCTGTGTTCCGAGCACGTCGCGCCCCAGCGGATGGTCGGGGAACAACGCCGCGGTGCACTGCTCCATGGCGAAGTCCGCAGGCTCGTCCGCGTGCATGAGTATCTCGTCGAGGATGACGTGACGTTCGGCGTCGACCTCAGAAGGTCGAAGCGCCGGGTCGGTCATGATGGCGCCCAGGACGTCGAGGCCCAATGGCAGATCGTCCGCCAGCAGGCGGAGATAGAAAGCCGTGTACTCCTTCGTGGTGAAGGCGTTCATGTCGCCTCCGACCTCGTCCACGGCTTCTGCTATCTCGGTTGCCGTCCAGGTCGGTGTGCCCTTGAAGAGCAGGTGCTCGAGGAAGTGGGACGCGCCTGATCGTTCTGGCTGCTCGTCGCGCGCTCCGGTACCGACCCACACGCCGATCGTCGCCGAGCGCGCTTCAGCCATGGGCTCGGTGACGAGGCGAGCTCCGCAACCGAGGAGCTCAGTGCGGATCATCGGTTTGTCGGTCCTCAGCGGCGGCCGCGACGAGGGGGACGCCTCGGGCCACGGTCCGACCGCTCTCCGCCATCCCGGCTGGGCGCCGGCTCAGGACCGAGGTCCCCGAGCTCACGCTCGAGCTCGGACTCGAAATCGGCTTCGAAGGACACCACTTGTGGTCCCCCGTTTCGTGACGCCGACTCGCGCCCGCCGGTCGATCTGTCACCGTCAGAGTCCGAGGCCGAACTGGAACCGGAGCCCGAATCTGAATCGGAAGAATCCGACGTAGGCAGATCGGAGACGAGCGAGAGAGAAACCTTGCCCTGTGGGTCGATGTCGTCGACCTTCACTTCGACGTCCTGACCGAGGGTGAGAACGCTTTCCACGCGTTCGACGCGCTTGCCGCCACCAAGCTTCGAGATGTGCAGCAGGCCGTCGCGTCCGGGGAGGATGTTCACGAACGCACCGAACTTGGTGATGTTGACCACTTTGCCCTGGTACGTCGCCCCGACCTCGGCTTCGGGCGGATCGATGATGATCGCGATCCGGCGCCGTGCCTCTTCGACGGCCGTCGACAGCTTGGCACCGATGGTGACCACCCCGACAGAACCGTCGTCGTCGACCGCGATGTCAGCGCCCGTCTCCGCCTGGAGGGCGTTTATGACCTTGCCCTTCGGGCCGATCACCTCGCCGATCCTGTCGATCGGGATCTCGAAGGAGACGATCTTCGGCGCATAGGCGTTCACTTCTTCGCGCGGCTCGTCGATGGCCCTCGACATGACGTCGAGGATGGTCAGCCTGGCCACCTTGGCTTGGTCGAGGGCCTTGGCCAGCACGTCGGCGGGAAGACCGTCGATCTTCGTGTCGAGCTGGAGCGCAGTGACCGAATCGCTGGTGCCGGCGACCTTGAAGTCCATGTCCCCGAACGCGTCCTCCGCACCGAGGATGTCGGTGAGGGTTACGTAGTTGCCGTCTTCGTAGACGAGACCCATGGCGATGCCTGCGACGGGGGCCTTGATGGGCACACCCGCGTCCATGAGGGAAAGCGTCGAACCGCAAACCGACGCCATCGAAGTCGACCCGTTCGACGAAAGAACGTCGGACACCAGGCGAAGCGTGTAAGGGAACTCTTTCTCAGACGGGATGACCGGGAGCAGAGCCCGCTCTGCGAGCATCCCGTGACCAATCTCGCGGCGCTTCGGGCCGCGCATGAAGCCCGTCTCACCCGTCGAGAACGGCGGGAAGTTGTAGTGGTGCATGTAGCGCTTGGAGTCTGTGGGCGTGATGGTGTCGAGCATCTGGTACATGCGGGGCATGCCCAATGTCGTCACGTTCAGCACCTGCGTCTCGCCACGCTCGAACAGACCTGAACCGTGAACGGTGGGAAGGACGTGCACCTCCGCGTTCAGCGGACGGATCTCTTCTGTGGTCCTCCCGTCGATACGGATGCCGTCATCGACGATGCGCTTGCGCACCACCTTTTTCGTGAGCGATCGCACCGCGGGCTTGATCTGGTGCTCGCGGCCTTCGAACTTCGGCGAGAGCTCGGCGATGATGGAATCGGTCGCCTCGTCGATCGCACTGTTGCGCTCGGCCTTTTTGGTGATCGTGTTGGCCTTGGTGATGCTGTCGGTCCCGAGCGCGGCCACCGCCTCGTAGACGTCCTCGTCGTAGTCGCTGAACAGATCGAAGTGGATGATCGGCTTCTTACCGCCGGCTGCTTTGACCAGCTCGCGCTGCAGCTCGATGGACTCGCGTATCCAGGTCTTCGCAGCCTCGAGGCCTTGTGTCAGGACCTCTTCTGTCACCTTCGGGGCGCCGTCTTCGTAGTACGACCAGGAGCGCTCGGTGCCGCCGGCTTCGACCATCATGATGGCGATCTCCGAGTCCGGACCTTCCGACAGCGCACGCCCGGCTACGACGAGCTCGAAGCTGGAATCCTCGCCTTCTTCATATGTGGCGTGAGGGAGCCATTCGCCTTCTGTCGACCACGCCACGCGCACCGCGCCGATGGGACCGTCGAAGGGGATGCCAGAGATCATCAAAGCGGCCGACGCCGCGTTTATGGCCAGCACGTCGTGCGGGTTGACCTGGTCGGCATCGAAGACGGTGCCGACGACGTGTACCTCGTTTCGGAATCCCTTCGGAAACGAGGGCCGAAGCGGCCGGTCGATGAGTCTGTCGGTCAAGATCGCCTGATCGCTCGCCTTTCCTTCCCGCCGGAAGAACGATCCCGGGATCTTCCCCGCGGCGTACATCCGTTCTTCGATGTCGACCGTGAGGGGAAAGAAGTCGGTGCCTTCTCGCACGTGCCTGGCGGCGGTGGCTGTGCACAGCACGATGGTGTCACCGATGCGACCGACAACTGCGCCGTCGGCCTGGCCGGCGAGCTTGCCGGTTTCAAATGAAAGGGTACGGTCAGTTCCGGTAATCGGAGCTGACACGCTGATGGCTTCCGCCATATTGGGTGTCCTCGCTTCCTAGGGCACCCTGGGGCAGCCAGTTCCCAGTGGTCGACGTCCCAGAGAACCCGCATGATCATGCGGACCATCAGACCCGGTACGTCCCGAGTCGGCCTGGGCAGCCGGCGACTGGCAGCTGACGGCCGGTTGGTACCCCGTCCGTCTTTCCGGGCGGACCTTCCGCCCGAGCCGGCAGGGACCTCCCCTCCCGGCAGTTCCCCGGCAGCCATCAGAGGCCGGCAGGGGCGACTGGCTATCGGCGGATGCCGAGCCTGCCGATGATCTCCCGATAGCGCTCCACGTCGTTATTGCGCACATAGTCGAGCAAGCGTCGGCGACGACCGATGAGTTTCATCAATCCACGGCGAGTGTGATGGTCGCCGGCGTGGATCTTGAGGTGCTCTGTCAGATGCGCGATGCGCTCTGTCAGTATCGCGATCTGGACTTCGGGTGAACCGGTGTCAGACTCGTGAAGGCGGTGTTCTGCGATCGTCGCTTGCTTGTCGGGCATGTGTTCGAAACGGCTCCGGAGAGCTGGAAGGGACGGGCACGGCGAGCATCAAGAGCACTCCCGCCTTGCCCAGCCGGGAAAGGCCCGGCTGCCAGCATGGTAGCAGGAAGACTCTGCGGCCTACTCCCAATTGCCTGTGGCCTGGGCTAACTCCAGGCGGGTGTCGATGACGTCACGCTCCATCTGGGCGATCAGATCGTCGACAGAATCGAACCGCAGCTCGTCTCTCAGACGCTTCACGAATGCGATCCTCGCCCTTTGGTTGTAGAGGTCTGCATCGAAATCGAGAAGGTGTGCCTCGAGAAGGATGGGAACCGATCCGGCACCGTCTGTGAACGTGGGGCGGTATCCCAACGACACCGCGGCCTGATGCCTCGTTCCGTCCGGCTGCAGGTACCAGCCGGCATAGATCCCCACCTTGGGAAGAGCCATCCCCGGGCCGACGGCCACGTTCGCGGTAGGGAAACCGAGCTCCGATCCCCCTCGAGCGTCGCCCCGGACCACCTCACCGCGCAGCTCGTGGTACCGGCCCAACGCCACTGCGGCATCCTCCACCCGGCCTTCGGAGATGAGCTCGCGGATCCGGGTCGACGAGATGTCGAGCCCGCTCGAGTCGGACTTGAGGGCCACGCCGCACACCTCGAAGCCGAGCTTCTCCCCCATCTGGCCGAGCAGCTCGACGTTTCCGAGCCGGTGGTGGCCGAAATGGAAGTCAGATCCGACCACCACGAGCCGGGCGCCGAGAGCGCCCACGAGCACTTCCGATACAAAATCCTCGGCCGTCTCCGACGCACGGGCTTCGTCAAACGGGATCACCACCGTCCTGTCGACCCCGCATGCCGCAAGAAGCTCGAGCTTCTGCTCCAGGTCGGTCAGCTGAAGCGGTGCGGAGTTCGGACGCACCACCGTGGCGGGATGGCGGTCGAACGTGACCACCTCGGTGACCAGACCCAGCTGGTCGGCGCGCTCACGCAGATCCTTCAGGATCATCTGATGCCCGAGATGGACGCCGTCGTAAGCCCCGATCGTCACGGCGCCGCCCTGTACGGGCGGCACGGAAGCCTCGGGACCCTCGATCACCTCCATGTGAGCGAGGCTACGACGCGAGAACGCACGCGGCGACGATGCGATCGGCGCCGCCCGACTCGTACACCGCGAGAAGCCGGCCCGAGTGGTCCACCACCGCATATGGGCCGGGCCCGATCGCAGTGGCCCCAGTCTCCCGGAAGGAGGTCCGGTCGATCGGCAACCCGTGTGCCACCCGCCTGGCGGTCTCCGCGCCCGCTTCGAGGCGTTGAAGGTCGCGGAGCCCCTGGGCCGGGGTGAGGATGTGTTGCGGAACGAGCTCGTCGAGGCGGTGGGACTCGGCATCTCCGAACGAGCCGACCTTCAACCGCCTGAGCGCCCTGAGATGGGCGCCACCACTGAGGGCGGTTCCGAGGTCGGCGGCCAGAGATCTGACATAGGTGCCGGTGGAACAGTCCACCTCGATGCGAAAGACGCCGGTGGATCCCGGAACCTCGAACACATCGAAGCGGTCGACCGTCACCCAGCGCGGCTTTCTGTCTATCTCGATGCCCTGACGGGCCAGCTCGTGAAGGCGGGTGCCGTCGACTTTTATGGCCGACACCATCGGGGGTACCTGCTGGATGTTCCCGGTGAGCTGTTTGGCCGCGGCAACGGCGTCTTCGAGCGACACCGCGGACATGTCCCAGGTGCCGGTCACGTCTCCCGACGAGTCGAGCGTGGACGTCGACGTGCCGAGGACGACCTCGCCTACGTAGGACTTCTGCAGGCTCTGCACGAAGCGCAGCATCCGGGTGAACCGGCCCAGGCCCACGAGCAGAACGCCGCTGGCGTCGGGATCGAGTGTCCCGGCATGGCCGACGCGCCGTTGACTGAATATGCGCCGACATCGGGCCACCACGTCGTGCGACGTCCAGCCCGGCTCCTTGTCGACCACGACGAGGCCGGTGAGACCGGCGTCTGCGTTAGCCGGCATCGCTTTAGCCGGCACCAGAATCAGTAGCACCGCCCGATCCGCCGGACTTCAGACGCCTCAGAATTTCTTCGACCTTGGCACCCTCTGTCACTGCAGGGTCCACCGCAAACTCCAGCTTGGGGGTTCTCTTCAACCGGACCTGGCTCGAGATCACCTTCTGCAAATGGATGCGGTGCTCTCCGAGCGAATCGGCAACCGGTTCCGTCATCGAGCCCATGTAGACCTTCGCGTTTCGCAGGTCCGAGACCACGTCCACGCCGGTCACGGTGGCCAGCCTGAGCCTGTCGTCGCCGTCGGCGAGCCGCTCGAGCTCTTCCGCGAGGATCTCGCGGAGAAGCTCGTTTATGCGCGCCGTACGGGCGTATGACCCGATCGCCCTTTGGTCACGACGTGATGTCAAGCAGACCTTGGGATCTCGCGTTCCTCGTACGTCTCGATGACGTCGCCCTCATGAAGATCCTGGAAGTTGGAGAGACCGATTCCACATTCGAACCCGGCCTGCACCTCGCGGACGTCATCTTTGAACCTGCGCAGCGTCTGTAGAGCACCCTTCCAGATGATGACGCCTTCGCGCAGGAAGCGCACCTTCGATCCACGCGTGATGACACCGTCTCGCACGTAGCAACCGGCGATGGCGCCGACACGCGGGATCCTGAAGATCTGGCGTACCTCCGCCTCTCCGGTGATCACCTCTTCGAACTCAGGTGCGAGCATGCCGACCATCGCGGACTCGATGTCCTCGAGCAGCTTGTAGATGATCTCGTAGGTACGGATCTCCACGTCCTGGTCCTTCGCCATCTCGCGGGCTCGGCGATCGGGACGCACGTTGAAGCCGATGATGGTGGCGTTGGAAGCGGCCGCCAACTGCACGTCGTTCTCGGTGACACCGCCGACGCCGCGGTGCACGAACGAAAGCCTGACCTCGTCGCGCTCGAGCTTTCTGAGGCTGTCGGTGATCGCTTCGAGAGTGCCCTGAACGTCGGTCTTGAGGATCAGGTTGAGCGTCGCGGACTCGCCGCGCTGAATCTGCTCGAACAGATCCTCGAGCTTGGCCCCTGGCGCCGTCGGCGAAGGAGCGTGACCCTGCACCCGGAAACGACGTTCGCGCGTCTCGCCGATCGTCCGCGCCGTGGACGGGTCCAAGGTGACGCGGAACTCGTCACCGGCGTTGGGGGGCTCCGAAAATCCGAGCACCTGCACCGGCGTGGAAGGAGGAGCCTCTTTGATCTGGTCACCCTTGTCGTCGACCAGGGCCTTGACCCTTCCCCACGCCGCGCCCGCCACGATGTTGTCGCCCACTCTGAGCGTGCCCACCATGACGATGACGGTGGCAACGGCGCCCCGGCCGACCTCGAGCTCTGCTTCGAGAACGGTTCCGCGTGCCCGACCCTCGGGCGACGCACGCAACTCCGCGACCTCGGAAACGAGAAGTATCTGCTCCAACAGGTCGTCGATACCGAGACCACTCAAGGCTGAGACCTCGACGGTGATCGTGTCTCCGCCCCATGCCTCTGGGACGAGACCGTGCTCCGACAGTTGCTGCATGACACGGGTCGGATCAGCATCGGGCCGGTCGATCTTGTTGATGGCCGCGATGATCGGAACCTCGGCCGCCTTCGCGTGGTTGATCGCTTCGACGGTCTGCGGCATGACGCCGTCGTCCGCCGCCACTACCAGCACCACGATGTCGGTTACCACGGCCCCGCGTGCACGCATGGCAGTGAACGCCTCGTGACCGGGGGTGTCGATGAACGTTATGAGCTCGCCGTTCAGATCGACCTGGTAAGCACCGATGTGCTGGGTGATGCCTCCGGCCTCTCCCGCGACCACGTTCGCCGAACGGATGCGGTCGAGCAAGAGCGTCTTTCCGTGGTCCACGTGGCCCATGACGGTGACGATCGGAGGGCGCGGACGAAGGTCCTCTTCGCGCTCTTCTTCGTCTTCTTCGAAGTACTTCGCCTGGAGCTGAGCTTCCTGCTCTTCGCCCGCGTCGACCAACCTGACCTGCGCGCCGATCTCCGCGGCGAACAGCTCGATCATGTCGTCTGACAGCGATTGGGTGGCGGTGACCATCTCTCCCTGAAGGAGAAGGAACCGGATGACGTCGCCGGCCGACCTGTTCACTTTCGGACCGAGCTCGCGAGCGGTCAGCCCGCGCTCCACGATCACTTCGTTGTCGGGCACGGGAGCGCTCGACGGCGTGTAGGTGGTTAGTTCGCCCGGCTCCAACTCTTCGGTGTTCCTGCGGCGCCTTCTGGGCCGGCGCTGCGGAGGACGACCCCTTCCAC
>JBAPRR010000167.1:0-4923 GCA_049281195.1 Acidimicrobiales bacterium
CGGTCAGCTCCCACCGCCGGCCCCGTCAGCGGGTACTACACCCGGTTTCGGAGCGAGTTGAGGCGTTTCAGGGGTAGAGATCCGGTTGATGGCTGTGAATTCGGTTGATCCAACGCGGGTGGAGCGCACCCGGCTTAGGATTCGCTGTATGGAGGTCGCCTTCTGGCGGCGTGCCGCCACTGCGGTTGGATCGTGGACTCCCGAGCAAAGAGACACAGTTGTCTACGCCTCGGCTGCCGCATTCGCCCTCGGCACGATGCGCCTATCGTCGATCCAGATTTATCAGCAGTGGGCCGAAATCGCGATCGGTCCATACGTTCTCGCGACCGTCCTATCCCTGTTGACTGTCAGAAGAGCGGCGCGGCGGCGCGACGAGATGCTGCGCGCCGTGCCGGCCGATGGGAGTACCCACACGCGGTCCGGGATCAGAGGCATCCGGCTCAGCAACGTCAGGGTCGGGATCTTCTTGTTCGTCCTCATAGGGTCCACCCTTCTTCCCCTCACGCTCGAGGTCTTCCTTCAGTCGCAGACCGGTGGGACCAGTCACGTCCAGCCGGAGGTGCTCGTCGTCGAGAGATCGGGTCGATTGGTCGCTCTAGGTAAAGACCCCTACGGCATCGTGACGGGCAAAAAGCTCACCGGTCAGGCCGCTATCGCGATGAGAGGTCAGCCCGCTTACGACGAGTACGACCCGTACGGTCCGCTCATGGCGTTGTTCGGTCTGCCGAGCAGTCTGCACGCATCTCCCAAGATCACCGATGCGCGGGTCTACTTCTCACTCGTCAGCGTGATGCTCGTGGCGATCGCTCTGGCGCTTTGCAGGGGAAGCTCCGAACCGCGCCTTCTCGCGCTCCAGGGGATGACGGTCCTACCGACTGCCGCTCTGCCTATGGCGACGGCGGGAGACGATCTTCCGGTGGCTGCGGTTCTCCTACTGGGCATGTTCTTTCTCCATCGGAGAAGACCGCTCGCCGGCGGGTTGATGCTTGGTTTCGCCGCGGGTCTGAAGTTCACCGCGTGGCCACTCGTGCTCCTTGCATTCCTCGTTGCCCGCGATCAAGAAGGCCGTCGTGGCAGGGGAACGGCGTGGCTGGCCGCGGGGATGGCCGCGGTGCTCGTCCCTTCTGTCCTTCCGCTTTTCATCCAGAACCCGACGTCGTTCCTCGACAACGTGGTGCGCTTTCCGCTGGGATTGGGAAAGATCGGCTCCCCGGCCGCGAGCGCGCTGCCCGGCCACATCCTGGTCACGATGTTCCCCCAGATAAAGCACGTCCTCCCGGTTGCTCTCTGTGTCGGAGCGGTGGTGATCATGTCGTGGGTGCTGGTTAAGCACCGGCCGCGCACAGTCTCCGATGTCTGCAGGCTCGGCGGTTGGTTGATGACGGCCGGAATTCTGTTCGCCCCTGCCACAAGAGTCGGCTACCTGCTCTACCCGATCAACTTCTTCATCTGGTCGTGGCTGATCCGGTGTGAAGAGGATGCCGAGGTGTACCAGGAGGCGAACGACGTGGTCACGAACGCGGCCACCGCGGGGCGTTCTCCGATCGCTGCTTGATTCCTGGGCCTGATACCAGGCCCGCTCAGCGGGTGGTAGTCGTGACCCCCCGAAGCGTAGTCGTGGTCGAAGAAGGAACCGTTGTGGCCGGGGTGGTGGTGGGCGTCGTTGTCGAAGACGTCGTAGGTGATGTCGTGGGCGCAGACCCGCCCGGAAGAACCGTCGTTGTAGTCGTGGATCCCGAACCGGATTTAGCGAGGGTCGTCGATGTCGAATGCACTCCGGACCTGGCGGCAGTGGTCGAGTGAGTCGACTTCAAAGTTGTGGTCGTCGAGCCCACTGATCCGCTCGTGGTAGGTGTCAATCCGCTGTTCGAGGTTCCGGAAACGGGGACTGGCGGCGGGCGGAAGAGGATGTAGAGGGCGAAGGTCCCGAGAAAGATGACCAGGATCACGACGGTGGAGATCCGGATGCGCTCGTGCCAGAAGTTCTTCGACAGAGCCTTCTGCTTGCCGGCACCGGCCCCCGTGCTCCCGCGGGTGCCGCCGGCGGCACCCGTGCTCTCGCCGCCGGCACCCTTAGTTGGTTCCGTGCCGGAATCGCTCATGCCTGCGCCATGCTCGTCGGGTCGCCGGTGTCCAGTGTGGGAGGAACGATGATGTCTTCCTGGCGGAACGCGCCGGCGATCCTCGTGCGGATCTCCCGACCTACCTGGAACTGCTTACCAGGAAGTGTCCTGGCGACCAACCGCACCACGAATTGGTCCACGTCCATGCTCTCTAGACCCATGACAGAAGGCGTGTCGAGCAGAAGCGGCCGGATCTCGGGGTCCTTGAATGCCTCTTCTCCGACGTTGCGGAGGATCTCGTTGACCTTGTTCACATCGGCAGTGGCCGGGACGGGAACGTCGATGACGGCGCGGGCCCAATCGCGCGACAGGTTGGTCACCTGAACGATCTGTCCGTTCGGGACGAAGACGACCTCGCCGTTTACGGTGCGCAGGCTGGTGACCCTCAAAGTCACGTTCTCCACCGTCCCGAGGACTCCGGTTGTTGCGCCGAGAGCGGATATCTGGATGGAGTCACCGAATCCGTATTGACGCTCCGAGATGATGAAGAACCCGGCCAAAATGTCCTGGACGACGCGCTGGGCGCCGAAACCCACCGCCACCCCGGCGACGGTGGCAGGCGCTACCAGGCTGGTGATCGGCACCCCGAGTTTCTGAATGATCAGGACCGCCATCACGCAGTAGACGAGGACGAGAATTGTCCACGTGACAACCTGGGCCACGGCGTGACGATGTTTTTCTGCCTCCGACTTGACGAGCGAGTCGCGTGCCTTCGAGCGGGCGTCGATCTTCAGGATGTAGCGGTTGCTCAACCACGTTACGAGGCGGGTGAGAAGCACCGCCCCGGTCACGATCATGATGATCTCGAGGAGGTCGCTGCGCGCCCAACGATCGAAGTCGGAAAGCGGCGTGATCGACGCCGGACTAAAGATCACAGTGTGGTCAGTCCGAATCCGATTCTTGATAGAGCCGGATTTCGAACTTTGTCAGTCCCGATTTGGCATCGGGACCGGAGGCCGGGAACGTGGTCGGTGATATGACCGCACCGATCTCCCAGTAATAACCGTCGCTTCCAGCGCGCTGAGCGAGGACCTCGAAACCTGTTTGGTTGTGCGGCGTTCCCTTGCTCTGCACATGCCACCCTTCGGCGGGGAGCTCGGCTTCGTAAAACGAGATGATCTTCTGTTCCGGCTCGTTCAATGTGAAGAGGCGCTGCTCGTCGTAGCCCTCTGCGGCGAGCGTGTTGTCTATGACCGTGCCCGGCTGCGACCCGACCGGGAGCACCACGGCGTTGACGATGTCGTCGGGCGGCTCTCCCGACTGGATCAGCGGCGACAGGTCGGAGCGGGCCGGTATCGCCTTGATGGGAGACCCCTTGGCGGTGGCCACGGAAGATGGCGCAGATTCCGACGGGTTGGAGCTCTCGAAGCCCTGTGCGAATAGTCCGAGCACCACGATGACCACGGCGATGGCGACGACGATAAGGGCGAGCTTCACGCTCGGCCCGGGCATGCCCTTGGGCGGTGCGCTCATCGGATCCGCGTCGAGCGGATCGATGGTGGACGGCTCGTCCAAAGCGGCGCCGTCGGCGGTCGGGGAGGGGGAGTGCGTCGGCAAGGCGATCGTAGTGAGCTTACAACGCTCGCGGCTTGAGCCTCTGACCTGGGGAATCTCGGTCTGTGGAGGGTTTCACCGGTGCTCGGGGGCCTCGGTTGGTGGGTACGCTCAGCCTCCTATGGCCGAATCGTCGATGAACCCTCCTGTAGCGCTGACGATCGCGGGATCCGACTCCGGTGGGGGGGCGGGCATCGAGGCCGACCTGAAGACCTTCTCCGCGCTTGGCGTCTTCGGGACGGTCGCCATCACGGCGGTCACCGCGCAGAACACCGCCGTGGTCGCAGGAGTGGCGCCGATGGATCCGGAGTTCGTAAGGCTTCAGGTCGAGACGGTCGTGTCAGATTTCCCCGTCGCGGCGGTCAAGACCGGGATGTTGGCTAACTCCTCCATCGTCCGCACCGTCGGAACAATGGCACGCGATGGTTTGCTTCCTCATCTCGTCGTCGACCCGGTTCTCGTCTCTTCCTCCGGCGGCCGACTGCTGGACGAGGACGCGATCCCGGTTTATGTAGAAACGTTGCTTCCGTTCGCCGAGGTCGTAACTCCGAATCTCCGCGAGGCGAAGCTGCTGTCTGGCATAGAGATAAACGACGTCGACGAGATGATCGAAGCTGGGCGACGCATCGCTTCATACGGGCCGGCGATTGTCGTTGTGAAAGGCGGCCACCTCGAAGGCGCGAACTCACCCGACGTGATCGTTTCGGGCGATGACGTTCGTGTTCTGGAGGCGATTTGGATCCCGACCAAGAACGATCACGGGACAGGATGCTCGCTTTCTTCGGCGATCGCGGCGTACATGGCTCGCGGAGAGACGGTCACTGTTTCCATTGAGCGGGCCAAGGAATTCGTGGGTCGCGCCATTGCGGGTGCGGTGAATTGGTCGCTCGGATCTGGCCACGGACCCCTTGATCACTTCGGTTGGAACCTTCTCGACTGACTCGATTTCCTGACGGGAGCACTTTTTCGTTTTACTCCCTCATGAACTGTCGCACCCTCTCACTATCTTTCTACTCATGGCATTCGCCGACCAGGACTACGAAGAATCAGTCGATGACCCCCCCCTACGGGTCTTCCGACCCCCCCTACGGGTCTTCCGACCCCCCCTACGGACCGGCAGACCAGATCCGTGAGGGTGTGGAACTCCTTGCAGTAGCTGCCAAGTTCTTCGACGCCCGCTACTACTCGGGTGACGATGCGGCCCGTCTGATCTCGATCGTCTCCACAGGAGAGAACTTCCTCACCT
>JBAPRR010000168.1:0-4105 GCA_049281195.1 Acidimicrobiales bacterium
AGCACACCTGGACGTTCGAACCGGTCACGAGATTCGGCTTGTCGGTGGGGAGACCGAGGGCCTGCCTCCTTTGTCGCCACCGCCATTTCAGTGCGAGGCCGCCGAGCATGCAGGCCTCGCTCGAACCCGTCGTGGAGCAACCCGTCGCGTGTTCGCTGTCGTCGACGTGCCACAGGTGGGCGATGATGGCGCAGCAGCGCTTCTCCAGTTCGGCGGTCTGCGGGTACTCGTCCTTGTCGATCATGTTCTTGGACGCGCACTCGGCCATCAGGCGTTCGGCTTCGGGCTCCATCCACGTGGTGACGAACGTGGCCAGATTGAGGCGGGCCACCCCGTCGAGGAGCAGCTCGTCGTGGATGATCTGGTACGCGTTCGAGGACGCGATGCCGCCCTCGGGTATGCGGTAGCGGGGAATCTCTTCCCCGGGCTCTAAGAACTGAGGGCGCGTTGCGAGCGTTGCGTCGCCGCTCTCGTGCGGTCCGCGATGGTGGAGGGGCATGCCCCGACCCTATGCGGGACTAGGACTGGCTTGCTGGCGCGGCCTCGAGGTCGTCGATATCCCCGTTTTGCGGCCCATAAGCCAGGATGTCGCCCAGTCGCAGCAGGCTCAACGAGGTCCCTCCGAGCGTCAGAGCCAGGTGCTTCACCATCAAGAAGTAACGGTGGACGGGATAGTCGCGATCGACCCCCACCCCGCCGTGGAGGTGCTGGCAGGCATGCACGCAGCGCTGTGCGCCGTCGTCCGCCCAAAACTTCGCCACCGCCACCTCGGCCGACGCGGGGAGGCCGGCGTCCAACCGCCACGCCGCTTGCCACGCGGTGAGCTTGACCGCTTCGGCATCCACGAATGCGTCGGCGGCGCGTTGACCGACCGCCTGAAACTCTGCGATGGGCTTTCCGAACTGCTTGCGTTCGCTCGTGTACCGGGCGGTGATCTCAACGGCAGCCTTGCAAGCCCCCGCCATCTGAACGCACAGCGCCGCTTCTGCACGTTCCAGTAGCCACCGCAGCGTCGAGCCACCGGCTCCCTCCGCCGCTGCGGTTCCCGACGCCAACATGTCGTCAGCGCCGACTCTGACCGAATCGAGATCGAGATGCGCGGTGGGCTGACCCTCGGTCGGGTCCTGGCGCGATCGCGTCAATCCTTCCGCGTCAGCGGGGACCACGAATAGCTGAGTGCCGTTTCCAACCAGTGCGGCCGGAACTATGTACGCGTGGGCCAGCATGCCCGCGAGCACGTTCGTCTTGGAGCCGCTCAGGCGCCACCCGTCACCGTCAGGCGTGGCGGTTGTCACGGGCTTCAACGGGTCGCCGCCCGGTTCCTCCAATGCCGCGGTGAGGATCGTTTCACCCGAAGCCACGCCGGGCAGCCATTTGTCGCGGGCTTCGTCGTTCCCGAACGCGGCAATGGGAGCGGCGCCGAGCACGAGCGTGGCCACCACGGGAATCGCGGCCGCGGTCCGTCCCACCTCTTCGGCCAGAATGCACGACTCTAAGAACCCGTATCCCGCGCCACCTTGCGCCTCCGGTATCGAAAGCCCAAGAAGTCCGGCGTCGCCCAACTGGACCCACAGCTTGTCGTCGAAACGGCTGTCGGTGGCCTCGACTTCGCGCAGGCGTTCGTGGGTCGAAAGGTCCTTCAGGATCTGCGCGCCCAATTCGCGGGCCGCGTCCTGATCTTCTGAGAATGAGAAGTCCATGGCTGGCGAGGTGCGCTTTCTTTAGGAGGGCTATCGAAGGGATCTCGGCATGCCGAGACCGAAGATGGCGATGAGGTCGCGTTGGATCTCGTTCGTGCCGCCGCCGAAGGTGAGAATGATCAGACCCCGGGAGTACGACTCCAGACGGCCCTTCAGAACAGCTTCAGGGGAATCACGCCTCAACGTGGCCGCCGGTCCGATCACCTCGGTCAAGAGCCTCAACGCCTCGAGGTAGAACTCCGTGCCGAACACCTTTATCGAAGAGGCGTCTGCGACGTCGAGCCGTCCCTGAGTGGCGGTCCAGGCCACCTTCCAGTTGATGAGGCGCAGGAACTCGAGCTTTGCGTACACCTTCGCCAGATTGATCCGCACCCACTCCTGATCGATGACGTTGCGGCCGTCGGCCAGCTTGGCCGTCTTCGCCCAGTCGAGAGTGTCGCCCAGTGCCCGTTCGATGATGCCGGGAGAACACAAAGTGACGCGTTCGTGGTTCAGCTGGTTGGTGATGAGCGACCAACCGTTGTGCAGTCCTCCCACCACGTTTCCGAGGGGGACCCGCACGTCCTCCCAATAAGTCGTGTTGATGTTGTGGTCCCCGATCAACTGCATGGGAACGACGCGCACCCCCGGCGTGTCCATCGGCACGATCACGATCGAGATGCCCTTGTGCTTTTTTGCCTCGGGGTTGGTCCGCACCGCGAGCCAGCAGTAGTCGGCGTCGCCGGCCAGGCTGGTGAAGATCTTCTGTCCGTTGATTACGAGCTCGTCGCCATCGACGACACCTTTGGTCTCGAGGGCCGCCAGGTCGGTGCCGGCGTTCGGTTCCGTGTACCCGATGCAGAAGTGGATCTCGCCGGCGAGGATCCGGGGGAGGAAGAACTCCTTCTGCTCTTCTGAGCCGAAGTTCATGATCGTCGGCCCGACGGTGTTGATGGTCAGCATGGGCACGGGCGCCCCTGAGCGCATCGACTCGTCGAAGAAGATGAACTGCTCGAGCGCGGACCTTCCCTGACCGCCGTACTCCTTGGGCCAGCCGATCCCGAGCCACCCGTCGGCGGCCATCTGTTTGACGATCCGCCGCACCGTGGGCCCCACCCCTTGAGAATGGGCCAGCTCGGCCTCGACCTCAGGCGTGAGCATGTTGGTGTAGTAGTCACGCAGCTCGGATCGCAGCGCTTCCTGCTCTTTGGTTAACCCGATCTCCATATCAGTCCTGCTCAGTCGTGTTTCGGGCGCTACAGGGCCCCGTTTGGCATCTGCTGGAACACGTTACATTTTTCTGGCTGGCGGCACCTGGGGACAGCCCGGAGCGGCGCTCCCCCGTCGAAGGCCCCGAAACCCTCTATGACCTGCTCAAGGCCTCCGGTACCTGCGCCGAAGATTAGTGAGATTGCATAGGAGGCCGTCGCGCCGCGCGCCGGTCAAAGCGCCAACTCAGGGTGGGTCTCAATGGCAAGCACGAGCATCTACGAGAACAACCAGTTCACGTATCGAAAGCCCACTCGGAACCAGGAGATGGTCTCGGGTCCCCACAAGACCAAGGGGCACTTCCCGATCTGGATCAACATCGCCATCATCCTGGTACTACTCGCTGCGGGGGGTTACGTCGGCTTCAAGCTCACCCACCCGTCGCCGCATCGCTCCCCCGTGGCCATCGCCACCGACTTCGCGGTGAAGTTGAGCGCCGGTCAATACAACGCGGCCGATCTCGACGTCGACCCCGCCGACCAGTCCAAAGCGCTGACCTACATGCAGCAGCAGAACGGCATCCCCGGCAACGGGTTCACCGGCGTGCACTCGACAAAGCTCGGATCCTCGTCAGTCACCGGTTCGACTGCGACGGTGGTCATCCAGGCGTGCAATGCCAGTCTGGCGTGCGTCGACATCCCGCCGATCCCGGCCATCGAGATCAAGGGTGCCTGGTACGTGAACTGGACGCCTCTCGTGACGCAGGACGCCTCATCCTCCTCCTGATCCGGGATCACATAACTTTCGCGGTGTGGAATCGCAGTACGAAGCCCGCCAGGTCACCGCGGACGTAATCCGTCCTCTCCGCCACGCCGTCCTACGCCCCGGCAAGCCCTGGGCATCGGCGTTCTACCCCCACGACGAGGATCCCCTCAGCGGCCACTTCGCGGTGATGAGCCATGGCCCCGCCGGCAGGCAGCTGCTCGCGGTGGGGTCGATCCTCCCCGATGCGCCCAGCTGGCCCAATCCCAGTGGGCAGGGGTCGGACGACGGCGCTGCGGGAAGCGATGTGACCGGGTTCGCCTGGCGGATCAGGGGTATGGCCGCCCGTTTCGACATGCGGTCGAAGGGACTGGGAGGTCTGGTCCTCACCGGGCTCATCTCGCATGCCCAATCCCGGCCTGAATCGCAGCCCGATGGCCTGCTCTGGTTCACTG
>JBAPRR010000169.1:0-25883 GCA_049281195.1 Acidimicrobiales bacterium
CTCGACCAGTACGGGAGTACCGCCGGTCCCCGGCGAGTAGGACGAACCCCAACAACGACTCGGGGTTGGACACGTCAAAGAGCCGAGCGTTCCGATCCCCGCCAAGGACCGGTCCGGCTCCCAAGACCTGCCGCCGTTGTTCGTGAACGCGGCAAGCTCGCTCCCGGCGGGACCAGATTCAATCCCTTCCTCACAAGACAAAGAGGTCGGGCACGCAACGTCGACCCAGTAAACACCCGCGTCGGCATCGGACATCGAAATTGAAGTGTTGATGAAGGCACTTGGAAACGAGGAATTGTCCCAACTTCTCCCACTGTTGGTCGTGTACATCGAGAAGATCGTCGAGTTTCTGTCGTCTCCGGAGACGACACAATGATCCGCGTCGCCGCAGCTGATATCGGTCAGAGTTTCTATGGTCGCACTGACTACCTGCCACGATCGGCCCGAATCGAGCGTTCGTACGATGGTCGATCCAAGCCCCGACTGGTCGTAGAACGCGAGACATTCACGGGTAGTCGGACAGCTAATCCCGTCCAACGACGGGACGCCTGGTACCGGGTCGGTCGTCCAGGTGAGTCCGAGGTCGTGCGTCACCGCCACGCCCCCCTGGCCACGCCCGAACCCGTTGACCGCGAAGCACAAATTGGCCGATGGACACGCAAGGCCAGCGTCGCTTTCGATGGTGGGATCGGCCGGAGATCTAGTCCATGTCCGCCCTCCATCGATCGACCTCATTACTACGCGGTTTTGAAGACCGTCTTCGACGACCGCCATGCAATCCTCAGCTGTCGGGCACGCGATCGTCCCGTCGACCTCGGTCGGAATCGCTTCGACAGGCTTCCAATCGAAGACGATCCTTTTTGCTCCGGACCCAGCCCCACGGGGCGCGTTGGCTCCGGGTCTCGAATGCGAGCGATTGGCCGGCGGACCAGATTGCGAGGCCTTATACGCAAGGAAGGCCCCCACTACCACTGCCACGATCGCAGTGTTGCGTGCGATCCGGATGCGCCGACGACGCCGTGCCTCTTTAATGAGCAGTTCCGGAGACTCGACGTCGGGATAGCTGACCCGTGGCGTCCGCTCGATCGTGGTGCTCATGGTCCTACTCTAGCTAGTACAATCCTTCAGCGCTCGAAGAGCGGCATCCCCACCTTGCACCGGCGATGGCGTCTCGGGGTTGGGGAGCGACCTCGGTCGGATTTCAAGCGAGATGCCACAGAAGCATGCAGCCTCGGAAGGTGGCATCAGGGTTCGATCTGGTACAGGGTTCCGCACCCGGGGACCCCGCCAGGACCGCCATCGCTGCAACCTGACCCCGTCCCTCCGGACCTTGTCGTACCGAGAAGATCGCCATTGGCTTCAGACACAAGTGGCCCCCACTGCGGCTCGGCCCCGTCCGGTGGCCCGGTGAAGCGGTACACGCTCTTGAAGCGGTAGGTGGAGCCGGTCGGGATTAGCTCGAACACGGTCCCGCAGCCGCCCTTGCAGCCCGTGCCCCCTCCCGAAGCGGTACCGAAAAGATCGCCGTCGCCTTGAAGAAGGACCGGAGCTTGCAGAAGTTCGCCCTGCTCGGAGGTGAAGCCGTGAAGCACTCGCTCCGAGTACCCCGCGCCAGTCGGGATGAGCTCGAAGACGGTTCCTTCACCGCCCGCATCGCCGCCGTACTCGGTTGTACCGAAAATGTCGCCGGTGCTTGTGCTCATGGTCAAGGCGGAGAATGGATTCGAACCGTCCGCTCCACCCTTGAAGTTATAGAGATCGGCGTAGACATAGCCCTTGGCATTGGGACGAAGGCGGAAGACCAAGCCATCGGTATGGACGCTTCCGTCGCCGTAGCCCGTGCCGTACAGCGTTCCATTCCTAGCCATCGTCAGCCCGGCTTGGGGCAGCGCTGCCGCGTAGGAGAATGTGTGTAGCACCTGCTCGTGATATCCGTTCTTGGTCGGGCTGAGCTCGAAGACCACACCGCCGTTGGTCGTACCACCGAACTGAGTCACGCCGAAGAGATCACCCGAGGCGTTCAGTTGCAACGTCCCGATCGGTTGCCCCCCGTCTTCACCGCCCGTGAAGGTGTGTATCACCGTCTCGACGTAACGCGGTCCTGACGGAACCAACTCGAAGGCCGTGCCCTGCTGATCGGCTCCACCGACAGTGGTCACTCCGAACAGGTCTCCCTTGCTGTTCACCACGACGTTGCCGTCCGGCTTGGATCCGTCGCCTTTCGCCCCGAAGGTGTGCAGGATGGTCTCGGTGTATGCGGCTCCGCTCGGCGTGAGCTTGTAGACATCCCCGTCGCCGAGTTTGCCGCCGAACGTTGTGGTGCCGTAGAGCGTTCCCCCTGCTCCGATGGACACACCTGACAGAGGCCCCGCCCCGTTAGGGCCATCGAAGTCATAGAGAATCTGCTCGGGCTGCAAATGCGACGAAGCCGCTGCCGGCGCGCCGGAAACACCAACCAACACCGACGCGGTCATGGCGCCGGCCACGCCCGCAGACCGAACGGCTCGCACACCTCGTCCTGCACGCGACATGCCCCGTCCTCTCATGCCCCGCTCCCCTTCTGGTCCGTCCTCTTTTTGTCTCTCAGCCAACCTCAGGTCAGGTGGAGCCGACGACGACGTGGTAGTGGTTGTCGGTGGCGATGCACAGGTCGGTGCCGGCACACGACACCGCCACCAGCCAGCGCCCCGGATCGACCTGGTCGATCGACCACTCCGCGGCACCGCCCGTCGGGTGTTTGGATGTGAGCACGTCGCCGTGGTCGTCGGTGGCGACACAGAACTTGTTGCTGGCGCACGACACCGCGAAGAGATGATCGGTGCCGTCGATGTCCGTGAACGTCCATGCCGCTGCTCCGCCAGTCGGGTCGGCGGAGGTGATGATCCCGCCCCGGCTGTCGACCGCAACGCAGAAGGTGGCGCTGGCACAGGTGACGGCGTCGAGGCCGTTGGCATCGACGCCGGCCGTCACGGTCCACGCCGATGGCCCGCCGGTGGGATCGGTCGACGTGACCACGCCGCCGCTGTAATCGACACCGACGCACAGGGTCACTGTCGGACACGAGATCGATGTCAGGTACCCGGCAGGGTCGAGAAATGCATCGGTGATCCAGTCAGATGCCGGACCGGTCGGGTCCGTGGAGGTGATGATGCCGCCGGACCCGTTGGTGGTGACGCACAGCGTCTTCGCCGGACACGAGATGCTGGTCAGGCTCTGGCCCCCCGAGATGTTGACGTCGGTCCAGGAGGCGGTGGGACTGGACGGCTTGGTCGACGTGAGGACGTCACCCTCGCCGTCGGCGGCGACGCACAGTTTGGCCGACGGGCATGCGATGCCTTCGAAGGGATAGAGCTCACCGTCATGGACATCGATCGCGCGTGGCTTCCACGACGATGTTCCCCCCAACGGATTCGTCGCGGTGATCAGGTTGCCGACGGAGTCGCCGGCAATGCAGAAGATGGTGGTGCGGCAGTCGACGGCGTTGATCGGGTGCGTCAGCACCAGGCCGGTGGCGGTAACCCAGGTCGGCGGGTTGTCAGTCGGGTCCGCGGCCGCGGTCAGGTTTCCCGCCGCGTCGCCGCCGGCGCATAGATCGGCGGCGCCGCAGCTCAACGCGGTGACAGACGCCGAGGTGGCCTGGCTCGAGGTCCACGTTCCGCCAGTGGCACCGACGTCGGTGGACACGAACACCCGTCCCAGCACGTCGCCAACGGCACACAGACCGGCAGAAGTGCAGGTCCCCGATTCGAACTGCGCCCCGTTACCGCCGTTGGTGTCGATCTGGGTCACCGTCCAACTACCTGGCGTGTCCGGCGTATTTGTAGTCAGGACGTCTCCGTTCAGGTCGGTGCCCACACAGATGTCGGCGGCGGTGCAGCTCATGGAGTTGACGGGGTCGGTCGCGTCTATGTTCTCGACACTCCAGGACTGGCCGTTCGGATCGGTCGACACCACGACGTCGCCGTTGTCGTCGCCGCCGACACACAACGTGGTCTGCGGACATGACATGGAGATGACCGGGCGGCTGCCGACGTGCACTCCCGTCCACGCCGAGGATCCGCCGGTCGGGTTCGTCGACACGTAGATGTCGCCCTGCTCGTCCCCGGCCACGCACAGAGAAGTGGACTGGCACGAGATCGACACGCCCGACCAGCCGACCGCGGTGATGGTCCAGGTGCCTGCGCCGGAGGCGCCGGGATCGGTGGAGGTGAGTACGTTGCCTGCTGAGTCCACGGCGACGCACAGGTCGGTGCCGGGGCACGACACAGCATCGATGCCGATAGCACCGTCGACATCGGAGACCGACCACGCCGAGGCCCCGCCGGTGGGATTGGTCGAGGTGAGGACGTCACCGGTGGCAGTCACCGCCACGCAGAGGTTCGCGTCGGGGCACGACTGGCCCGCGATCTCGCCCGGGACGCCGTTTTCGGGGATCGGTCTGACGGCCGTCACCGCCCAGGAAAGGCGTTGGGCCGCAGCTGCCGGCTGAGAACCGGAGGCGACGAGCATCGTGGAGAAGGCAAAGGCCGTGAGCGCTACGGCTTTGAGGATGTGCGCCGTGCTCACCGTCAGGACCGTACTCCCGATCGGGCCCGCTCAGCGGGGTCGTGATCCCAAGGTTGTGTCAAAACGCCCGCGTTCCCGGCGATAGCGGGCAGTGAAGAAAATGAACCATCATTGCGTCGAGATGCCGTGGTTCCCGGACTTCGCCAATGCCGTCGCGCTGGTCCGCAACCAGACCCGTGCCGCAGGTCTCGATGATCCGGTGGCGCAGTATTTCGAGGCTCTGAATACCGGTGACACTCGCGCTTTGGAAGATGTTTGGCCGGGCGACGTGGTGATCTACGACCCCCGCGCCGGTGAGGTCCGCAGCCACCGGCAGCTGCGGCGATTCGTCAGCCACAATCAATCATGGCTGGGCGAGCACCACGCCCGCATCGAGACGGTGGCCTCCACCGTGGTCGCCGGGCGGGCCGTCGTGGAAATGCTGGCCCATCTGACCGACGACGGGACCATCTTGGCTTGGCCGATAGCGGTCGTGGCCGAATCCCCGGATGACCGGTCGGTGGTGTTCCGCACCTACTGCAGCCAGTTGCCGGTCGATGGAAAGCGTCACATCAGGCCTCCCGTGCTGGAACCCGGAGATGTCCACCCCGGTGATGTGGTCGGTCGCTACCTGGCCGCTCTAGCCGCGGGGGACGCCGAAGCGATAGTGGACACCTTCACTTCGGACGGGTACTTCCGCGAAGCCATCGGGTCGCACTTCATCCACCGCGGCACAGCTGAGCTCCATTCGTTCTTCGCCACATGCTTCAGCGCGGGCGGCGGCATCGACCTGCAGTACTGCGTGGGTACTGATGACGGAGTGCGCTGCGCCCTGGAATACAACTGCGTCCGCTGGGGCAGCCACGCGGTGACGCCGCAGGCCGGAATCGCGGTGTACGAGCGCAACCAGGACGGTCTGTTGACAGCCGCGCGCATCTACGACGACATCGAAGCACCCTTCGAGCGATCCGCTCAGTGACCGGCTCGCGCTCGGCTCAGTGACCGGCGATCTGGCCGCCGTCGATGTGCAGGATCTCGCCGGTGATGAACGGTGAAGACTCGAGGAACAGGATGCCGTTGACGATGTCGCTTACCTGGCCCACGTGCCCCACCGGCGGCAGCTGCGAGCCCAGCCCGGCGTAACTCTCCGCAGGATGCACAGGGGTCTGGATGATGCCCGGCGAGACGGCGTTCACCCGGATGCCACGCGACGCGTACTCGATGGCCAGTGACTTTGTGGCTGAGGCCAGACCACCTTTGGTGAGCGACGTCAACACAGAGGGCGCGCTCGAGTTCGCGTAATCGGCCAGGGTCGTGGAGATGTTGACGATGTGGCCGCTTCGGTGTTTCAACATCTCGGGGATCACGGCCTGTGTCATCGTGAAGAATCCGGTCAGATTGACCCCGATCACCATTTCATAGTCTTTGGCGGTGTAGTCGGTGAACGGCTTGGAGATGTACACGCCGGCATTGTTGATGAGGGTGTCGATCCGGCCGAAGCGGGCGAGCGTCGCGCTGATGATCCGCTCCGCGGTGGCGGCATCGGAAATGTCCCCGTCAACGGTGAGCACGTTCGGATCATCGCCGGGCTTGATGGTCCGCGATGTGGCCACCACCGCCCAGTCCCGTCGCCGGTACTCCGCTACGAGGCCGGCGCCGATGCCTTGAGAACCTCCGGTGACGATGACGACCTTTTGATTCCCTTCGCTCATGAGCTGTGGAGTGTGCCGCTGCTTGACGCAGGATCGTTGGGGTGTGGCGTCAGGGGAGTCACCTCATCGGTGCGCCACACCGCCAGCAGTGATCCTCCGCGGCCAGTTCGCTCGAATGTGGCGCCTCACGGCTGCGTATTTCGTCGACGTCCCCCACCGATGTTCCGTCCGGAACGTGGGTGGTCATGGTGACGAGATATTCGGTCACGAACCTCCTCCCTCACGCTTCGGTGACGCGCCGGCTGTTGCCGCTAAGCGGGCTGGCGTGCCGTCCGGATCTGCTTACGAAGCGCCTTTAAGGCGGCGACGTAAATCTCTGAGAACGTAGGGAACGGCTGGATAGTGTCACGCAGCACGTCCAACGGCACCTTGGCGCGGATCGCGAGCGTGGCTTGCTGCAACCATTCGCCGGCCTCCGGTCCGAGCGCATACGCGCCGGTCAACACGTCGCCGTCACTCAGAACAGTCAAGAAGCCTTTGGATTGCGCGTAGGCATGGGTGTAGGTGGCGGTCTTGGCCACCTCCGAGATGGGGACTGTGGCGGTGAACGGGGCTTCGGATGCGCCCACGGACGCGGCCTGAGGATCGGTGTACACCACGTCGGGAATGGCCTCGTAATGGGCCTCGCGCGGCTCGCCGAGAATATTGGCTGCGACCACCTCGCCCTGGTACTTGCCGACGTGCGTGAGCAGACGCACGCCGGTGACGTCGCCGATCGCCCACAAACCCTCGCCCGCGCACAAATGGCTGTCAATCTTTATGCCGTGCGCGTCGAACTGCACAGCGACAGTCTCGAGACCGATCCCGTCCACCCGGGGACGACGGCCGGTTCCCAACAGCAAGTGATCGCCACGCACCTCGCGGCCGTTGTCGAGCGTCAGCACGTAGTCCTCGCCGTCACGTCGGGCCGCCGTGGCCAGGACGCCCAAGATCAGTTCGATGCCGTCGCCACGTAGCACCTCACCGAGCGCCTCTCCGAGTGGCGCCGGTTCCCGGCCCAGCACATGTTGCGCACCCTCGACCAGAACCACCTCGCCGCCCAGGCGACGCACGGCTTGGGCCATCTCCGAGCCCACCGGCCCGCCACCCAGTATCACCAGGCGCCGGGGCACCGCCTTCATGCCGGTCACCTCGCGGTTGCTCCACACCCCCTCGAGCGCGGACAGCCCGGGGACGGGGGGCGTGATCGGGTCCGAGCCGGTCGCCACCACGATGTGCCTGGCATTGTGGGGAACGCCGTCCACCTCGACCACGCCGGTACCGGCCAGCTTGCCGGTGCCACGCAGAAGATCGATTCCCTTGTCGTCGAGCCACTTCACCTGTGCCGCATCGGAATAGTCCGACACCATAAAGTCGCGGTACGCCAGTGCCGCCTCCACGTCGACCTGGGCATTGACCGCGGCCTCACGCGCGTCATGGGCCGCCTCGCCGGGACGCAACAGCGTCTTGGACGGGATGCAGGCGTAGTAGGAGCACTCGCCGCCGGCAAGCGCGCGTTCGACCACGGCGACCCGCAGTCCGCCATCGGCCAATTCCCCGGCGCAGTGCTCGCCCGGCGAGCCGGCGCCCAACACGATGACGTCGTAGCTACTCATGAGGTCGCTCCGACACCGGGTTGACCGCTTCCTGCAGACTTCTCGTCCAACATGAATTGCGCGTACCACTCGGGCCAGTTCGCATCGGCATGCCCGATCTCTTTTTCGTGAAGTCCGTGCGCAGCCTCGGCGCGGCGCAAAGCGACCGCCAGATCCGCGACGGAGTCGTAAGTGGTTGACATCAGCGGCCCGGAAGTCGTGTCGTGACCTGTTGGACGAACCACGCGTTGCCGTCCGGATCGCTGAATGACACAAACGAGCCATAGCTTTTGTCTTCCGGAGCCGGGCCGGTCGCCCGATCTGTGTTGCCGGCGTGATGGAACACCCCGCCGGAGTCGTGGAACACCTCGCTTACGTCGACACCGCTCTTCACCAGTTCGGCCCGGGCCGCCTCGATATCGGTGACCACGAGCTGCAGGCCGTCGGCCGATCCGGGCGCGGCCGAGGTGACGCCGCTGCCGAAGATGACCGAGCACGCCGAGCCCGGAGGCGTCAGCTGCACGACACGGAAGCCGCCTTCACCGGGAAAGTCGGCGTCGAGACGCCACCCCATCGACTCATAGAAGCTTTTGGCGCGGTCCACGTCGGACACGGGCACCACCACCACTTCGAGCTTGAAATCCACGAACGAAACTCCTGTTGGTCGGGGCCGACAACCATTTGGCGCTCATGGGAATCGGACAGGCATCACCTTCGCGCCGCTGGTTGTCCAAGTCCAGAGCCGGTCGTTCGAACGAGCGCCGACCGACATCACGGTGTGGTGACATTTTCAACCGGCTCTGTCTGTGGGAGCTCGGCCTGTGAGATCGCCCATGCCGCGTTGACGAGCCCTATGTGGCTGAAGGCCTGCGGGAAGTTGCCTAACAGCTCTCCACTGGACGGATCGACCTCCTCGGCGAGCAGCCCGACGTCATTGACGAACGCGATGGCGCGTTCGAAAACGGTACGGGCCCGAGCCGGCTGTCCGGATACGGCAAGCGCCTGGGCCAGCCAGAAGGTGCACAACAAGAAGGTGCCTTCTTCGCCGCCGAGCCCATCGTGGGAGCGGTAGCGGTACACCAGGCCGCGTTCATCGGTCAGGTGTTCAACGGTTGCCTCGATGGTGGACAGCACTCTGGGGTCGGTGGCGGGGAGAAACCCCACCAAGGGAAGCATCAGGTTGGAGGCGTCGAGGTCGTCGGAACCGAAGGACTGGGTGAAGGCTTTGGCCCGGTCGCTCCACCCTTTGGTCAGGATGGCCTCGCGGATTTCATCCTGAGTCTGTTTCCATGCCCCCACGCGATCGGAAGCGTTCAGACGTTCGGCTAGAACCACGGCCCGGTCGAGGGCCACCCAGCACATGAGCTTGGAATACAAAAAGTCGCGCGGCTCGCCCCGGATCTCCCAGATCCCTTGGTCCTTTTCCTGCCACCGCCGGGCCGCGGTGTCGGCCAGCTGGACGAGGAACCGAAGTGTGGCCGGTGCCAAAGCGGGGGGTGCACCCCACTTGTCGGGGGCGGACAACGGTCCGACCCTCCGCGTGGCGGTATCGAAGAGGTGGTCGGAAAGTCGGTCGGCGGCGCCCAGCAATTCTCCGTAGACATCGAGCTGGCGCTGGTTCCACGCACCGTTACCTACGCGCACCGGGACAGATTGTCGCCAGCCCTCCAGGCGGGGCAGCTCCCGTTCGCTCAGGTCGCGTTCGCCGCCGATGCCGAACATGATCTGCAGATCACCGCTGCGGTCGAGCGAGCCGGCGGCGGAGGTGGCCATGTAGTTGAAGAACTCATTGGCCTCGTCGGGACAGGCCGCCACCCACAGGGCCACGATCGTGAAGGACGCGTCTCTGACCCACGCGTAGCGGTAGTCCCAGTTCCGGGTGCCCCCCACCACCTCCGGTAGCGACGTGGTGGCCGCGGCGCAGATCGCACCGGTGGGCGCGAACGAGAGCGCCTGCAGGACCCTCCCGCTGTGGTGCACCAGGTCCCGCCACGGACCGACGTAGGCCTGGTGGAGCTCCGACCACGACTCCCATGCCGACACCGTGTCGTCCAACCGTGCGCCTATCTCGGATTGGCTCCACACCCTGGCGGTGTCTGCATCGGCCCGCTTGGCGTGGTGCAGAGCGAAGGCGGCGCTATCGCCTTTTCGCAGGTGCATGTGACCTCTGACCGAAGACTCATCGGTGCTCAGGAGCGTCGGTGAGGATAGGACCAGCACGTCTGCGCCCCCGAACGCGGCGATTCCACCGTCGACAACGTCGAACAGGGGATGTACCAATCCGTACTCGGGGCGCGGCACGTACTCCAGGGACAGATCGACTTCTCCTTCCAGGCACGCGACGCGTCGAACGAGAAGATGCGGCGCACCCTGGCCCAGCTGATGGCCGCGGTTGCCATCGCCCATGGCCAAGGCGTCGGTTAAAGCGACCGTGCCCGTCGGCGTCTGGAAAGTTGTCTTCAGCACCATTGTGCGGTCGAGATAACGGCGCGTCACCTTTGTGGCGCCCGGTGCCTGGATCGAAAAGTGTCCGGCTTCGTCACCAAGAAGTCGTCCGAGGATTGACGGGCTGTCGAAGCGCGGGAAGCACAACCAGTCGACCGACCCGTCGCGGCTGACGAGCGCGGCGCTGTGCCGATCAGAAAGAACGGCATAGTCGGCTATCGGGGTCGTGCTCACTTGAGCTCCTTCAGCCCGGGTCAATTCAGCGTACATAGTGTCGACAGACACCAACCGGTGGGCGGGGGTTAGTCTCAGCAAAAAGGTGCGCCCGCGAGGCGACGAAGGAGATGGTGATCAATGCGATCCGACATCACACCCGGAGGAACCTTCCCCGATTACTCCCTGCCGGACCACACCAATTCGGTTCGCAGGCTGAGCGAACTGCAGGGAGACGACCCGCTGGTGGTGACATTGGCGCGGGGTAACTACTGCCCGAAGGAGCACCAGCAGCACCTGGAGCTCGCCGCGAATTATCCGAAGATCGCGGTCGCGTACACCCAGATCGTCACGATCTCGACCGACGACCACCACTCCTCACAAGAGTTCCGCGGCGCAGTGGGGGCCCAATGGCCGTTTCTCTCTGATCCCGATCGGACGATTCAAAAGGACCTCGACATCGCGGAATACACCGACCCCGAGCACAACCCGATGATCCCCCACACCCTCGTGCTGAAGCCGGGCCTGGTGATTTACAGCATCTACAACGGCTACTGGTTCTGGGGACGCCCGTCGTTCTACGACTTATGGCGCGACCTGAGCGTCGTGACGAGTGAGATCCGCCCGGACTGGGACCTGAGCAAGCCGGGACTGCGCGAGGCGTGGAATGCCGGTGATTACTCGAGCTTTCACGGATGGAACAAGCGGCCTAAGTCGATGCCGACGTCCTATGAGTCCTGACAGGTAGGTGGTGTCGGTGAGAACACCGCTATGCGAGCTCATCGGGATCGAACAGCCGATCGTCCAGGCGCCGATGTCGGCGGTACCCGAGCTCGCCGCCGCGGTCTCGAATGCCGGCGCGCTCGGCATGTTGGCGCTGACATGGTCCACTCCCGCCGGAGACCCCGTTCGTGACACCAAGGCGCTCACCGATCGCCCGTTCGGCGGCAATCTGATTCTCAACGAGGATCAGCACCGGCGCGTTGACGAGGTGCTCGAAGCCGGACTGCGCATCGTCTCTTTGATGTGGGGAGATCCCTCCGGCTACGTGTCTCAAGTCCACGACGCCGGCGCAATCCTGTTCCACACGGTCGGAAGCGCAGAAGAAGCACGCCGGGCAGTGGGAAGCGGGGTTGATGTCATAGTGGCCCAGGGTTGGGAGGCCGGCGGACACGTGTGGAGCCAGATCGCCACCCTTCCCCTGGTGCCCGCGGTCGTGGACGCGGTGGCACCGGTGCCGGTGATCGCGGCCGGTGGGATCGCCGACGCTCGCGGAGTGGCCGCGGTGTTCGCTCTGGGCGCTCAAGCGGCATGGCTGGGTACGCGGTTTCTGCTGGCCGAGGAGATGCCCATCCACGATGAATATCGCCGTCTTCTGATCCACGCGGCCGAAACCGATGCCCAGTGGTATCCCAACCTTTTCGAGGTGGGGTGGCCCGACGCTCCGCACCGCGCGCTCAGGAACTCGACCGCCGACATGTGGGAGGCCGCCGGTCGTCCCCCACTGGGGCGTCGACCGGGGGTGGGCGAGGTGATAGCGCACTACGCCTCGGGCGACCCGATCATCCGCTACGAGACGGCCGCGCCCCTGGTCGGAACCACCGGCGCTGTCGAAGCGTGCTCACTGTGGGCCGGGCAAAGCGTTGCCCTGGCCAGACAGCGGCAATCATCAGCTGAGATCGTGGCTGAGCTGGTCTCTCGGCTGTAACCGACTGGTCGGTTTTCAGAGTCGACCCGTCATCTGGTTAGATCGCGTATCTACAACTTCCCCGGAATAGCCGAGTCGAGGCACGTTTCGATCCACGGGCACGACATGGCCTTCCGTCATGCCGGCCAGGGTCCGGTGATCCTGCTCATACATGGGCTCGCCGGTAGCTCGCGGGCCTGGGACGCGGTGATGCCCCTGCTCGCCCGGAACTACTCCGTGTACGCCCCTGATCTTTTCGGGCACGGAGATTCCGACAAACCACCGGGCGACTACTCGTTGGGCGCACACGCCAGCGCACTGCGGGACCTGCTGAGCGTGCTCGGCATCGAGCGGGCCACAGTTGTGGGGCAATCATTCGGCGGCGGTGTCGCCATGCAACTCTCCTACCAGTATCCCGAGAATTGCGACCGGCTGGTGCTCGTCAACAGCGGTGGACTGGGACGCGAGGTGAGCTGGTTGTTGCGCATACTCGCCGCACCGGGCATGGAGTACGCAATGCCCGTTCTCTTCCCGCGCTTCGTCCGCGACGGAGGCAATTCCGTGATCGAGTTTCTCCACCGCGCCGGGTTTCGAAACGAGCGGGTAACAGAAGGTTGGCGTGCATACGCATCTTTGACGGAATCCGCAAACCAGATGGCCTTCGTCAGGACGTTGCGATCGGTGGTGGACGTCGGTGGGCAGTCGGTAAGTGCAATGGACCGGCTGTATCTCGCCGCCCGGATGCCGACGATGATCATCTGGGGGGATCGTGACACCGTGATCCCGGTAAGCCATGCCTATGCCGCGCACGACGCTTTGCCCGAAAGTCGTTTGGAGATCATCGAGGGAGCGGGACACTTCCCCCACGTAGAGGTACCTCTACGTTTCGTGGAGCTGGTGGCCGACTTTTTGAACACCACTGAACCGGCCGGCATCACGCCCGACGAGCGGCGAGCACTACTGGGCTAACGCCCCTTGCGTTTGTTCATCTGACGGGCCGCCTTGGTGCGCGCCTTCCAGATCTTCATCGCCTCCTTGCGCTCGACCGGGTCGCGACCGCGGATTCCGTCCGTAACCTCGCCCTGAAGCTTTCGGAAACTCAAGAGCCGGTTGGCATCGACACTTCCGTCGGCGATACCTGCAAGCACGGCACAACCGGGCTCGACCTGGTGACTGCAGTCGGAGAACCTGCAGTCTCCGGCCAACATTGCGATCTCAGGGAACGCCGCCTCGACCGTGATATCCCCGACCAGGCCGAGGCTTCTGAGCCCCGGAGTATCGATGAGCACGCCTCCGCCGGGAACAACCATGAGTTGACGTGAAGCGGTGGTATGCCTCCCCCTGCGGTCGCCGTCGCGAACTTCACCGGTGACCAGCGCATCATTTCGGAGGATGGCGTTGGCCAGGCTCGACTTTCCGGCACCGGAAGGCCCGAGTAGCACCGCGGACAAGTCAGGGCGAAGCGCAGCAGCGACTTCATCGATACCTTCGCCGGTCGTGACACTCGAGGCGATCACCTGTAAGCCCACCAGGCGCTTCTGCAGATCGGCAAGAGCACCAGGGTCAGCCAGGTCGATCTTTGTCAGCACCACGATTGGACGAGCCCCACTGTCCCAAGCCACGACGACCTCGCGCTCGACGCGGTTGGCGCTGAGACGGTCGGCGGGAGCCGCGACCAGGACGAGGTCGATGTTGCTGGCAAGGGTCTGCACACCGATGCCGTCAGGATCCCGGCGGGTCAATTCCGACCACCGGGGCAGAATCTGTTGGATCGCACCTTCGCGGATGACGACCCAGTCGCCGACTGCGGGGGCGTCCGGCGCCATAACGACAGAGTCGAGACCGTCGGTTCCGACAACGACCGACTGACCACGTTCGACACGAACCACTCGGGCGGGCGTGTCCGACGGACCCGCCAGATCTGAATAAAGGACGGAGACGCGCTCGTTCCATCCGAAGGCGGCGAGGCTGCCGCCAGAGAATTGCAACACCACATGACTCCTTGGAGCGGGGCCCGCTCCCAGCGTCAGAAGTTCAGCAGGGGGCGAGCAACGAATGGGAGGGGAAAGGCCGTACCCGACGGTTCAATCTCAGTCATGGCCCCTCCTTCTGTCGCTCGGCTTACTGATCTCCGGACAGGCTACTTTCTTTTAGGGTCGGTTTCGCACCTGGAGGGAAACCAATGGATCGCAGAAGGCAATAGGTTGCGAAAAGACATCGTTATCGGAGCCACTTTTCCCGACTACCAGCTCGAGGACCAGGCCGGAGTCCTGCGGAGGCTGTCGGAGCTCCAGGGCGGCAACCCCATGGTTCTCCATCTGTCGCGTGGATCGTACGATCCGAAGGAGCACCGCTTTCTCAGGAACCTGGTGGACAGTTATCCGGAGTTCCGAGTGGCGTACACGCGGCTGGTCGTCATCTGCACGGACAACCCGCTCAACCTCAACGAGTTCCGCGACTCAGTAGGTGCCCTGTGGCCTTTTTTGGGTGACCCCGACAGAAACGTGCAACAAGACCTCGACATCGAGGAGTACACCGACCCTCACAATCCCATGATTCCCCACACCTTTGTTCTGGAGCCGGGACTACAGATCTTTAGCATTTACAACGGGTACTGGTATTGGGGCCGACCGACGATGGACGAGTTGCACGTGGATCTGCGCGCGGTACTGAAGAAGACCCGTCCCGATTTCGATCTGAACGCACCAGGGCTTCGCGAGGCGTGGGATCGCGGCGATCGACAGGTGTTCCTTGTCGATACGCTCGACGAACCGATCCGATTTACTGAAGGCAAGACCGTCGGGATCAAACGCGGTGGTCTATAGGAGGTTCCAGATGTCCGAACCCACACCGGCTGCAGAGCAAATTCTGCTGGCCCACTTCATCGTCTCGGAGGATGTCGAGCGTTCCCGGCGCTTCTATACAGAGGTGCTCGGCGGCAAGTTGGTGTTCTCCGGAGACGTGACCTATGTCGCCTTGGCCAACAGCTGGATCATCATCAATGTCGGCGGAGGCCCGACCGATGACAAGCCCGCGGTCACATTGGAGACGCCACCCGACCCCGACCGGGTCAGCAGCTTCCTCAACATCAGGGTGGCAGACGTCCATGCCGTGTACGCCGAATGGAGCGCCCGCGGTGCTGAATTCCTGACACCGCCGAAGCAACACCAGTACGAGATCCGTTGCTATATCCGCGACCCCGACGGTCATCTGATCGAAGTGGGCCAGACCACCGACCCGACCGGGGACTGGTCCCCCAAGCGCTGGCCGTCGAGTCCGCCGAGCGGCGAGTACGCGTGATTCGCTAAAGCTCAGCTGACTGTGAAAGTTGTCTGAGCGGACACACGGCCGGTGTGGCCCCGCGCGTTGATGCTGTAGCTTCCGGCCGGAACTGACCGCCGTGGCGGTGACACTGAACCGTCCGTGATCATCAGCCTCCGGTTTCGCCAGGATCGTCTGCGACGTCGCACCGAGACGGACCACCACAACCGTTTCGTGGGCGTAGAAGCCGTTGCCGGCGAGGACGACGTGCTCATCGGGTGCCGCGTGATCAGGCGCAGCCGCTATTAACGGTGGGATGTACTTTCCGTCGAGGTGGTGGAGTAGGCGCCATCGTCCTCTGTCCCCCCGATGATCAGCGCGTCACCGTCTCCGAGCAGCAGCATCTGCCGGCCGTGTCTGGAGGCCGGCAACGAGCCGGTCTTGGTCCAAGATCCGTCGGTGTACAGATAGGTCGCATCGGTGGCGGGGCTCTTCTCGCATTCGACGCCGCAACCGCCGGCGACGAGGACATCTCCGTTCTGCAGAAGAGTCGCCGTAGCGTCATGTCCCGGTGCTCGGTTCGTACCGTTCCGCCGAAGCGACTCCGCCCCCCGCTACCAAAACGTCGCCGTCGTACTAAAGGGTTGAGATGGCGCCAGTTCTGGCAGCGCTCATCGGCGGGGGCGGGACATAGGTTGCCGTTGCCGCGTTCGTCGAGGCATCAGATCCGTAAGGTGGCGACACCGCCTGTGCCTGTATTTCTCCCCCGCATAACGGCAGCGCCAGACAGCAAGCCCCAACTAACGCAACAAGAGCACGGCGTGGTGTTCGGCGCACGTTGGCCCCCTTTGCGGGCGGTAACTGCTTGTTTGCGATCCCATGGCCGGGTCGGTGCTTTGTCGATGGCCTGCTGATCGCCTCCGGAGAGCGGGGCCGCAAATCTATGATCACCGTCAATAGACCCCGCCCCAGGAGGTCGGAAACAGATGACAGCTGACGGTGACGACGGAGCCGCCAAGTGGAGCTCCGCTTTCGTTGACGCCTCCGCGGACGGAATGCAAGCTTATGAAGATGCCCTGGCGGTCTTCGTGCCCTGGGGTGAGTATCTTCTCGATGCTTTGGAAGTGACCACGGGGCAACGTCTGTTGGATGTGGCCACAGGACCGGGGACCGTGGCCCGCCTCGCATCGTCTCGGTTAGGCCCCGGTGGCTATGTCCTCGCTACCGATCTGAGCGACGCCATGCTTGCTATCGCCAATGCCAAAGGGAGAATTGAAGGGGGATCCCCGATCGAATACCGCCGCAGTCCGGCCGTGCCGCTAGACGCGCCGGGAGCCGCGTTCGACGTGGCGTGCTGTCAACACGGTCTGCAGTTTTTCCCTGACCGGCTCGGGGCATTAGTGGAAATTCGCCGGGCGGTCAGAGGCGGTGGTCGACTGGGTTTGGCAGTGTGGGCGGGCATCGATCTGTGCCCGCCATTCGCCGCGGTGAGAGATGCCGTTCGCGAGGTGATGGGTACCGAGGCCGCAGAGCGTTACGCCAACGGACCGTGGGGCCTACACGCCCCTGACGTGCTGACGGAGATGGTGATCAGCGCGGGATTCACCGACGTCTCGGTAGAGGAGGCTCAACAACCTGTCTGTTTCGACGGGGGCGCCAAACAACTTGACCGCAGCCTGGCCGCCTCGGGTCTGGCCGCGGAGATAGCCGGCCTCACTGGTGATAAGCGCACGTCGCTCCGATCCGCCATCGGAGACAATCTGCGCGTCCTTACCGATACAAACGGAGCTGTCATCTCCTATACGACCTCGCAGATAGTCCTGGCCTCTGCCCCCTGAGCAACCGCTCTGTCAACTAAGCCGCTGCGAACAGAGCCTGTGGACGAACCGAAGTGGTTGACTGACAGCTCGAGACCCGCGTAAGCGGGGCATCAGCCCCAAAGAGTGGAGGTTCCAGTGGTCGAACCCGTGCAGCCCGCACAGCGAATGATTGTGGGCCACTTCATTGTCTCCGATGACGTCGAGCGCTCGCGGCGCTTCTACACCGAGGTACTCGGCGGCAGGGTGGTCTTCGGCCCGGAGCCCACCAATATCGCGCTAGCCAACAACTTCATCATCATCAATGGTGGCGGAGGCCCTACCGACGACAAGCCCACGGTCACGCTGGAGACGCCACGCGACCCCGACCGGGTCAGCAGTTTCCTCAATATCCGGGTGACGGACATCCAAGCCGCATACGAAGAATGGAGCGCCCGGGGGGCGCAGTTCTTGACGCCGCCGAAAAAGCACCAGTACGAGATCCGTTGCTACATCCGAGATCCCGACGGTTACATCATCGAGGTGGGGCAAACCATCGACCCGCAGGGAGACTGGTGGCCCGCCGACTGGCCATGGGACAAACCCGCCGAGCAGTCGGTCTGAACACGCTCAACGTCACCTGCGGGCGCACGATGGCAAGACAGGCTGAATAATCCCCTGGCGTCAGCGTGGGGGTCCGCCGAACCGAATGACGTTTCCATCAGGATCGACGTGCCGACCTTCACGCTTTCCATAGTCCTGGTTTTCCGGACCAACGACCTCCAGGCCGGCTTTGCGCCAATCTGCGGCGAGGTCATCGGCATCATCGACGTGGATGTACAGCACGGACGCCGTGTGTGATTCGGGATCCTCGCTGTGTGCGAGGTGAATGACCAGGTAGCCCCAGCGCGCGAAGGCGTAGGTGTCGTCGTGAGAGTCTGTCGTAAACCCCAGCCGTTGGTAATGGTCGACCGCTCGTCCCAAGTCGAGAACGCTGAACACCGGGTCGTACCCGGCGAGCGGCTTCAGACCTCCGTGGATCGCAATCTGCGTGGTCCTCCGGCTGTTGAGGTAGTCGAGACATTCGTAACAGATGATGATGTCCTTGTGAGACCACAGCGTCACCCACGACTGCACCGACTCCTCACAGCATGAACACGTAGCAGGCATCGGGCCGAGTTTACGATCTCAGGTTTCGTGGACGCATCCGGCGCTCACAGTGTCCTCAACGAGCTCCGATCACCCTTCCACGCGGAAACCACATGGTCAGCAAACGCACTTTCGACCAGGCCGACAGCCCTTGCGCCGAACATCACCTCCGGGGCCAACTTTGGTTCAGTGTGAAGTAGGCCTCCGACAAGATCGTTGACGGCGATGTATTGATGAATCTCGTCGGCCTCGACGTGGACGTCATAGAACAGCCGGCCTTCGGCAGACACGCCGAGCGATTCGAGCCACGAGCTGTAGCGGCGCATGGGACCTACCGAGTTCATCTCGAAGCTCGCCAGATGTCCGACCAAGGCTCCGCGCAGGCGGCGGTGGAGTCCGAACATGGAGATGAGGTTCGTCGTGGCCAGTGTCACGGCCGGCAAGCGATCAAGATAGCCGCCGTAGGTGGGGTCGAGACCAAGAGCGGTCATCGCGTGGACGAACAATGACGAGTGCATCGCGGTGACCTCGCCACCGCCATACTCATCCATCTGAATCTTCACGAACGCGGCCTTAGCCCGGCCAGTCAGGCGAGGTATGCCCCATGTGTGAGGGTCGGCCTCTTTGAGTTGGTAGCCGGATCGGTGGATTGAAACCTCTTGGGCGTGGAACCACGTTCCGTTCTCGAGCAGCCAACCTGACAGCGAGAATCCTGGCCCTCGACTGAGTTCCCACAACGAGTCCGGCACATCGCCTGCGCTTGTGATCCGGTGATCTGAGAGCTCCTCCCGCAAATGTTTCTCGAATGCTGCTTCCAGCTGACGCCGGAACTCGAGGAGAGAAGGCTCCCACTCCCAGTTGTCGGCGACGCCAGAAAATCCTTGGTAGTGCAACTCGTAGCAGCAGTACAACGCCAGCTGTAGGTCCTCGTCAACGATTGCATCGGCCGTCGACACCGGTGGAATATCCAACCGGGTTGGAGGAAGCGACAGTGCGGTGATCAACCAGTCACTGATCGGTCCTCGAGGGAGCGGAAGTTGAGCCTCACTCATTACGGTCGTCACCTCCTCTGCGCACCTTGTTGGTACTCATGTTTCGCCCCGACCCTCGGTCGGCATTCTCCCGCCATGGACCAATGACTCGGAGCAATCGCGGAACAGGGCAAATGAGTGCTACCCACGGTGGGCTCCCCGAACCTTCTGGTGATCAACAGATGAAGACGAGGACCCGTTCTGGTCCGTCTTCAGTTCGGGATCTCAGAAGGAATCTCGAGGGGAAGGATGTCGTAAAGCTGAAGCAGATCGAGCACACGAAGCACTCTGTGGCTCGGACGGCGTAATACGAGGCTCCCGCCTACGGCACGGGCTTTGATTGCGACCTCAGCCAAAACGTCGATCCCGGAGGCGTCGATGAACTCGACGGCTTCGAGGTCAAGGACTATGTCGACAGTGCCGCTGCCCAGTACCTCGGACAGAACCCGGTGCATCTCGGGAGAACTAGCGAGGTCCACTTCGCCTCTGACCCTCACCAGTGCGAATTCCGCCAGGAAATCTGACCCGCCCCTTTGCCTACTCAAGCAGATGCCAAACGGTGTGAGCCCAGTCTCACCGGACCCGTCTGCTCTGTTCAGCCATAGGCCCGACCCCCCGAGGCGTCTGCGGACAGCCTCGGACTCTCCCTCATCGCTTCCCTTGTGGCTGAACGCCAGCACCCAGCACCCCCCTCAAGAGTTCTTCAATGACTCCTCAGTGAGTCCATATCATAGAGAGTGATCCGCTAGTGAGCAACAATTGAAGAATAAAATCGAACGAGATACCTTGACTTCACCTTCGGCTCCCCTCCCCGACCTCTGCAACCCTTCTTCATGGAGCTGCTCGCATGTAGGATCGGGGCGTGAGCTCGAGAAGCGAGGAAGGCGTCTATGGAATGGGAGCCGTGGCGAAGATGCTCGGCGTCCCTGCTCAGACCCTACGCACGTGGGAGGATCGCTACGGCCAGATCGTCCCGGAACGAAGCGCCGGTGGGCAGCGTCTGTACAGCCGCGACCAGGTCGACGAGCTCCGATTCATACTCGAAGAGATCGACAAAGGTATGCAGCCCGCCGATGCCCATCGACTCCTCGACGAGCGCAGGCGGTACCCCGTAGAGGTGCGTCCCGGCGCGGAGCCGACGCTGACAATACTGATAGCTGAACGTGACCCCTTCTCTGCGGACCTGTGCGAGTACCTGCTCAGGACGGAGGGATACAGAGTCCGGATCGCGACCGAAAGCAAGGCGGCTCAGGAGATGCTGCAAGACGATCCTCCGAACCTCGCCGTCGTAAGCCTTCTGATCTCGGGCGGAACGGGAGTGGAACTCTGTCGTGTCGTGCGCCGCCATCTGAGCATTCCGATCCTCGCGATATCGGCGTTAGACACACAAGACCAGGCGTTTCAGGCCGGAGCCGACGCCTTCTTGCTGAAGCCTGTGGATCCCCTTCAGTTCGTGTCGACGATCCGGGACCTGCTGGGTACGAGCGCATACCTGAAGCGACCTGTATGGGTGCAATGAGCGCACGCCTCGAGAGCGGCTCTGCGCGACTCGATTCGATACTTGGTGGGGGGTTCCAGCTGAACGGAATCAACCTGATTGTGGGCCCTCCGGGCAGCGGAAAGACAATTGTCGCCCAGCAGTATCTGTTCCATAATGCAACGCCGGAGAGGCCGGGCCTTTACCTGTCGACCGTCTCCGAGCCGCTCGAAAAGCTGCTCCACTACGGCCAGTCCCTGGAATTCTTCGATGCCTCTGCTGTCGGATCGAGGGTCTTCTACGACGATCTCGGTGAGACGCTTAACGAGCTGGGCCTCTCTGGTGTCCTCGAAAAACTCAAGGAACAGCTGCGCGAGCTCGGACCGGCATTACTGGTGATCGATAGCTTCAAAGCGCTCCGAGACTATGCGCCCGACGAAGGAACGTTTCGTCGCTTCCTTCACGAAATGGCGGGTCAGCTCTCCGCGTTGCCGGTAACTACGTTTTGGATCGGCGAGTACGACGGGGCTGCGCCCATGCAAGCTCCCGAGTTCGCAGTAGCGGACGCCATCGTTTCCCTCGGTGCTGACCGGGGCGCACAAAAAGCCGCTTTCGCCATCCAGGTCTTGAAGTTGCGTGGAAGTGGTTTCACTTCCGGGAAACACGCTTATCGCCTTTCGCCTAATGGCATCCTGGTGTATCCCCGAATGGCTGATCACGAAGCCGTTGCCTCTTATGAATTGAATTTCGAACGCACCACGTCGGGTGTAGGTCTTCTCGATCAGATGTTGGCGGAGGGTTTCCGACAGGGCTCCTCGACCCTCGTTGCCGGGCCATCCGGTTCTGGAAAGACACTCCTTGGTCTTCACTTCGCCTTTTCCGGAGCACGGCTGGGCGAAAAGTGTCTGCTCGCCACGTTTCAAGAAAATCCGATGCAGCTCGAACGTGTGCTTCGAGGATACTCCTGGTCCCTTGAAGAGCCGGGTATCGAGCTCATGTACCGCCCTCCGATCGATCTTTACCTGGACGAATGGGTCTACGACCTACTGGACACGGTCGACCGGACTGGGGCAATTCGAGTGGTCATCGACAGCCTCGGTGATCTGCGGGCGGTCTGTAACGATGAGATTCGCTTTCGCGAATACATTTACTCGCTGCTACAGCGGTGCGCGCTGCGCAATGTCAGCGTCATGATGACGCAGGAAGTAAACGAGCTCTTCGGCCTAACCCGACTCTCTGAGTTCGGCATCTCTCACCTGTCGGACAACGTGGTGCTTCTTCAGTTCCTCCGCGGAGACTCGGAGATCAAACGGGCAGTCACGGTCCTCAAGACTCGCGGCAGTGCACATGATCCGCGTATTCGACAGTTCGACATCACCTCCGCCGGCTTTGTGCTCGGCGATCAGTTCCTCCCGGAGCAGAGCCTGGCGTAGCTGAAGATGGAACGGCGAGTTGGTCCCCTCGTTCACTCGGGATGCTTCAACACCAAGGCTCTGGGTACACGCTCACCATGAGAGCGGCGCCGTCGCTCGCACCTACGGGGGAGACCAATGAACGACGATCAGATCCACGAGTTGCTTTTCCAATCCTTGGAGACCGAGTTGGGCGGTGTGAAGGTTTACGAGACCGCCCTACGCTGCGTCCAGAACGACGATCTGCGCAAGGAGTGGGAGAAATACCACGAGCAGACCACCCATCACGTCGAGGTAGTCAAGGGGATCCTGACCGCCTTTGACCTCGACTTTGGAACCGAGACACCGGGCCGGCTCGTCGTGCGCCACATTGGCGCCTCGTTGGTAAAGGCGATGGAGATGGCGTTGGCCGAAGGTCCGACCGATGCGGCGGAACTGGTGGCTGCCGAATGCGTAACTCTGGCCGAGACCAAAGACCACCTCAATTGGGAGCTGATCGGCTTAGCCGCGAAGCGCGTCAAGGGCGACAGAGGTAAGGCGCTGAAGTCGGGCTTTGCGGAGGTGGAGGACGACGAAGACGAACACCTTTACCACACGACCGGCTGGGGACGCGAGCTGTGGATCGAGTCGCTCGGGATTCCCGCCGTGTTGCCTCCGCCCGAGGAGCAGAAGGATGTGAAGACCGCCATCGGTGCGGCAAGGGCCAAGCAGGTCCGCGGCGACATGACATGAACGGCAAGGTTCACAACGGATCGAGTTCGATGACAGGCCCAGACTCAACCGAAGCAACATCGCCCGTCATCGACGAAGTAGGGGCGCCCTCCAAGGTCCTTGTCCTACCTCCCAATGTTGAGCGCGAGCTCGACCAGTCTGACGAGACGTTCGGTACCCTGGGCCGCCCTTTCGACCGGCGCGCCCCCTTCTTCGTCGGGCTGACCGCCGCATTCGGTGTCGCAGTTGCTTACGTCGTTGCTCTAGGTATCGCCGAGATCACTTCGGTACTCGTCATCATCGGACTCGCGCTATTCATCGCAATCGGTTTGAATCCGATTATCGATCTTCTTGAAAACCGGGGACTCAGACGGGGGCTGGCGGTGACACTGGTCACATTGGCGTTCCTGTTCGTCATCGCGGGATTCGTGCTCGCTGCGGTCTCGCCCATCTCGCACGAGGTCTCTGCACTCGTAAAGAACTATCCGAAGTACAAGGCGAATCTCATCGCCGGCAAGGGGTGGGCAGGCAAGCTGGCAATCAAGCTGCACCTGACCAGCTATCTGAAAGGCAAATCAAAGATCACGATCCCGGCCGGTGGCGTTCTCGGCGCAGGCAAGGAGGTTCTGTCGGTGGGCGTGGCGACAATCAGTGTCGTCGCACTCACGACCTACTTCCTGATCGCTCTACCAGGGGTAAAAAGACTCTGGCTGTCGATCATTCCGCGTAGCCGGCGCGAACGCGCACGTCTCCTCACCGACGAGGTCTTCAGCCGAGTCGGTGGCTTCATGCTCGGGAACCTACTTACATCACTGATATCCGGGATCGGGACATATATCTGGTTGCTCATCTTCGGGGTCCCGTACGCCCTGCTTCTTGCTTTCGTCGTTGCGCTTTTCGACCTCATCCCACTGGTCGGCTCGACGATCGCCGGGGTCATCGTCTCGCTGGTCGCGTTCTCGAAGGGAATCCCGATCGGAATTGCCACGGCAGCCTTCTATATCGTCTATCGCTACCTGGAGGACTACCTCCTCAACCCACGCGTGATGAAACGCACGGTCAAGGTCACACCTGGGCTCACCATCATTGCGACCTTGATAGGAGCCACACTTCTCGGTTTGGTCGGTGCCCTAGTGGCGATTCCTGTGGCGGCGACGATCCGCCTACTCCTCGATGAAGTGGTGGTCCCTCGACAGAGTCAGCGTTAGCAATTTCATTACCGCGTTCAAGCAACAGACCCGACCGCAACCGGGACGCGAGTCGACATGACCACCCCGCCTGCATGTTCTGCTGTGATCGCGAAAGTGACGATCCTGGCCGTCGGGTCGACGCGGAAGGGAACGTCCGCGGGATCAGATCCCAGCAAACCGAGTGAGATCACTTGATTCCCAGTCCGGCCCCACAACTGGTAAGTCTGATCAGAAGGGAGCGAATCGAGCCGTTCGTTGATCAGGAATGCTTCGCCTGACGGGACGAGCACGATCTCGGCGATGACCGGACCGATCGTGTTCGCCGCGGTGAGAGTTACGAGCCGAGAGCTTCGATCGCTGAGAGCCGCCTGTGCAGCCATCGGAATCGCTTGCTGGGAATTGCTCGACCGAAGAGCGTCTACACGTTGGTCGAGCCTGGCGATCTGAACGCTTAGAGCAGCGATCGCCACGACCGCAGCCGCCGTCGCTGCCAGCCTGATGGCCCGGTAGGCGGGTGGTTTGAGCGATCTCCTTGTCCTACGGTCGGTTTGTTTGGCGGTCGGCTTCGCCAGGGTCAGGGCAAGAGACCTTGGCTGTTCAACATCGGTTGGACGGTCGATCTGTGAGGCGATCCTGTCCCACAAGTAAGTAGGCGCATTGTCACCGCTGTTTGCCAGCAACCCGGCGATTGCCTGGTTCTGCTGGACCTCCAGTGCGCATCGCGGGCAGTCGACGAGATGTGTTCGAACCTGGTCCGCCTCTGAGGTGTCCAACGCATCGAGCGCGTATGCACCCATCAGTTCCGCCAACTGGTCGTGGCCCATTCCGTTCACCGCGCTTCCACCTCCTGCTGACTCAATGCCTTTCTGAGGCGCATGAGCCCACTACGAATCCTGCTCTTGACGGTTCCTTCCGGAGCTCCGAGGGACGCGGCGACCTCTTTGTACGTCATCCCTTTGAAGTAGGCCATTTCGATCGACAATCGCTCTTCGGGTGGCAACGTGTCGAGGGCCGTTCTGACTTGGTCTGCGACTACGAGATCCCACGCGTAATGATCCAAGTCGTATTCGGAGTGCGCTGTTTCCGCCGCGGTTCTTTGTTCGCGGACCTTTCGTTTCGATTCTGACCGGATCAGATCGACCGCTTTCCCATGTGCTTTGGTGAGCAGAAGAGTGCGCAGGCTCCCTCTGGTCGGATCGAACTGCTCGGGTCGCTTCCAGAGATCAATAAAGACCTCTTGAGTGACCTCGTCGGCCAGTTCGCTCACGATCAGAACACGTCGGGCGAGATTGTGAACCGCTCCAGCGTGCCTGCGATAGACCTCTGCGAGGCAATCTTCCTGCCAACGGCTTATCCCGATGACCAGGGCCGTGTCACTGCTCGTGGCCAGATCAGACATTCAGTGGTTATTCGGCACTGGGTGGCTCTGCGGATGCAGGGAGCAAACAAAATCCCGTTTCCGTCATTTTGACCATCCGGCCAATCCGCCAGATCCGAATAGCCCTCCGATGATCGAAACACGACGAGCTACAGACCCTCGGGCACCTAAGAGCGCACTGCTGGCTGTTGTTGTTCTAGTGGCATGCACTCTTGCTGCATGCACCATGGCGGGCACGACCAAGGGGGCCTCGCCTGCCGGACACGTCGCCGACTCCGAGATCGTGATCCAGAACTTCGCAT
>JBAPRR010000170.1:0-2470 GCA_049281195.1 Acidimicrobiales bacterium
GCGCAGCCGGGTTGAGTCGACCTGACCGAGCTCTTGGATGACGCGCCGGGCCAGAGCAGCGGCTGGATTCGGGTCATGCCAGTCCACGTCGGTTCGTGGTGCTTTGTCTCGCACGGTCAGCTTCGCAGTTGCTCTGCAGCCCGAGGCCAGCTCGTTGATCACCTCAACGGCGCTGCTCGGTAGCTCGCATTGGAGGGCGAGCGAGTTCCCGAGCGCGGACACCGCCCTAACGAGCCGGGTCAGAGCGGGAAGGTCTCTGTCGGTGAGCCCATCGACCGACAGTCCCACCTCAGCGAGTGCCTGACGGGCTCGGACGGCCTGCGCAAGCGGTGCTCGTGGCTCCGTGTCCCCTCGGCGACGACGTTCGAGGTTGGCCAATGCGATCACTGTCTCGGGTATCACCCGTGTGGCAGTTTGACGGCGAGGAGCCGACGCCTCGGCCGGTCCACCAATCGGTTCACCTGGAGTGCGTTCGGATGCTCGGTGTACTCGGCGAGAGCATCGTCGGCGTCCGATTGGCTGCTCCAGCGGCTCACCACCAGCAGGTGACCGGAATCGTCGAGGTCCTGGAGGATGTCGTGTCCGAGGTATCCGCCGAATCCGGTCATGTCCGCCCAGATGCGCTCGGTCACCATCCTGCCTTCGGCGGCTGCCACCGGCGGAAAGTACGACTCCCAAATTGAGTAGACGGCCATCTCGGACCTCCTTGTGTCACGGTCTATACCCACTGTAGGCCGTGACAGCCGAGACGTGGCCGTGACCGCCTGTTGGCGGCCCGAAATCCAATGTTGCTAGTTCGTAGCGGCGGTCAATCGTTTCGTATGGAGCAGTCAATCGCGCTTCGTACGCTCGGGCAGGCGGCGACAAAGAGCCTGTCCACCGCCTGAAGCTACCAAGCGACCTTGCGTCGACCAGAGGCGACCGGTCCATCCAAGCAGTCCATCGACACCGACGGGGCAGTACCCGTCGGCCAGCAGCCACGGGTCTGCGGGAGCGGGCTCGTGAAAGCCGACATAGAGATCGAGGCTTGGTGCGACGAACTGAGCGACCTGGTCGTCATGGACGCGAGTCGCGGCGGGCCAGCCCTGGATGTCGAGAAAGACGATCGATCGAGCTGCGTCGATCCAGGGATCGTCAAAGGTTGCCTGAGGTCGTCCACGAAGCCAGCTTCGCCAGATTGGACCATCCCGCTCGGCAGGCCGCGATGGAGTCTCGGCTTCCGGACGGCGGCTCTCTAAATTGTCCCAGAAGCGAAAATCCCGAACCCCCGCTGCGACGCGGTCGAAGGTAGAAACTTGATCCGGGCCCAGGACGGATGGGGCAACCGCCGCGTGGTGCTCGAGACCGTCATTTGGGGCCACCGACCAGACCTGTCCCATGAGCACTGGCGATCCGTCCTGTCGCATTTCGACCCGTTGAGAACAACTCGTGCGGCCTTGTCGCACGGTGAGCACCGCAATGTCGACCTCATCGAACCGAGCCGGTCTCAGGTAGTGACAGAAGAAACTTGCCGGCCTGGTAAACGGACTATCTAATCCCGCCGCTCGTAGCGCCAGCGACGCCAAGTAGCCACCGTTGGGTCCCCAGATCTCCCACGCATCTGAGATTTGGCCGACATATCGACCGGTATCGACCGGCACGACAACGGTTTCAGTTGCGAAGTTACCCACAGCCACTCTGCCATGTAATCGACCCGCCATGGAATCCGGTCGTCGCTAACAGGTGATCCTGCTGAGCTAAGCCGTCCCAAATGGTTACCTTCAACTCAGCCGGCGCATAAGTTTCGGGATTCGGTTCAAGTCGTAGCCACGCGAGTGGCAAGTCGGGTCTCGCATCTGCTCCTCCTTCAGCCATTGCTCCGGTGATGGCCTCGGCGGTCTCCAGTTCGAGGTACTGCCAGACAACCGAATGCATGATCACCATGACGGTTCCCTGTATTCGCCCGGCAAGCTCATGTGGCACCCAAGTGGCAGCGTCCGCTTCATCAATGACCGCACGCGTCCGCCGGGCGACCTCAATTGCCTTATGTAGTCGGACAAATCGCTCGCGAGGTTCCGGCCACACATAGGACAACAATCTCAAGGCGCCGGTCGGTGATGTCACATCGATCGGATGTTTGTCACAGCCGCGCCGGTCAAGAATCTCAGCACTCAGCGAGAACGAGGGAGCGCCACCTACCCAGATATTTTCGAACCGTAAAGGCGACTCCTGTGCCCCCCACCCCTCGCCCTCCTGCTCGTACCAGTACGAGTCCAACCACAGATTCAGGTCCCCGCTTGACCCGATCTCACGAAGACGTATCGGCATCCCGAACTGCCTCGCGATGAAGAGGAGCCCTGACGTGAGTGCAGGCGACCGACCGACTTCGTTGGTCTGAGGCGGGACCGCAAGGGCATCTTGGACCGCTTCTGGTGAGATTTCGAGGAGATCAACGATGGCGCGCATCGCAGCGGAGGCATCTCCGTCGCCA
>JBAPRR010000171.1:0-29528 GCA_049281195.1 Acidimicrobiales bacterium
GCCGTGCTCCGCCTGTAAGCGACTCGGGAGCTTGTTCCACGATGTTGAAACCGAACATTCCCGCTTTCTCCAGCGCTTCGACCAGAGACGGGAACTCCAACTTGTAGATAGAGCGCAACCGGGGACCGAAGAAGTGGGGAAGGCGGAACTGGTTGACGCCGCGGCGCTCCCAGTCATCCCACGCTGCATCCGGTTCGGGAACAGGCGCTGCGTCACGTTCGAGCACGGTCACCTGGTGGCCGTCTGCCGCCAGAAGCATCGCTGTGGTGAGGCCACCGATACCGGCGCCTGTGACGATCACGTTCATCGGGACCTCCCGATAACTACCTCTGTGCCGACCGTAGCAGCCGGCGGAGCGAGTGCACGAGCCAGCGAATAAGGATTGCTAGCTTCGTTCTACCGTCGAACGGGAGCGTTCGCACAATCAGACCAGGGACCTAAATGCCGAGCATCGAGGTCAGTTCACTATCGAAACGCTTTGGCGATGTGGTCGCCGTCGATGATTTGAGCTTTTCGGCCAGCCCCGGCCACGTGACGGGTTTCCTGGGACCCAACGGTGCCGGGAAGACGACAACTCTTCGCTCGCTTTTAGGTCTGGTCACCCCGACTTCGGGCCGGGCTCTGATCAATGGAGTGGAGTACCGCGATCTGACTGATCCGGCGCGGGTCGTCGGTGCGGTTCTCGAGGCAACCGGGTTTCACCCCGGTAGAAGCGCGCGCAACCATCTCGAGATCCTGGCAACTCAATCCGGCGTTGCACACAAACGCGTCAAGGAGGTTCTCGACCTCGTCGGACTCGCCGGCGACGGTGACCGGAGGGTGGGCGGGTTTTCCATGGGCATGCGCCAGAGGCTCGAGCTCGCGAGCGCCATGCTCGGCGAGCCCGAAGTGCTGATCCTGGACGAGCCGGCGAACGGCCTCGACCCGCAGGGGATCGCATGGCTCCGGAGCTTCCTTCGCTGGTACGCGGGGGAAGGACGGATCGTCCTCGTCTCGTCGCACCTTCTGGCCGAGGCCCAACAGACCGTGGACGAGGTCATCATCCTCACCCACGGTCGGCTGGCCACTCAGGGAAACCTCAAGCATCTGCTGGACAACGTGAAGACCGAGGTGCAGATCTCGACCACGCAGGCGCAGAGGCTCGTGGACGTGCTTTCGACAGCCGGCGTGGCGGTGACACGCCAGAGCGCCGAGACGGTGGTGGCGTCCGGCGCCGATGCGAAGGCCATCGGTCAGCTGATGGCCGACAACCGGATTCCGGTCTTCGCCATGTCGTCATCCGGTGAGTCGCTCGAGGAATTGTTCTTCTCGCTCACAGAACAGGGGGGCCCTGAGTCACATTTGGGTTGGGGTGATCCGCAGGGAGCCTGGCTTCCACCGACGGGCGAGCCACCACCGCCGGCGCCTCAGGGTCCCGTCGTGCCGGCAGGAGTCACGATGCCACCGCCACCGCCCGCGGCCCAGAAGCAAAACCCGCCACCGCCACCTGCCGGTGAATCGGGCGGCGATCCTCCGACCGGGCGATGAACGCTCTCGCCAGAACTCTCAGAGCGGAGGTCAGAAAACTCGTAACCATCCGCTCGACCTTCATAATCCTGGCGGTCGGCTTCGTTATCTCGATCGCGTTCGGCGCACTCGTCGCGTTCGCACCGAGACACGGTCGTCGGTCGTTCGGTGGGACGCCCATACTCCCGCCTCACGGGTCAGCAAAGTGGTTCCTCGACTCCCTGGCCATCTTCGGGCAGTTCGCGCTTCCTCTGGCCCTGATCATCGGCGTGATGATGGTGACCGGCGAGTACAGGCACAAGACGGTGACCTCCACTTTCCTTGCCGAGCCCCGACGCACGATCGTTGTGGCGGGGAAACTCACGATCTCAGCTTTTGCGGGCTTTGCCGTCGGGATCACGAGCGCCGCAGGGGCTCTGGTCCTGGGGTTCATCCTCGTGGCCTCGAGCCACGGCACGGTTTCGCTCATGCTCACCCAGTACAAATCGGTCCTCGGGTATGTGGGTGCGGCCGCCCTCTACGCCGTCTATGGAGCAGGTCTCGGCGCTTTGCTCAAGAGCCAGATAGCCACTCTCATCGTCGGGCTCGGAGCAGACCTGGTCGTCATCCCCGTCATCTCGGGGACGCTTCCTTCGGTGGCCCGATGGCTGCCGGGGGAAGCTGCGCAAGCCCTGGCCTCCGGAGTCCAGCGCTCAGGATTCGAGAACACGAACGTCAACCTGCTGCCATGGTGGGGAGGCGTTCTTATCCTGTTGGCCTGGGGCGTCGTCCTGGCAGGAGTGGGTGCGGCGATGTCGATCCGAAGGGACGTGACCTGAGCTGCTGGCAGAAAAGTGAAATCTGTTCTACTTTTCGGAGCCGTCCGCGTCCCGGAGCAGGAGAGCGATGGCAGACAACGAAGTCCTGCGAGCGCCACATGTGCTCGAGTTTCCGTACAAGCGCTCGGTCGGTCCCATAATCGGTGGGTTCTTGACCGGCCTGCGCGACGGCCGCATCCTTGGAGCCCGAACACCTTCAGGGAAGGTGGTGGTCCCACCTACTGAGTACGACCCTGAGACCTCCGAAGAAGTGGACCCGGAACTGGTCGAGGTGGGGCCGGGCGGGGTGGTCACCAGCTGGGCGTGGACCGATCACCCTCACGCCGATCAACCCCTGGGAACGCCGTTCGCCTGGGCTTTGATCCAGCTCGATGGCGCCGACACAGCCATGCTCCACGCGCTCGACAGCGGTTCCTCCGATAGGTGCTCGACGGGGATGCGGGTGACCGCCAGGTTCAGACCCGATGGCGAGCGGATCGGCAGGATCCAGGACATCGAATGCTTCGTACCGGAGGAGAACTCGTGAGTGAAGAAGGGGCACGGGGCGATGTGACGATGCTGGAGACGCCCATCAAGATCGACTTCGATTTCACTGCCGGCCAGGCGCAGTCGAGATTTCTGCGTGGTCTCGAGAACGGCAAGTTCTTCGGTCAGCGCTGCCCTGTCTGCTCGAAGGTGTACGTGCCGCCGCGTGGATCGTGTCCTACAGACGGAGTGTTCCTGGCAGAAGACGTCGAGCTCGGAAACGCCGGAACCGTGACGACGTACTGCGTCGTGAACGTGCCGTTCCAGGGACAGTCGATCGAGATCCCTTATATATGCGCGCAGATCCTTCTCGACGGGGCGAACCTCAGCTTCATGGGTCTGATCCAGGAGATCCCCGCCGATCAGGTGGAGATGGGCCTGCGCGTCGAGGCGGTGTGGAAGGACCGCTCCGAATGGGGGCCGACGATGGCATCGGTGAGGTACTTCAGGCCGAACGGCGAACCCAACGCGGACTACGAGTCGTACAAGGAGTACCTGTGATGGCGAAGAATCCACGCCCTGTCGCCATCGTCTCATTCGCTCAAGCCGACAACGTCCGCCGCGAGGAGTATCGAAACGAAGTCGAGACCCTGCTGCCGGTGGTAACCGAAGTGCTCGGTAAGGTCGGTCTGACCAAGAACGACATGGAGTTCGTCTGCTCGGGCAGCACCGACTACCTCGTCGGCGCGCCGTTCAGCTTCGTCGCTGCACTCGACGCCGTCGGTGCGTGGCCGCCACTTCGGGAATCACACGTGGAGATGGACGGCGCGTTCGCTCTACACGAGGCGTGGCTCATGCTTCAGTCCGGGGACGCGGACACTGCTCTGGTCTACAGCTTCGGGCGGTCGTCTCATTGTGAGCTCGATCGGGTCCTCGCTCTTCAACTCGACCCTTATTACATGGCTCCTCTGTGGCCCGACCCGGTTGCAGTCGCCGCGCTACAAGCCAGGGAGCTGATCGACTCGGGGAAGGCGACCGAGGAGGACTTCGCCAAGGTCGCAGAACGGAACCGGAAAGCCGCCACGAGCAATCCGTCGGCCCAGAAGGCCCCGCAGATGAGCGTGTCGGAAATGCTGGCCGAGGACTACATCGTCTCGCCGTTGCGCCGTCATGCCGTCCCGCCCATCACAGACGGCGCGGCCGCGATCGTGCTCGTAGCGGAGGACAGGGCGCGCCAACTCTGCTCGAACCCGGCCTGGATCCTCGGAGTCGATCACCGCATCGAGACGCATTCGATAGGAGCCAGGGACCTGACGGAGTCGCCGTCGACCCGGTTGGCGGCCGTTGGTGCCGGGCTAGATAACGGTGCCGCGGCGCAGGTCGATGTGGCCGAGATCCACGCCCCGTTCGCTCACCAGGAGATCATCGTTACCTCGGCGCTCGGGATCGATCCCGATGCTGGAAAAGTGAACGTCAATCCGTCGGGTGGAGCGAGCAATGCCAACGCGATGATGGTCGCAGGACTGATCCGCATCGGGGAAGCGGCCAACCGTGTGATGGACGGCTCGGCTAAAAGGGCCTTGGCTCACGCCACGTCAGGCCCGTGTCTGCAACAGAACCTGATCTGCTCGTTGGCCGACAACCCAGGGGGTGCCTGATGGCTGAGCGTTGCGCGGTTGTCGGTGCCGGCCAGACCAAGTGCACCGCGGCTCGTACCGATGTGTCGATAGCAGGGCTGGTCCGTGAGGCGGCTGTGCGTGCCCTCGAGGACGCGTCGATGGACTGGTCGGATATCGACGCGGTCGTGATCGGCAAGGCGCCGGACATGTTCGAGGGCGTCATGATGCCGGAGCTATATCTGGCACCCGCTCTCGGAGCAGTCGGAAAACCGATGATCAGGGTTCACACAGCCGGTTCAGTCGGTGGCTCCACGGCGATCGTGGCTGCGCACCTCGTTACGTCCGGAGTGCACAGAAGGGTGTTGACCGTGGCGTTCGAGAAGCAGTCGGACTCGAACGCCATGTGGGCCCTGTCTGTTCCCCAACCGTTCTCCGCTCCTCTGCTGGCCGGCGCGGGCGGTTACTTCGCACCGATCATCCGGGCGTACATCAGGCGCTCCAACGCTCCAGACGACATCGGGATCAAAGTCGCGGTGAAGGATAGGAAGCACGCCCTCAAGAACCCCTATGCACACCTTCACATGGACGACATCTCGTTCGAGAAGGTCCGCGACTCGGTGATGTTGTGGGATCCTCTGCGGTTTTTGGAGGTCTGCCCCTCGTCTGACGGAGCCGCTGCACTCGTCCTGGCCTCAGAAGACGTGGCTGATTCGTATACCAATCCGGCGTGGATCCACGGCATGGCCATGCGCTCCGAGCCGACGATGTTCGCGGGGCGTGATCAGGTGAGCCCGCAAGCATCTAAGGATTGTGCGGCCGATCTGTACGCGCAGGCCGGGATCACCAATCCGCGGAAAGACTTCCAGGTGGCCGAGGTGTACGTGCCGTTCAGCTGGTACGAGCCGATGTGGCTCGAAAGCCTTGGTTTCGCCCCGGAAGGCGAGGGGTGGAAGCTGACCGATGAGGGCGCTACGTCGCTCGACGGTGGAGACATCCCGTGGAACGCGTCCGGCGGCGTTCTTTCCTCCAATCCGATCGGCGCATCCGGCATGCTCCGCTTTTTGGAGTCGGCTCTCCAGGCACGGGGACTTGCGGGCGACCATCAGGTCGACGGAGTCAGAAGGGCGCTCGGGCACGCATACGGCGGCGGGTCTCAATACTTTTCGATGTGGGTGGTCGGCGCCGACAAGCCGTGACCGTCCCCAGTGTCCCGGGCGGGGACTTCGAGGCCATATACGCCGGGACTCCTCCGTGGGACATTGGGCGTCCCCAGAATTCTTTCGTCCGGCTGGCCGAGTCAGGTGGGATCGAAGGAAGAGTGCTCGACGTCGGTTGTGGGACCGGTGAGCACGCTCTGCTCGCGGCCGGGTTGGGACTCGAGGTGACCGGTGTCGACATGGCGCCGAGTGCCATCCGTCAAGCCACCGAGAAAGCAACCGAACGTCACCTAGCCGCTCACTTCGTCGAGGGCAACGCGCTCGCCCTCGACGAAACGATCCACGGACCGTTCGATACGGTCCTCGACTGCGGATTGTTCCACCTCTTCAGCGACGACGAACGTCCCGTATTCGTCGACAACCTGAGGTCGGTGACGGCTCGCGGCGGCAGCTATCACATGCTCTGCTTCAGTGAGCTCCAACCCGGCGAATGGGGACCGCGCCGTGTGACACAGGGCGAGATCAGAGCGGCCTTTGCCGACGGATGGATAGTCAACTCCATCGAACCGGCGGTTCTCGAGATAACGATCAGCCCTGATGGCGCACGCGCCTGGTTTGCTTTCCTGACCAAGCGCTGAGGCAGCTCCGCTGGTCGCGCGTCCCTACAGCTCGGTCACGTTGCTGATCAACCACTTGCCGTTTACGTGCGACAGGTTCATCAACAACTGATTTCGATCGGTGGTCGAATTCTTCTCGACCGAGTTTTTGACCTTCTGATCGACGAGCAGGAGGACCGTCGCGCTGGTGGCGGTGGCAGACACGATTCCGGCGGACACGATGCTGGCGGTTGCCGATGCGTGGTACTTGACCAGAGTGGACTTGAGAGCGTTGCTCGATAGCAAGAAGTTGTGCTGGAACGCCGGGGTCGAATTGGACTCCACTACTGCGAAGTCATGGGTCAGGTTCTGGTACGTGTACCCGGCCATCTCCGCGGCGTAGGTGCGAGCCGATGCGAGCGCGCTCGTACGAGCGCCTTCGAGCGAGCTTTTGCTCGAGAGACTGATGCTGGTGAGTATCAGAGCCACAACAAGCGCGGCCGCAATCACAGAGACGATCAAAGTGGCATAGGTGAACCCGAATCTGCCCACCTTGGCCCGCTTCGTTGCCGAACCGGTCTCTGTGGTCCCCTGCTCTTCTGGGAATTCGGTTACGTCTTCGACGTCCTCGACCGGGTCGGCGAACTCGACATCGTCGGATTGCTCGACGATCTCGGATAACGACGATTTCTTTGAAGCCGAGGACTTCTTCTCCCCGGTCGATTTCTTCGCTGCGGACTTCTTGAGTGACGTCTTCTGCTGCTTCTTCGGCGCTGCAACTTCGTCGGCCGGCGGATTGGTCACTTCTTCTGCGATCTGCGCCCAAAGCCCCGCGGCTGAGCCGTGCCCGTTCAACTTGCGCTCGTCCGATTTCGGCACTGCCTTCTGGGCTTTCGCCACCTTGGGAGCCTTGTAACCGGGCGTGTGACCACTACCGTCGCGCTTGGAGGGCGCGCCGTCCAGGTGATCAAGCTCCTCCAGTTCAAGTTCCAGGTCTGCGTCGACGCCGGGTCTTGAACCGTTTCTGCGCATAACTTCAGTCATTGATCTGACTCCCCATTTCCGATCGGGCCCCGAGCAGTAATGCGGGACCGGCCCCACCGAATACATGCCCGCAAATGCACAAGCCTCAAACGCTGAGAGAAATTCCCAGGTTGCGGGTATAGAGGTGCGAAGGCTCGCGAGGTGCAAGACGGCGGTATCTCGTAGGCTTCTGGTGCGCCAAAAGGGGAGAGTGTGAGTGATGGTGATTGAGCAGGCGGTTCCCACAGCCGAGTCCGAGGTTGTGGCTTCCGATGCGATGATCTCGATTCAGGGCATAACCAAGCGATTCGGTCTTCATACAGTGCTGGAGGACGTCACGTTCGACGTACCCAGGGGGAAGACCACCGCGATCCTCGGACCTTCTGGAACAGGGAAATCCGTCCTTTTGAAGACGGTGATCGGGCTGCTGCGTCCGGAGGCCGGGCAGGTCTACATCGACGGCGATCCGATAGTGGGAGTTCGCGAGAAGGAAGTGCTGCGGATCCGCCGCAAGATCGGGGTGCTGTTCCAGGACGGCGCGCTGTTCGGTTCGATGAACCTCTTCGACAACATCGCCTTTCCGCTCGTAGAGCACACGAGCAAGACCGAAAAAGAGATCCGCACCATCGTCATGGAGAAGTCCGAGCTCGTCGGCCTGGTGGCCCACCTCCACAAGCTTCCGGGCGAGGTCTCCGGTGGTATGCGTAAGCGGGCCGGCCTCGCCCGAGCCCTCGTGCTCGATCCACAGATCCTGTTCTTCGACGAGCCGGACTCCGGCCTCGATCCGGTGAGAGTGGCGTACCTGGACGAGCTGATCAACACGGTCCACGACGAGACCGGAGTGACCTTCTTCATCATCAGCCACAACATCGAGTCGGTTAAGCGGACCGCGCACTATCTGGGCTTGCTCTTCAGGTCCCAACTGGTCGGCTTTGGATCCAAAGAGCAGATGACCACCTCGACTGTTCCGGTCATCCAGCAGTTCTTGGCGGGTCGCCCGGAAGGGCCGATCAGCATGGATGAGATGGCCGACGCCGCGGAGACCGATCTGACGGTTCCGGACCCGAACACTTATCCGACCGTGCAGACGAGCTCGAACGGAGTGCCGGCAAAGACTGAGCAGATCCCCGCAACGAACGGATCTGAGATCGACGACGTTCTTGCCGGTCCTGCCGGGCGTTCCTGAGGCGCTTCGGACCGGAACATTCCGACCTCAGTAGAATCGGCCGGTAAAGCGGAAGGGCAGCCGGCTAGAAACTGAAGTTCGGCGGCGGCCCTATTTGGAAGCCGAGCGTGGCAACGGTCGTCGTGGCGAAGAATTGACTCCATCCGTACTGTCCGGCGATGGCTGACTGATCCACGTAGAGCGGGTTGTCATGGGTGTCGTAACCGCCGGCGGGTTCGTTCAAGCTCTCCTGAATGCCGGGGTCCGGACATGATGCGGTGGGTGGGACACCCCACGCCGGAATCTGGAAGTCGTCCGTCCCGAGGGTGCTCGAGGCCGAGGCGAGCGGACCGGACAGCGATGCCAGTGGCACTTGCAACAACCTGTCGTCCGGATTGCCGGCTGTGGGCGCGATAGGCGCACCCGGAGGGAGCGACGTCGGCGCGATCGTGGACAGATTGAGCTTGGTCGGCCTGACCTGGCTGCATGATTGAGTGCTCAACACCACGTTGGCAAAGGCCGCGGTCTGAACCGAAAGATCGAGTGACCCGTTCGATTCGACGCCGCTGACCGTCAGCGTCGTTTTGCCCGAGGGTGTGAGCGTTATCTCGTAACCGAGGCATGGGTACGGATAGCCGGGATCCCCACCCGAGTAACCGGAGCATGCCGTCCCCTCTGGATGGAGGTTCGTAATTTCGGATCCCTGGTCGCCAGGTCCGGGAAAAAGCTGCGTGATGTGGATGCACTCGCCCTGTGGGTAGTCCGAACTGATGCAGGCTGCTCCGCCTGTGTCGCAGAAGACGACGTTTTGCGGGGGGATCGTTGCATTCAACGACGGCAGTTCTAAGAGACCGGTTACCCAACCGGTGATGTCGTAGATCTTCACGTCCCACGGATACAGGGTGTAGTTGGTTCCCCCGACGTTGTAGATGTGATGGTCAGCCACCCATTCGCTGTAGGAGGTCAGCAGCTCGCCGTTGGTGATCGCGGCGACGAACGGGATCCCGTACGGGCCGTTCGGTGGATAGGTGGCGGCGGGAGGGGTCGGCGCCGCGCAAGCGGGCATGCCGGGAGAATTCTCGAACTTCTTGAGAGCGGCTCCGGTTTGGTACGTCGGCAGCACTTCTGAAACCAGTGACGCCACCTTGAGCTGCGAGGTGGTGCGAGGAAGTTTCGACTTGATCGCTCGGAAAGCGACCTGACGGATCGCAACAGCAGAAGCTGAGGCACGTGGCGATACCGGTTTGACGTTTGTGGCCACCGCCGTGGAACCCGGGTGGGTCGGTTCGGTGGAAACCAGGATCGTGGCGAAGGTCAGAACTGCGAGCAGGAGGACTGCGGCCGGGAACCAACGCCGCGATGAATGCGAACGGCCTGCGGTACTGGTGCCTCGCTTGAGTCTGTCCGGTATCTGCAACATCCGCTCTGCTTCTGCCTTTTCGGGTCCTTAAGCGTATGCGGACGGCGACAGTGTCGCCGTCCGCATACGAGCCTTGCTTGATTCTTCCTTTACGTCAGTTGAGTCCCGGTGGACCTATGACGCGAACGGGGGGATTTTCCCCGGGTTCGGGCTGAACTTGACGGTTGTCGTGGCCTCAGATGAGGTAGCGGAGCAACCCGATCCGGAAACGGGGAAGGACGCGTTCTTGGCCTTGTCGGTCCCCTTCGTGCTGCTGTACGTCCCTACGATCGAGGCAGGGCCGTTCGGCGCGACGGTAATGGTGCACGAGGGCAGGAACGTGGTCTTAAAGGTCGCACCAGCCTTGGGGACGACCAGTGAAAGCTGGGTACCCGCGGAGTTCACCTTCAGTTCCCAGCTTCCGTTCGTGGAGTTGGTGGCGATGGTGTCGGTTCCTGTAAGCGAATCCGTGCAACCAGTGATGGTTGGCGGCGGGATGTCAACGCTCTTCTTGTCGCCCGACTGAACCGTCACCGCGTCTTTGAAGCTCGTGCAGTGGACGGTCACCGTGACGCCGCTGATGGTTCCAACGAACGTAACCTTGCTCGAAGTTCCGTTCACTGTGGTACCCGGAGCAACACTTGCTCCGACCGCGGCTGCGGTGCCGAACACACCTGCGATGGCTGCCATGCCAACGAAGGTCAACTTTCTACCAAGTGATTTCATAATTGTTTGTAACCCCCATCGGTTGCTTCTGGGTCTGTGGTTGATTTGCTTCATGATCCGGGACGGATCACGCGCTCGGGAGCTGCTGCTCCCTCACATCTTGTCGTACTCGAGTTACCCTCTTTCCATATCTTTCATGCGGAAATTCCCGTATTCGTCAGTCTTGTGACGATCGTGCAAGGGGATCGTCATGTGGTCGGTTGGTACAGGGTGACGCTGGTGGGAAGCGTGGCGCTGGCGCCACCCGGGGAAATCGGAAGGCCGGCAATTTCGTTCAAATTGGTGGGGATTTCGCCGGAACACGCCGGACTAGCCTGCACGGCCGGGATGGCGAATTGATCACCGGTGAGCGTGACCGTCGCATATTGATTCGGGTCGCTGATTGGACCGGTGAGTGTTCCTGTGAGCGTCAGGTCGATCGGCCCGACTGTGCACGACAGTCCGAACAGTCCTGTCGTACCGCCGACCGTCGCGTTGACGGTGACCTCGAGTCCGCTTCCTGACGTATTGCACTGGAAGCTCCCCGTGATGGTCCCGGGAACTGCGGTGAACGGCACTGTCTGCTGCATTCCCGGTATCAGGTTGAGGGCAGCAGACAGTGACCCGAACATCTGTCCGTCCGGCGGAGAGTCGACGGTTCCCGTCGCGTTACACGGTGGAGTGCCGGACACGACTGTCACCACTCCGCAGAACTTCGCATTGATGTTGGCCACCGTGGTGGGGCCGGCGGTGAGGGTTCCGTTGGTCACGTACCCCACGACGCCGAGTTGATATGAGGACCCCGGCGGCCCGGAATTGTTGGGGATGCAGTCTGCGGGGAGGTTGTCACTCGCGGTCTCGTACTGCATGTCGGAACCGACGAGGGGTCCCGCGGCGAGTGCCGAATCAGACTGCAGTGTCTGGGACCGGTCGCCTGCGTTGTCGATGTTGCTCCTGGCGAGCGCAGTTGCCGAGGTCGAACCAGAGGGAGCGTTGATGGCGCCAGAGGTGCCGGATGATCCGAACTCGGACACACACGCGATCAACACCGCCACGAGCACAAGGGATCCGGCGATCGTCGCAAGCACACCCGTACCGACGAGCCGGCTCCGGTGGCCGATTCTCCGGCGCGAACGCGACACTCGCACGAACCCTCCTTCCCCTTTTTAGAACCCGGTCGCCCGTTCGTTTCTGCGGGCGGCCGGATCGTCAGATCCGAAGCAGTGAGGAGGCGTTCCGATCGGCATCACACCAGGCTGGCTGAGAACTCCCCCTTGAGCTCCGCCTGTCGCGACTCCAGCCCCTCCGGAGACGCTCAATGCCGACGCCTTATGAAACACGCCAAGTTACCGCTGAGTAGGTCATTCCCTGCCTGTCTGCAACCTAAACCCGAGTGATGCACCACGGCCTGACCAAACCGCACTCCTGGGACTCGGGCATCAAGCGACGTCCACAAGTTCGGAGATTCACGGATAGGACGGCGAGCTGTTAGCGCCTCGCTGGAGCATGCCTGAAGATGTCCTCGAGCAGGTGTTGCCGAGCGGGGCGCTGGCCACACTTTGGGTCGGCCCTGCCATGTCGACGCCCGGGATGTAAGGGCACACCGGGTCGGCCGTATTTATGTCGAGCACCCCGTGGATCTGCCCGCCGCTCTCGATCGAGGCCAGATCGTCGGACACCACGGGAAGCAGTTCGAAGATGGCGTGGACCTGGGCGTTGTACTCATCGCTCACGTGCGCGTCGGTAGAAAGGCTCTGGATCGTGGCGGCAATCGACGCCGTGTTCGCGACCAGGAACGGGTTCAGCTGTGCGGCCGCGGCGGCTCCGTTGTTGATCAGGTTCTGCAGGTCGGAGTTGGAGTTCTTGAGCTGCGCAGTAAGAGAGGCCAGCCCTGCGCTGAAGGTTGAAAGATCACCGTCGGTCGCTTCCAGGGTGTGGAGATCGGTCTTGCCGTCGACGACGAGGTTGACGGTCTCGGGCTGCGCCGCGACCAACGCGTTGAACAGCCGTTGGCCTGTGACGATGATTGTGCGCAGGTCGGGTCCCGTGCCGATGAAGGCGCTGGCCAAAAAGCTCTCCACGCTCTGGAGATCCTGCGGATTGAGGCTCCTCAACATCGCGCCCAGGTCGACCAGAGCCGTACCGATCGGTACCGGGAGGACCACGCGATTTGCGGGGATCACCGATCCTCCGTGCAGATCTGGGCCGTTCGACCTGGAGGGCTGCAGGTCCAGATACTGCTCACCGAGAGCGGAGAGCTGCTTCACCAGTACCGGACCGTTGTCCGGGATTCGCGCGCCGGGATTGATCCCGATCTTCACCTGGACCTGGTTGGAGCTCAGATCCAGTGCGGTCACCGTTCCGACGTCCACGCCCCTGAACGTCACGTCCGCACCGGTATAGAGACCGCCTGCACCGGGCATCAGGACGGTCACGGCCATCGGTTGCGACACGATCCGGTACTGAAGAACGTCGAACGCGATGTAGTAGACGCCCAGGAACACCACGACCACGAGGCCGATCATCCGAGGAACGATCGAGCGCCGGCTCAAAGCACGCCTCCTTCGAGCAGAGCCGTCACGGCAGACGAACCGCTCGTGGCTTGGGGGCGGGAGTCTGAATCAAGGTTGGCGGCCGATGATGAAGATGCGTCCGGCCCCGCATCGGGACCGAAGGAAGTCGGCTCGAAAGCACCCGCCGGTAACAGAACGTTGGCGATAACGCTCGCCTGCAGGTAGTCGCCGGGAGCAACCTTCAGGGACTCTGCTTCGAAACGGGAGAGGTCGTTGAGGTCGGGGCCGAGCTGCGCGGAAACGGACTCCAGTTGCTGGACCACGGGCAGAAGAGCCTTCACGTCGGCGACCGAATTCTCACCGCTCTGCTGCGCAACTTGGGTTCCGATGGTCCCGAGATTGGACAGCTGGGTGATCAGGCTCTGTATCTGCTGGTTCTCGCCTGCGAGCACTCCGATGGCGGGAGCGATCGTGTCAATCCCGTTGGAGATCGTCTCGCGCCCACTGTTCAGCTTGGTGGTGAGGTTCTGGATCGAGCTCAGAGCGTGGTCGATCGCCTGCCGGCCACTTGCGAGAGATCCCACTGCCCGGTCGATCGTTGTCAAGAACGATCGGATCTGTGGCTGGTTACCGTTGAAGGTGTTGTTCAGCTCGTGGATGATGACCTGGAGCTGGTTGAGCCCGCCGCCGTTCAGAACAAGGGAAAGAGCGCCGAAGGTGTCCTCCACGCTCGGTGCGGTGCTCGTGTCCGATACGGGAATGAGCGCGTTGCGAGCCAGGTACTGGGGCGCGCCCGAAGTCCCGCTCTCGGCAACGGCGGGCGCCTGAAGCAGGACGTATTCGTCGCCCAGGGGATTGTCGAACCTGATCTGCGCCGTTGTTCCTTGAAGGATGTGCACGCTCGACTTGATGTTCAACGTCAGGTCAGCTTGAAAGTCGGTGGTGGAGATCTGACCGACCTCGCCGATCACCTCGGCTCCCACGCGCACCTGCGCGTCAGCCGGCAGATTGAGAACGTTTCCGAACTGTGCCCGAACGGGATACGTCGGACCACTGGAGCCGGTGATCTTCGGGAGTGTCTGGAGACTGAGCGCGCAACTGCTGAGAAGCACCGCACCGATTGCGATGCAGAGTGGAGCGACCCAGCGGGTGCGCAGTCGGGCCGCCATCACGACCTGCGCCCCAGTATTGCGCTGATCGACATGTCGGGACCCGAGCTCGCGCCGGGGGGAGTGGGCAATGCGGCCAGAAGACCGTTCACGCCGCACGCCAGGTCGAGGCCCTTGTCGTTGTCCTGGGACTGGTCCACGGACAAGATGAGCAGCCGCAACAGCGCGTTGCCGCAGATGGACTTGGAGAACGCGGCAGAGTTGCTCATCGGATCCAGCCGGGCTCTCAGCGCCGGACCACCGGGAGCCGTGGGGTCATATGCGTTGGTGATGTTGTCCAACGCCTTCGGAAGGTCACCGAACACCTCTGCCAGCTGTTGCTGCTTGGATGCCACGGCGCTGGCGAAGGTGTTCAGGTTGGACACGCTTGTTCCGAGGGCCGACCCGTTGGTCCTGATGAACTGCGCGAGCTGACCGAGTGCCTGCTGAAGGTTCGACAGGGCCGAGCCGATAGCGCCGTCGTCCGATGCCAGGTCGGTGCTCACCACGGCCAGGTCGTTGGCGAAGGCTTGATAGGTCCCGGTGTACTTCGAAGCGACGTGGCTCAGATTTCCGAGGTTGTCGAACAGAGAGGTGAGGTCGGGGCCTTGCGACGAAAGCGCACCGAGCGCACCGCCCAGCGACGTGAGTGTCGAATGCAGAGCGGAACCGTTGGACCCGAACGCTTTGGCGGACGCCGCGACGAACGCCGAGAGCGCGCCGTGCTTGTTCGCACCGCCGGGACCGAGCGCCTTGGCAAGGTCGTCGAGACTGTCGATGATCCCGTCAACCGAGATGGGCACCGCGGTGCGCGCCACCGGAATGACGGTGCCGTTGGTCATGCGGGGACCCCCGGTGTAGGCGGGGTCGAGCTGTATGTAGCGGTCGTTCACCACCTGCGGCGCCATGATCAGAGCCTGGGCGTTGGCGGGGATTTGAGTCGACGCGGGGACTTCCATCACCACGGTGACGAAAGAAGATCCTGGCGTGATCTTCGTGATCGTCCCCACGGGCAAGCCGAGGATCCGGACCTGGTTCCCGGTGTAAAGACCGGGAGCAGTGGAAAAGCGTGCCGTGATGGTCATGTCCGTCGACCCGCTCGTCACGAGCGCCACGATCCCTCCGACCACGACGGCGACGACGAGCACGAGCAAGCCGACCAGGCGCCACTTGCCCCACAAAACTGCGAAGAAGTTCTTGAGCGCGGTCATGGATGGCACCCGACCTGTGAGTACTTGCTCGGGTAGGCCCCCGCCTTGGAGCACTGCACGATGACGTCGTCGGGGATGAGAAGCGTGGGCACCGATACGTCAGCGAACGGTCCCGATCCGGTGGCGTTGGCGGCGTAGCGGCTGAACGCGGCGAGTACAGGAATGGCATTTCCGAAGTTGGTGCTCTCGGTTGCCAGCACCTGCGACACGGACTGCAGATCCTGAAGCAGCGTGGTCAGTTGGGACCGGTTGACCGAAAGGATGCTCGTTATCTGCGCGCTGAGCGTCGACGTCGCAGTAAAGAGCTGATCGATGGCGGTCTTACGTTGCTGGATGACCTGGAGCACCAAGTTGCTCTGCCCGAAGAGGTTGAACAGTTGCTCGCTTCGGTTGGAGAGGACACCGCTCAACTTGGCACCCTGGGACACGATGGTCGCCAGCGCCCCCTGCTCGTTTCCGAGAACGTTGGAGAACTTGGCCAGTCCGTTGAACGCCTGCATCGTCTGGGTGTAAGAGGTGGCGTTCAGGTCCTGTGCGCTCACGTCCAACGACTTTTCGAGGTTGGGGATGTTGTATTTGTCGATCTCCGCTCCGAGACCGGACAGGTCGGTGACTAGGTTGTACGGAACGCTGGTACGCGAAAGCGGGATCACCGATGAAAGGTCTCCCTTTCCCGATGGCGTGAGCTCCAGGTACTCGGTCCCGACCGGGCTGAGCACCTCCGCGGCGGCTGAGGTCTTCGAACCCAGGTGGACGTTCGAAGCCACGTTGAAGGTCATCTTCACCTTGGCTCCGGCGAGCGACATCCCGGTGATCGAGCCGACCTTTACGCCGTCAATGGTGACGATGTCGCCGGTCACGAGGCCACCCGTGTTCACGAAGTCGGCCGAGTAACCGGAGTTCGAATGGAAGAAGGGGAGGTTCGGGAATTGGAGGCCCGCCACCACCAGGACGATGACGACCACGACGCCGACCAAGCCGGTTACCGCCCTGTTGCGTTCGCGGAAGCGCTTCACGAGCACGCCGCCGTGTGGTCGGCCTGGTCGCCTGCGGCACCTGAGGGAAGCGTCACCGGATCGGGAAACTGCGGCGGGCTGACTCCGGGAACCAACGAGATGTCGAGGGATCCGTGCACGTTGATAGTCAGGTTGCACAGGTAGACATTGAGCCAGCTACCGCTGCTCTGGATCTTGGTGAGGACGTTCACCAGCCCGGGGAAACCGGCCAGGACACCGTTCAGGCCCTGCTGGTCATCAGAAAGCGTCTGCACATCGCGCGACAGGGTCTGGATGTCGGTGTTCAGATCGGGCTGCGACTGGTTGATCAGGTTGCTCGTCGTCGACTCGAGGGTCGACATGTTGTCGATCGCAGAGCCCAGCGCGGTGCGTGAGGAGGCGATGCCTTTCACGAGGGTGTCGAAGTTCCCGATCAACTGCCCGAGCTGCGTGTCGTGAACCCCGACGGTATTGAGCAATGTGGACAGGTTGTTCAGCAAGGTGGAGATCACCTGCTGGCGGTCGGCCAGGTTCTGCGTGATGACCGCGGTTTCCTGGACCAGGCTCTGCACGGTTCCTTCCTCACCCTGGAACACGTCGATGATCGATCCGGTGAGCTCGTTCACCTGGTTCGGAGCGAGAGCTGAGAACAATGGTTGGAACCCGTCGAACACGGCGGTCAGGTTGATGGCAGGGGTCGTCTGCGACAAGGGGATCACGGCACCGCTCTGGAGGGGCTTGCCCCCCGGCTTACCCGGCAGGATCGCCAGAAAACGTTGACCGAGGAGGTTCTCGAAGTGGATGGTGGCGAGCGTCGTGGTCGTGAGACGCTGCGAGGTGTCGAGGCTGAATGAGATCACCGCGTGGTTGTGCTGGAGCGAGACCGCGGTGACCTTCCCCACCTCTACGCCGGCGATCCGCACGGTGTCGCCGGCCTGTAGCCCCGAAGCGTTGGTGAAATCGGCGGAGTACCCGGCTGCGGGGTGTGTGTCGATGTCGAGCAGCGAGGTGATGACTATCGACGTCACCAGAACCGACACGATCGTGAACACGACGACCTTGAAGATCGTGAGAGGAAGACCGGGGTGGGGGTGTCGCGTGCGGCTCACTGGTGGACGAGCCCTTCGAGGACGGGGGAGAGAAGAAGCGTCGAAACTGTCGGCGATGTGGGGTCCGACCCGGTGATCGAGCGCACGATCTGCGATATGGCGTTCGATTGGGCAGGCTCGGGCAACACCTGGCTCGGAGCATTCGAGATGGCGTTGTCGAGCTCGGCGACAGTGGCATGCTCACTCGAGGTGAGGCTGGTGCCGGCGGGAATGGATCCCGCGGACGTGTAGGTGGCCGGGTTCACGTATCCGGGGCCGAGACCGGCGGAGAGGTACTCGTTGACGTCGGCACCACCGACTACGGCCAGACCTAGATCGGCCGGGTTGGCGACCACGACAGTGGTCGTCAGGTTGAGGTAGGGGCCCGACGACTCGGCGGAGATCCATGCGTTGGCCCAGGAATTGAATCCTTCGAGGAGATGGGCGATCTCGGTCGGGTTCTGCGAGATGTCCTGCAGGAAAGGTGCGGAATCGGCGGTCAGGACTTCGTAGGGTTGCTGGATCGCGGTGAGGAGCTGCGACACGTCTCCGGCCAGGCTCGCTCCTCCACTGATTGCGTTCCTGACATTCGTGGCGTCGGAAGTGATGGTGTGTCCCGTGGTGGTCTGGTTGGCCAGGATCTGCAGAATGTCAGGCGTCGAAGCGGCGAACTGGTTCGCCACGGGGACGAGGGTGTTCAGGTTCGAAACAACGGTGGGCCAAAGAGGGAGCATCTCTTTGAAGTAGTTGTTCCCCTTGTCGAAGTTCTTGCCGAGGGACGTCCCCTGGCCCTGGAGAGCTCCGGCAAGAGCAGTGAGCGCTGCGTCGAGTCGTGCGGGGTGGAGGCTTATCAGCAGGTAGTCGAGGTCTCCGAGCGTGGCCTGGAGGGATGCCGTCTGCCCGGTAGTCAGAGCCGGGATGGTCGCTCCCGCCTTCAGCGTCGCGGTGCCGGGATGGGCCGGAGGAACGAGAACGAGGTACGCGTCACCGAAAAACGAAACCGGCGTTTCGGTGGCGTGCACGCCGGCAGGGATCGACGACAGCATCGACGGCTTCAGGTGCAGAGTGACGCTGACCAGTCCGCCCGGGACGGACTTCCCCTCGCTCGAGACCTCTCCAACCGTCACATTGCGGTACTCGACAGGAGCGTTGAGCGCCACCGCGGTAGACGACGCGGGGAGTTCAGCATCGACCGTCGTGTACGTGGCGAATTCGCCTCCGAACGCCTCGAAGATGACGACTACGCCGACTACGAGGACCAAGATGAGAGTGGTTCCCAAGGTGAGGAGTCGCCACGTCCACGTGCGCGGCGCACGGATCGTGGGCTTGGGCGCAGGGGCCGGAGCAGGCGCGGAGCTCGGTCTTGGAGGCGCGACGACGCTCATCCGGTTACCTTCACCGGCACCGATACACCCCAGAAGAGGACGGTCATGAGCATGTCCGACAGCGCGATGAGGACCGTGCTCGTTCTGATGGCGCGCCCGGCCGCCCGACCCACACCCTCAGGTCCGCCGGACGCGGTGTAGCCGTAGTAGCAGTGGACGATCGTCACCAGGATCGCGAAGACGATCACCTTGAGCACCGAGAAAAAGACGTCACTGCGGTTGAGGAACAGGTAGAAGTAGTGCAGGTAAGTGCCTGTGCCCTGGTGCGCAATGGCGATGACCGACAGCTGGGTGGCGAGATACGCGCCGGACAGCGCGAGCAGGTAGAGAGGGATGACCGCGATGAGGGCGGCTATCAGGCGCGTCGTGATCAGGTATGGAAGCGACGGGACGGACATGACCTCGAGAGCGTCGATCTCTTCGTTGACACGCATGGCTCCGAGCTGCGCGGTGAACCGGCAGCCCATCTGGGCCGCCAGGCCATAGCCGGCGAGAAGGGGCGCCAGCTCGCGGGTGTTGCCATCAGCGGAGAGCAGGCCGGCCAATGGCGCCAGGCCGATGATGTTCAGTCCCTGCAGTCCTTCGATGCCGAGCTGTACACCTACGACAGAGGCCAAAAGTGCGGACACGAACACGGTGCTCGCCGCGATCGCCAGGATCCCGCCCCCGAAGGTGACCTCGGCGATCATCCGCCACACCTCCTGGCGGTGGTAGCGCAGGGTCGAAGGGATGGCCTTCACCACTGCGATGACGAACGAGAGCAACTCGCCGAGCCACACAATGCGGTTTCGGACCCGGTAGCCGAGATTCACGCCACGGTAAACGAAAGGGCGAACCAGCGAGTTCGTCCGTGAAGCGATGGGCAGGCGCGCAGTCATGACTGGTTCCTCGAAGCGAAACTCATAGGACGCGTGGGCTCATACGTGGGCTCATCCGACGGCTCATAGGACGCGTGGTGGCACGATGGCCAAAAAGACGTCGGTGATGATCAGGTTGAGAAGGAAGAGCCCGATTCCGGTGATGACGACTGATCTGTTGACCGCCTCGCCGACGCCCGCGGGGCCTTTTTTCGCGGTGAGTCCCTGGTGCGAGGCGACCACGGCCGCCATGAGACCGAACACCGCCGCTTTGAACATCGACTCGATGGCGTCGGATGGTTGGGCGAACGTGCTGAACGAGTCGAGGAACCCACCGGCGCTCGTGTGGAGGATGTACACCGACGCCACGTACCCGCTCATGATCCCGGCGAAGGCGACGAGCCCGTTGACGAGCAGGGCGACGACGACGGTCGCGAGCACCCGCGGTGCCACCAGACGCTCCACCGGGTCGACCGCCATTACCCACATGGCGTCGATCTCGTCGCGCATCGTTCTCGCACCGAGGTCTGAACAGATTGCCGAACCACCGGCCCCGGAAAGGAGGATCGCGGTGATCACCGGTGCGGCTTCGCGCACGATGCCGATGGCGTCGACTGCTCCGACGATCGCAGACGCCCCGATCTGAACGGCCAGCCCGCCCACTTCTAGAACGAGGACGAGACCGAAGGCGATGGCGATGAGCATCGCCGGCAGCACCGTCACCGAGATGAGGAACCAGGTCTGCTCGAAGAACTCCGCCCACGAGAAGCGCCGGTGGATGATCGCAGAACCCGTCGACCACACCGCGTCCATCAACATGGCGCAGATGTCGCCGATGATCGCGAAGGCGTTTACCACCTTGCTGCGCCCGTCTGAGAGGTTTCCCGAAAGCCACTCCGACCCGATGGGCACCATGGGCTCGGAATACCTGGCGGAACCGCTCTTCTTTCGGGGCGCCGGATCGGTTGCCTCACCGGGGGCAGGGGTCAGTTGGTCAGTCACTGCGTTACGAAAGAGACGAAAGAGACAGGTGCGGCACCGCGACGCGCGTCATCGTGTTGAAGGCGCGATCACAGATGAACGAGAGGAACATTGCTGGGCTTGCTACCCGTTTGCAAGCGTCAGGAAACTTTGAGAGTGGGTGAGATTCTCGAAAATAGAGAAGGGGTCCCGCCCGCAGGCGGAACCCCTTCTTTGTGATTTCTTTAACGCTTAGTTCAGTTCATACAACCAGTCGCACGACTGGCGACCAGCGGATCAGACCTTGAACTTGGTGCCCGGGTACAGGCTCAGCGAAACGCCATTGAGGCAAACGTCACCCTTGAGCTTCTGCCCCTTCGGGATCGTCTTGGTCGTGCTCGAAGACACGGTGCCGGTGATGACGTACTCACTCCCGCCTGAAGGGCAGTCCGTGCCACTACCACTCGCGTAGTTGAACGAGGCGGTGGTGGTCTGGCCGTTCGCCCAAGTGATCGTGGCCGAGCTCGCAGGGGACGCCGGGAAAGATCCCGAGCCGCCGGTTGATCCGGTGCCTTTGCAGCCGGTGACCGTTCCCGTGCCGCCGACCGTTCCGGATAGAGAAGTGCACTTGACTGCTGCTGCCGCTGCGGCCGGCTTCGCAGCCGCCGATGCGTTCGCTGCAAACGCCAGGGAGCCCAACGAGACCGGAACGAGGACAGCCGGTACAAGCAGAGCCCTGGACAAACGTGTACGGAACATTTTGAGTATCCCCTCCTGCGCTTTCTGTTGTCGCGGCGTGTGTGCCGCATCCCGCTTTGGGTTTCGGTGCCGCTTCTCTGCGGGACCGGCATCGCTATACCCGTCAAATCTCAATCTCATGCATCTTCAATCCACGTTGTTGGCATGTATGGAAGATCGATGCGGTTCTTCACATGTGACTCATACGTAACTTTCGGTGCATCCAGGTATTTGTCACTGTTCGAGACGGGCGAATCACCGAATGCGTACAAGCACGAGGCGAAATGGGGCCGCACTCAAACCGCAAATGGGGGACGGCAACGTGGGGCCGAGAATTTGAAGAGGGCCCCGCCGATGACGGAGCCCTCTCTCAAATACAACAGAGCACTGGTAAATCAGACCACGGGGATCAGATCTTGAACTTCGTCCCCGGGTAGAGGCTCAGGGTGTCCTTCTTGGTGTTGACACAGATGTCGGCCTTGAACTTCTGACCGACCGGGATCGTGGGCGTCGAGCTGGACTGGACGGTCCCAGAAGCAATCTCCTCGGTACTGTGCCTTCCGCAAAGGGTTCCCGAGCCGCTCGCGTAGTTGAAGGTCGTCGAGGTGGTCTGGCCATTGGTCCACGAGATCGTGGACGGGTTGGCGCCTGTCGTCGGGAAGGTCCCGCCTCCACCGGTCGAGCCGGTGCCGGTGCAGCCGCTAAGGCTGCCGGTTGCCCCGATCGTTCCGGTGAGGGTCGAGCACTTGACGGCAGATGTGGCCGGCTTCAGAGCGGACGCGCTGGACGCGAACGCCAAGGTGCCGACCGAAAGCGGGACGAGCACCGCCGGAATCAGCAGAGCCCTGGACAAACGTGTACGGAACATCAAATAACCCCCTAAAAGGTGTGGTTTCCCTGCATGGACTAGTTCTCTTCTTCACTTACTTTCGTCAGCCACCTTGCAAAGGCCCCCATCTGATGTGCTTCAGATGTGTGCATGGATCCGCCGCAAGACTCGGCTCAAGGTATCCAAACGAGGGGCGTTTGTATACAGATACTGACGGTTTTGTCAGTCTTTGGGCCTGCTCAGAGGCAAAATCCTCAATATTGGGGAGTTCGGATACCAGCAGTATCGGATAATCCAGAGCTTTCTCCGGGGCGGTTCTCAGGGATGGTCGAGAAATCATCACACCCGTGATGGAGGATGGGTCGTGACCCGGCGCGGCTGGATTCTGTTCGCGGCGCTGAGTGTGATCTGGGGGATCCCCTACCTGCTCATAAGGGTGGCGGACGAAGCGGTGTCGCCCCCCACCCTGGTGCTCGCCCGAACGGCTATCGGCGCCGCGATCATCCTGCCTCTGGCCGCGTCGCGAGGAGAGCTGAAACCCATTCTCCCCAGATGGCGGACCCTGCTCATATATACAGCCGTCGAGGTCGCGATCCCGTGGGTCCTGCTGGCGCAGGCCGAGAAGCGGCTGGCGTCCTCACTATCGGGCCTCCTCGTCGCGGCCGTCCCTCTTATCGGGACCCTTCTGGTGCGGGTGGGAGGAGAGCGCCATCACCTATCGCGAGGTGCCCTGCTCGGCCTCGCAATCGGGATAGGTGGGGTGGCAGTGCTGGTCGGGTTCGACATCCACGGAGCCAACCTGACGTCCTTTGCTGCGATGGCGGTGGTGGCCACCGGTTACGCACTCGGGCCGATCATCATCAGCCGCAAGCTGTCCGACCTCCCGAGCACCGGGGTGGTCGGCTTTTCGCTCGGAGTCACCGCCATGGTCTACGCGCCATGGGGAATCATCGATCTGCCGAGCAGGATGCCCCCGGGCAGGGTCGTCGCGTCGATCATCGCGCTGGGCGTCGTGTGCACTGCTGCCGCGTTCCTATTCTTCTTCGCACTCATTGCCGAGGTGGGGCCGGTCAGGGCCACGGTCATCACCTACGTGAACCCGGCGGTGGCGGTGCTTTTGGGCGTCGTCTTACTGAACGAACCGTTCACGGCAACGACTGCGGTCGGCTTCGTGCTGATCCTCGGGGGGTCCGTACTGGCCACAGGAGGCGGGCGTCTACAGCGCGGGCCCACGTACACTGACGCTGTCCCTGGTCAGCCACCCGGAAATCCGGGTCTGCCCGTGGACGCCGGTCTCGAAAATTCGACACAAGAAGGGCAGATGCCCCAAGGAGGTAACACCGGATGAAGGTTGTCGTCGACTTCGACGTCTGCGCATCCAACGCCGTTTGTATGGGGATCGCTCCCGAGGTCTTCGAAGTCCGAGATGACGGGTTCCTCTACGTCCTCCAGGAGCACCCCGCCGCCGATCTGCAGGACAAGGTGCGCCAGGCTGCCAACAACTGCCCGACAGGGGCGATAACTCTCGAGGATGAGTAGCTCGGGCCCGGTGCGGGTCCGTTTCGCCCCGTCACCGACCGGCTTCCTCCACGTGGGAAGCGCGAGGACCGCTCTTTTCAATTGGCTCTTCGCCCGCCATGTGGGGGGGACCTATCTGCTGCGGATCGAGGACACCGACGAGGAGCGCAACCGCAAGGATTGGTCAGACGGCATCGTGACCACTCTCGACTGGCTGGGGATCCCGCCCGACGAGCCGCCGGTGTACCAGTCGAGCCGTGTCGAAGAACACCACGCGGCCGCCGACGTTCTATGGGACGCCGGTTACCTGTACGCATGCGACTGCAGCCGCGAGCAGGTAACCGAGAGGACCGCCGAGAACAAGATCCCCGGGTACGACGGCTACTGCCGGGATCGCAATGTCTCACGGGAGCAAAACGCTCTTCGCTTCAGGGTTCCTGAAAGCGGAACCACCGTGGTCCACGACCTGATTCACGGGGATGTGGAGTTTCCACTCTCTGCGATCGAGGACTTTGTGGTGGTGAAGTCGAACGGTGGTCCCCTCTTCGCTCTGGCCAATGTCGTCGACGACAGGGAGATGGGCATCACCCATGTCATCCGCGGTGACGACCTGTTGCCAACGACACCCAAGACGCAGCTGTTGTGGGAAGCGTTCAATCAGATCGACGAAGAGAGCGTCATTCCGCTACCCGAATACGCGCACCTGCCGATGTTGGTCGACGAACATCGGAAAAAGATCTCCAAGCGCGGCCAAAGCGTTTCAGTCGAGGACTACCGCGCCGCCGGCTACCTGGCGGACGGGTTCGCCAATTACCTGGCCCTGCTCGGATGGGGACATCCCGAGGGCGTAGAAGTGTTCGACATCGACGATGTGGTGCAGTTCTTCGAGCTCGCAAACGTCCACAACGCGCCGGCGTTCTTCGATGTGGCCAAGCTGCGCCACGTGAACGGCGAGCATCTTCGTGCCCTGGACACCGGCAAGTTCATCGCGTTGGCGACGCCGTGGCTGAAGGCGGAGGAGGCGGTGCTCGACGGATCGGTCTTGGAGGGCCCGATCTTCCAAGGTGGCCACAGATGGCCGACTGAGCACTTCGATCCCCAGGTGTTCCAAAGGATCGCTCCCTTCGTGCAGGAGCGGGTGGCGACTCTTGCCGAAGTTCCCCCCATGATCGACTTCCTGTTTTTGGATCAGCCGATGATGGTGGCCGAGGATTGGGACTCGATCGCCCGTGACGACGCGGCCAAATCGATCCTCGACGCGGCTATAACCGCGTACGAGTCATGCCAATTCGAGCCGGAGGCTCTACATGCCGCGACCAACAGCGTGGCCGAGTCGGTTGGAAAGAAGCTCGCCAAAGCGCAGGCGCCGATACGCGTCGCCATCACCGGCAAGCGCGTCGGCCCCCCGCTGTTCGAATCGATGGCATTGCTCGGCCGCGAGAAGGTTCTGCAGAGGCTTCGTCACGCGAGATCGCGCCTCGACGCGCCTTGAGGTGAGCGCGGTCGTCTCCGCATGATCCGCAGGATTCTCCGATTCGCGATCAGGATCGTGATCGCAGTTGTAGCGGTCCTGCTCGTGTACTTCGGCATCACCGCCGTGCAGGTCTACCTGACGAGCCGCCAGTCCGATCCGGCGCCGAGTCAGGCCATCGTCATCATGGGTGCCGCGCAGTACAACGGCGTTCCGTCTCCCGATCTGTTGGCGCGCCTGGAGGAGGCCTACTCGCTGTATCAGAAGCACCTCGCGCCGCTCTTCGTCGCCACGGGGGCCAAGGAACCTGGTGACAACTTCACCGAGGCATGGTCAGAAGCCACGTGGTTGGAAAACAAGGGCGTCCCCGCGAAAGCGGTGCTCCAGGTAGGTGGACGCACGACGTGGCAGAGCCTGAACCTCGCCTCAAAGCTGATGAAGGAGCATGACATCCGCGACGTGTTGATCGTGACCGACGGCTTCCACGAGGACCGGTGCATGGCGATCGCAACCGAGCTCGGGTTTCAGGCCAGACCGGTCCCCGCCACCAACTCCCCGATCACGGGCTGGTCGGCGTTTCCCTACTTCATGAAGGAGACAGCGGCAGTAGGGATAGGCCGGGTGATCGGCTATTCGCACCTGGAATGGATCCACGCCCTGGCCTGAGGAGCCTCCTTTGAAGAGGGACAGGCTTGTTGTGCCGGCATCCTGTGCTCTGGAGCGTCGGTGGAAGCCCGTCCGAGGCGGTCACGGGGTGGGGAGATCCGCTAATCTCATGCGCCTCACCCATTCGGGGGTGGTGTAATCGGCAACACGGCAGGTTCTGGCCCTGTTATTGGGGGTTCGAGTCCTCCCCCCCGAGCAAACCAAATTACGCAAAGTGCCTGGTGAAGCAGGTTGTTGACCTAATGGATTCAGTAGTTAGAGAGGCTTAGGTCACGCTTTGGTCACACGAGACCTCAAGCATGTGGGTTCGCTCCTCTGTCGAGCGATGCGAGTTGTGTTTCCCGTTCTCGAGGGATTTAGCGCCGAGGTCGCAGGGCCACCGACGGTGACGCGGAGCAACCTGAGATTCGATTGAGCGAAAGCCTCGTGAGGATCGCTTTACCTGGACAGCGTCATCCCGCACAGCAAGTGGTGTGGTCGTCGATATTAAGCACCAACAATCAGGGCAGCGACATTCTCTGCTGCATCCAATCAGCATCACGGACAACGTGCTGGTACGTCTGCCACGTTGTCATCGGTGAACCGTGACCAAGACGCTTAGACCCGGCGATAGCGTCCCGGAGATCGTTAAGACGAATCAGCCGCAGCTCAGAAAACCTCCGTTGTCGAAGACGAGCGGCCAGAAGATCAGCTCACTGTCCTCGTAGTCAGCACTGAGCAAGAGTCTCTCCTCGGCCTGTCGTACCTTCCAGACTCCAACGTTGTGACCGTCGAACCGTCGAGTTCGATCACTCGGGTGCGGTCGTTGTCCGTGCGAGGTATCACCGTCCCCTCACGAGGACGTACCTCGGCAGCATCGATGAAGATTCTGTGCGGAAGGCGTCGTGAAGACCACTAATCGACTCTGCTGCGGTGCCCGAGTAGTCACTGATCCACGAACATCGGCTCTTTCCGTTCCGTCCACCAAGGTGTAAACATTTCGTGGCTCCGGTTTGGTCCTATATCGCTGCAACCCGAAGAAGTGGGTGTCAATGCCTCACGCGAAGGTGCCTGGACTGCTCGACGTGATTCTCATGCCTCCGCGACCCCTCCGGGTCGACTCTGCTGCTTATTGAGCGATGGCAAGTCTGGTGTTGCCCTTCTCCGGCCGAGAGTCAGCAATGGCTGTGTTGAGTGAACAGCTTGATCGAACCCGATCTGGTTTCGGCACCGTGGTCCTCGTCGAGGGAGATGCCGGAATGGGAAAGAGTCGTATCCTTGAAGAGGTGCAGCGCGTGGCGCGCGAGCGTCAGTTCCGTGTGGCGAGCACCGCAGCGGACCCAACGGACAGCATGGTCGAGTTGTCCACCTTGATGACGGCCCTGTTCGACGGACCTGATCCGATCCTCGACCGTAACGCACTCCCAGACTCACACTCACTGCCTGAGCAGCGGTACTGGTTGATTCATGACCTTCAGGGATTGCTCGAGCTGGGCGCACGCCAGAGACCCCTGTTGGTCTGCCTTGATGACCTGCAGTGGGCGGATGGCGGTACAGCGGCTGCTCTGCGGGCACTCCCGGTTCGGTTGGCAACAAAGCCAATTGCTTGGGTTCTCGCCTTTCGGCCAAGCATCCGATCAGGTCAGTTTGCGAAAGTTCTCGAATATCTGGAGCAGAACGGAGCAGAAACGATCGACCTCTACTCTCTAAGCGAGTCCGCCGTGAGAGAGGTAACTGCCAGCGCGCTTCAGGCGGAGCCCGGTTCCGACGTTTTGAGAATTGCGGAGTCCGCTGGCGGAAATCCCTTCTTCCTCAATGAGATCCTCGGGGGGCTTAAAGAGGAGCGACTGATCCGAATCGATCGCGGACAAGCAGAGTTGCTGGAGACCCGGCTTCCAGACAGTGTTGGAGAGAGTGTTCGACGCCGTTTGGAGCACCTCTCGGACCTGGCTCATCAGGTTGCGGCAGTTGCCACGGCACTAGGTCGAAGCTTCTCATTCGATGAGTTGGCGGCGATGCTCGATCTACCACCCTCCGCGCTGCTCGCCCCTGTGAAAGAAGTGCTCCAAGCCGGTTTGTTCCTTGAGAGCGGCCAGAAACTGACGTTCCGTCACGACATCATCCTCGAGGCGGTTCGAGCAAACCTCCCCTCGTCAGTGGGCCGATCTCTTGACCGCCAGGCGGCAACCGTTCTCATTGCGAATGGAGCCCTCCCTCTCGAGGTAGCAACGCGGCTCTCGGCGAGCGCCGACCATGGGGATGAAGTCGCGATCGCTACCCTCGGAAAAGCTGCTGACACGTTGGACATGAGCGATCCTGGGGCCGCGGCCGACATCAGCCAACAGGCCCTCAATCTCATGCCGCGGAATCACTCTTTGCGCCGAACACTCGTAGCTCAGACCGCGATTCGCCTGCATGCGGCAGGACGCATCGATGCCGCAACCGCGTTCGCCGACACCGTCTTGCGTCAGGCGTTGCCACCGGATGAGGAAGCGGGTTTCCGCCTGATAATCGCCACAATGTTTGCGACCTCGCCCGATGTGTGCGCCGACTCCTGTCAAAAGGGGCTCGCACTTCCCGAAGTCTCTCCCTTTCTCCGCATGCTGTTTCTGGCCAACTTGTTTCACAATCTGGCGCATGCGGGTCGGCTTGATGAGGCGCGCAAAGTGCTTCCAGAAGCTAGAAGGGCCGTCGAGGAGACGAATGAGCCGTGCGGCTACTTCGTCCTGGGTCTAGCGGAGTCGGGCCTGCACTATGCCGAGGGACAGTTCGCACGAGCCCTTGAGCTCGTAAAGACAGCCGCAGGTTATGGAGAGGTATGCGCAGGAGATCCTGACCTATCTCCTCAACACGTGAAGATCATGCAGGGACGGCGATTCCTCGTGACTCAGTGGCTCTGCGACACGCTCACTGCGGTTGACCGTTTCGACGAGGCGGAGCTGATCTCGCTGCAGAACATCACAATCGCCGAGCGAGAGCGCCAGGCCTGGGCTCTCAACATCTACGAAACGGGACGAGGACGCCAGCTGCTTCAGACGGGCAACCTCTCTGAGGCCGCTGCCGCTCTTCGGGAACGGCTCACCGCGGACAGGTCCTACGACGTCCTTACCGTCCTCGATGCTGCTGGGGTCGTTGCCCTCGGGCGCATTGCGATTCATACAGGCGATCGCCAGCTGATGCGTCAGGCTAACGAGATCGCGCATGTGATGCTCGATCGCGGGCCCCCGAGCGTACAGAGGCACGCGGTATGGCTGCTCGCGCTCCACGCGATGGCGGACGGCGACCCCGTCATGGCACATCAGTGGCTTTGCACACTGGGCCAAGAGGAGCGCAGGTCCATATTGCCGCGATTCCCCATGGACGTCAGCGACGAAGCGGATCTGGTGCGGATGGCACTTGCCGCGGATGACAATGAGTTGGCTGAGCACGCCGCCTCCAGTGCCGTTCGCCGCTCCGAGCTCAATCCTGGCGTCCCCACTCTCCAAGCCGTTGCCGCAATCACGACCGGTCTAATCGGCCGCAGTCAAGAGGACCTTGCGGTGGCAGTGAAATTTTACAAAGAGGGGCCTCGGTCATTGGCACTCGCCTCAGCGCTCGAGGACTTGGGCCTTCTCGCTGTCGAAAGTGGCGAGAAACAGGAAGGGATCGAGGGATTCAGTGAGGCCCTCAAGCTCTACACCCGAGCTGGCGCTATCTGGGATGCGAGCAGAGTAAGGC
>JBAPRR010000172.1:0-33212 GCA_049281195.1 Acidimicrobiales bacterium
GTTCTGGGGGGGCCTGAGAACCCAAGTGGGGGATCTGGGGCGTTTAGGGGGCGAAGAAGGTGTTCCGGCGTCACCGGTGGTGGGGGGAAGTGCGAGGTCGTTGCAAGTACGCGGAAAGTCGAAGCGAGAGCTGAGCGATGGGCAACGCCGAGTTCTTCGGAACTCACGAGAGGGCACTGGACCAGAAGGGAAGGTTGATCCTTCCGGCGAAGCTCCGCGGGGACTTCGGCGAGAGTGCGCTGCTGGTGAGCCTGTTGGACGACGGTTGCCTCGGGTTGTACGACCCAGTGGATCTGGAGCACACGAAAACAGAGATGCTCGAGTTTCTGCACTCGGAGTCGGAGGCAGACCGCATGTACGCGAGGCGTTGGGCGAGGTCGATACACGAGGTGACATTCGATGCCCAGGGACGCATTCAGATACCAGCCGAGCAACGTACATTCGCCGGACTCGATACCGAGGTGCTGGTTCACGGATCGATCGAAAGAGTCGAGTTCTGGAATCCGCCGCTGTATCGCGAGAAAGAAGAGTTGGCGAACGCCCGAATAGGGAAGGGCTCGGCAACGTCAAGTCATCAGTAAGCGCAAGGAGATTTCGGGTTGCGCCGGAGACTCCGACATACGCGCACAGAGCCGAATTTCTTTGCACCGTCACGAGCATCGCAGAAAAGAGAGTCGCTGACGAGACCCTGACAGATAAATCCTGTGCCGTTCCCAGCCCCTCGGCAGGTCCGGTGGTCGCACCCTCCTCCGCCTTAGCTACGGCTATGCCACCGAATCGCCAGGGTTGTCCCCCTGAAAGCGTTGTACCGGTCGAGGGGCTGCGAATGGTTCAGGAATACACGCACGACCCTGTCATGGTCGAAGAAGTGGTGCAAGCATTTTCAGAAGCACCTGCCGGCACCGTAATCGACGCGACCGTCGGAGGTGGTGGACACGCTGCCGCCATTCTCGACGCGACTCCGCACCTGCGCGTCGTCGGCATCGACCGGGACCCCGAAGCTGTGGCTGCCGCCCGTACGAGGCTCGCCCCCTACGGCGAAAGAGCGAGTGTGCACCAGGCGCGGTTCGACCATCTGATCGAGGTGGCCCGAACAGAAGGAGTGGGCCCCGGGGAGCTTTCCGGTGTTCTTTTCGATCTCGGTGTGAGCTCACATCAAATCGATTCGCCGGGGCGGGGTTTTTCGATCCGAAACGACGGTCGCTTGGACATGAGAATGGGACCGACCGAAGCAGGCTCTGTGACCGCGGCGGAGCTCGTCAACCAATTGAACGAGTCCGAGCTGCGGCAAATGCTGATCGAGAACGGCGAAGGACGAAACGCCGGGCGTCTGGCGCGGGCCATTGTCTCCGGACGGCCGTATGAGACGACACGGCAGCTCGCCGATGTGATCGACCGGGCCACTCCCGCCTCGAAGCGCAGACGGGGTCATCCCGCTACCCGTGCCTTCCAGGCCCTGCGAATTGCTGTCAACGAAGAGCTGGACCAATTGAATGAAGTACTGCCTCGCGCCATCTCGGAGCTGAAGCCCGAAGGCCGGTGCGTCGCGATCGCGTATCACTCAGGGGAGGACAGAATCGTGAAGGCGGCGTTTCACGAAGCTTCAACCGGTGGATGCGCCTGCCCGCCAGGCTTGCCCTGCGCGTGCGGTGCCGTGCCTATCGGGAGGCTGCAGAAGCGGGGAGTCATGAAGGCCTCTGCGGAGGAGATCGCACGTAATCCGCGGGCTTCCAGCGCGCGTATGCGCGTGCTCGTCGGCATCGGTCCCGCCTCGGACAAAGGCGGATCCGCGAATACCGGCGGAGGTGCGTGATGGCGATCTCCACGGCGCCCAACCGCGAACGGCACTCCCACGTAGCAAACCCGGAACAAAGCCCGCCGCGCCGTCATCTGTGGGTATTCCGTCCGGCTCAGAAGCGGGAGAGGCTCCGAAGGCCGCGTGCCTTTGTCATAGGCCCTGTTCTCGTCTTGGTCGCATTGTTAGCTGTAGTAGCGGCCCAGGCCATTTTGATGGAGGGTCAGGTAACGCTCACCAACTTGCAAGGTGACGTCTCCTCCGCGCAGATCAGCAGGTACGACCTTCAACTCAAGATCGCGGGAGAAGAGCAGCCCTCCACGATCGTGGCGGCCGCCAAACGTGACGGCATGATCGTCCCCTCGGTTTTGAACGAGCTCCCGCCTGCAGCAGGGAACTCGGATCTTTCGACAAAGCACGGACACGGCACTCCGGGCGAATCGACGGGCAAGCGTTGACAGGCGCCGCAGGACGGCGCACCTCACGCAACGTGCGAAGGAGCGTGCGTCGACCTCCCAAACCGCCGGGGCGGCGCCTCAAGTTGATGAGGCTTTTTGTCGCCGTGGCATTCCTCGTGCTCGCAGGACGGCTGGTGCAGGTGCAGGCCTTTTCGGGTTCTGCATACAGCTCCTACGAGCAAAGTCAGGTGACGGCGACCACTGCGGTCGTCGCCATACGCGGTGGGATATACGACCGTAACGGGGCCGTGTTCGCCATCTCGGTCCCGCGGTTCGCGATAGACGCCGACCCGCTCGTGATCGGAGGCGCGGCACGCTCTGAGGCCATGCAACTCTCTCCACTTCTTGGTGTGCCGGTTGCCACATTGGTCTCGGAGATGAGCGAGAAGGGAACCCAGTTCGTCTACTTGAAGAAGATGGTCGATGCCGAGACCGAAGAGACGATCATGAACAACCTGAGCCTTCCCGGCATCGGAGAACAGCCCGAGACGGAGAGATTCGATCCGTCTGCACCTCTGGCATCCCCGGTGATCGGAGCAGTGGGAGGTAGCGGGTACGGCCAGTCGGGTCTCGAGTACGAGTACAACGATTTGCTGTCGGGTGAAAGCGGTTCTCTCACCGACGAACAGAACGGGTCGAATATCGCCTTCCCGAACGTGCCCGTGACCGGGTCAGCCGGTCAAGACGGTGACGGGATCGAAACGACTCTCGACGAGCCTCTCCAGTATGTCGCGGAGCAGTCGCTTTCTTCGGCTCTGCTCAGCACACACGCCGTCAGCGGCACGGTGATCGTCATGAACGTGCACACCGGGGACATCCTGGCAATGGCGAATCTGGTCGCCAACCAGAAAACCCACAAGGTAAGCGAGGCGACCAAGAACCTCGCCCTCGAGACCGTTTACGAGCCGGGCTCCGTCTTCAAGCTGGTGACCTTCTCCGCGGCGCTTCAGGCGGGCATCATCAATCCCGACAGCGTGCTCACCATCCCGCCGTACATGGTCATCGATGGTTCCGTCTTCCACGACGCCGAGGATCACCCCACGGAAAAGTTGTCCGCTACTCAGGTACTGGCGGAGTCTTCGAACCTCGGCACCATCCAGATCGCAGAACACCTCGGTGCCACGACGATCTTCGACCAGATGCAGAAGCTCGGTATCGGGCGGATGACCGGACTCGACTTTCCGGGGGAATCTGCCGGGATCGTCGAGCCACTTCAGGATTGGGGCCCCACGGATCTGGCGTCGACCGCTATCGGGCAGAACACGTCGGTGACCCCGATGCAGGTCCTGGACATGATGAACACCGTTGCTTCCGGAGGCATGTTCGTACCCCCGCGGATCGTGCAAGCCGTCCTCGCACCCGATGGATCCGTGAAGGAGATCCCCCTTCCCGAGCAGCACAGGGAATTGAACAAGTCGGTCACGTCGGAGCTCACCGGGATGCTCGAGCAGGTGGTAAGCGAAGGGACCGCCCCTGCGGCGGCGGTTCCCGGTTACACCGTGGCAGGCAAGACCGGGACGGCGCAGATTCCTAACCCCAATGCGCCCGGCTACCTGAAAAACGAGTACATGGCCACATTCACCGGTTTCGCGCCGGCTCAAGATCCCCAGATCTCGGCAATCGTTGTCCTCAACCGGCCGACTCCTATCTATGGTGGCGTGGTCGCGGCACCGGTGTTCTCCCAGGTGATGGCCTACGCCCTCGAACGATACGGAGTGCCGCCCACTTCCGGAGGTACTCAGGACCTGGCATCGAAGACCGTCGAGACGTACGGCTACCCGTCAGGAACCAGTACTGGCGCAACGTCCGGTTCCGACGCCTCCGGCACTCGGAGTCCCGGCGGCTCTGATAGTGAGGGTCAGAGTGCAACCGACCCGTCACGGGATGCTGCCGGTACGATCCCCAAGTCGGCCGGGCAGAGCGCCAGGAGCCCGTGACTGATCGTTCGAGGAGCGACAAGAGTGCGGATGGACGTGTTGCTCGAGGAGGTCGACGTCTCCGAGCGCGTAGGTGATTTCTCCTCGGTTGATGTGACCTCTCTCGAGCTCGACAGCAGGCGGGCCCGCCCGGGAGTGCTTTTCTGCTGCCTTCCAGGTCAGTTTTCCGATGGACATGCTTTCGCGATGGACGCCGTCGAACGCGGCGCGGTCGCGCTTCTGACGGAAAGGCGTCTCGAACTCGACATACCGCAAGCCGTGGTGGAGCCGGGGCATGCCCGCCCGGCCATGGCGCACGCGGCCGCCACCTTGGAGGGTCACCCGGCGAAGTCGCTGCAGGTGATCGGCGTGACCGGTACGAACGGCAAGACCACCGTCACTCATCTCCTCGGAGCGATATTCGAGGCATACGGCTGGCCCACCACCGTTGTGGGCACCCTTGACGGCGAGCGAACCACCCCCGAGGCCCCAGTACTGCAGCACGTTCTGGCAGAAGCACGTGACGGAGGGAAGAAGGCCGTCGCCATGGAGGTGTCATCGCACGCACTCATGCAGTCGCGTGTCGAGGCGCTCAACTTCCGTGCCGCAGTTTTCACGAACCTCGGACAAGACCATCTCGATTACCACCACACGATGGAGTCCTACTTCGAGGCTAAATCGCGGTTGTTCCTTCCCGAGCAGTCGCAGCAGGCCATCATCAACGCCGACGATCCGTGGGGCAGGCGGCTCATGGCCGACGCACTCGTGCCGACCGTGGGCTATTCGATCTCCGAGATCTCAGATGTAGAGGTCGCACCGCGACACACCGCTTTTACGTGGCGAGGGCGAAGGATCGTGCTCGGACTGACTGGTTCTTACAACGCGGTAAACGCTCTTGCCGCCGCGACATGTGCCGCTTCGATCGGCCTGCCGGAAGACGTCATCGCAGCCGGCCTCGGCGCAGCACATCCCGTGCCGGGACGGTTCGAGGTCGTCGATGTGCAGGGACCGGTGACGGTGATCGTCGACTACGCGCACACGCCGGACGCGCTCGCCACGGCGATCGCGAGCGCTCGTCAACTGGCGGGTGACAAGCGCGTCGTGGTCGTGTTCGGTTGTGGCGGCGACCGCGACAAACAAAAGCGGTCCGTCATGGGTGCGGTCGCGGAGGCCCAGGCTGACCTGACGGTCGTCACCTCTGACAATCCTCGCTCGGAGCGGCGCGAGGACATCATCGAGGACATCCTGAAGGGGATCACAGATCGTTCGCGGACTCTCGTCGAGCCCGATCGAACCGCTGCGCTCGAAGTTGCTTTGGACATGGCGGCACCGGGTGACGTGGTCCTCATCGCCGGGAAGGGCCACGAGCCCTACATGGAGGCCGGCGGAAGGAAGTTCCCCTTCGACGATCGGACCGAAGCTCGTTTCGCAGCAGTCAGGTCGTTCGACCGCCGGAAAACGCATGCCTACAAAGGCTCCAAGTGATCAGCCTGATGTCTTCGGGCGGGCTCGCGCTCGTCGTGGCGGCGATGTCCACCCCCGTTCTGATCGGGTGGCTCATCCGCAACCGCATAGGTCAGCCAATCCGCGAGGAGGTGACGCAGCACCAGCAAAAAGCGGGGACACCGACCATGGGCGGTCTCGCCATGCTCGGTGCGCTCGTGGCGGGCTACCTGATCGGGCACGCGGGGACGAACGCTCCGTTCACCCGAGCGGGAGTGCTCGCCATCCTGGCGATAGTCGCGAACGGGCTCGTCGGTTTGGCCGACGACTACATAAAGGTCACCCGCAAAAGATCTCTGGGACTCAACAAGCGCGCCAAGTTCGGTGCTCAACTCGTGATCGCTCTCGGGTTCGCCCTGGGTGCGGAGCACTGGGCGGGGGTCTCGACGGACCTGTCCTTCACCCGCTACAACTCGATCGGGATCAACCTCGGACACGTCGGATGGCTGATATTCGCGGTGTTCGTGATGGTCGGCACCTCGAGTGCGGTGAACCTTACCGACGGTCTCGACGGGCTGGCCTCGGGTTCTGCCACGTTCGCGTTCGCGATCCTGGCCATCATCGGCTACTGGCAGTTCAGGCATTTCAGCATCTACCACGTCAAGTCGGCCCTCGACCTTGCCCTCGTATCCGTCGCCCTTGCGGGTGCGTGCCTCGGCTTTTTGTGGTGGAACGCCGCACCGGCGCGGATCATCATGGGAGACACCGGGTCGCTGGCGATCGGGGCTGGCCTGGCCGCGCTCTGTCTCGAGATGAATCTGCAACTGCTCCTGCCGATAATCGGCGGCCTGTTCGTGATCGTGACGATGTCGGTCGTGATCCAGGTGGTGTCCTACAGGGTGTTCGGCAAGCGGGTCTTCCGGATGGCACCGCTCCACCATCACTTCGAGCTGGCGGGATGGCCGGAGACCACCGTGATCGTCAGATTCTGGATACTTGCGGGGCTGTTCTCGGCCCTCGCACTCGGCTTGTTCTATGCGGATTTTCTCTCTGTCCCCGCATCGGGACATTGAGCGCACCCGGCATCGGAAAATTGACCACGGTCGGCGTCGGGACATTGAGAACAGCTGAAAGCACATCCCCCGAAAGAGCGTCCCGGTGAGACAGGCTGGAGGGGTGCAGGCGGAAGCGGCGCGCGAGCGCGGGCAGGAGGTCCGCCACCTATCGGTGGTCGACGGAGAGCGGGACATCGAGCAGCGTCGACGCGCGGCTTCGCGCACCCTGATACCGACCAGGAGCAAGTTGATCGCCGCGGTCCTGGCCCTTTGCGGGGTCGGCCTGGTGATGGTGCTGTCGGCGTCCGCGTGGACCTCGCTCGTCACCTACGGATCCGTGTGGAACATCTTCGAACGCCAGGCGGAATGGATGTTCCTCGGTCTCGTCGTGTTCTTGCTCACGATGAGGGTGGACTACACCAAGTGGCGCAGGTTCAGGATCCTCATCGGGCTGGTCGCCTTCACTATGTGCGCCCTCGTGCTGGTTCCCCACATCGGCGTCGACGCGGGCGGCTCGAGCAGATGGCTGGGATTCGGCGCGATCCGAATTCAGCCTTCCGAATTGATGAAGCTGGCCATATGCATCTTCTGTGCGGACCTGCTTACCCGGCGGGCGGACATGGTGTGGCGGGCGCGTTCGGTCGTCCTGCCGATCCTGTCGTGGCTCGCTATCGCCTGCGTACTTCTGATGGCGCAGCCCGACATGGGCACCGCGATCGTGGTCACCTGCATCACCTTCAGTCTTCTATTCGCAGCCGGCGTCCCTTTGTGGGCATTCGTCAAATCGGTATTCGTCGTCGCGGTCTTCTGCACCATCGCGGGTTTCGCCCAGAGCTACCGGCGCGACCGGCTCCTTTCGTTCGTAAATCCCTTTGCTCACGCGAGGGGAAGTGGGTACCAGGTCGTGCAGTCGCTCGTCGGAATCGGTTCCGGGCGTCTGGTCGGCCTGGGCCTCGGGGCCGGGCATGAGAAATGGGGACTCTTGCCGAATCCTCACACCGACTTCATCTTCTCGGTGATCGGGGAGGAGACGGGGCTCATCGGCGCACTCGCCGTGCTCGCGTTGTTCCTGTGCCTCGGATGGCTCGGACTGCGCGCTGCTCGCAACGCCCCTGATCGCTTCGCCATGCTGCTGGCGGTCGGGATCACGTGTTGGATCATGAGCCAGGCGGTAATCAACATCGGTGCCGTCATCGACATCCTTCCGGTCACCGGCATCCCGCTTCCCTTCGTCTCGTTCGGGGGGTCGTCGCTCGTGATCACGCTCGCTGCCGCAGGAATCTTGGTGAACATCGCCTCACACGAGCGGGTGCGTCCGGGACGGATCGGTGCGGTTCAGGCAGGCGCTGATGCTCGGGTTGGCGCTGCTTCAAGGTCGGGCGATCCAAGGTCCGGCGCTGCTTCAAAGTCGTCACCCTCGTTCCAGCCGCGGTGAGTGAGCGGCGTTTCGCCTTGGTGACCGGTGGGGGGACCGCAGGCCACACGGTTCCGGCGCTTGCTGTCGCACGTGCTCTGCTCGAGGACAAACCTGCCGGTTCGATCGAGATGGTCGGTTCGAAGCGCGGGCTCGACGCCAAGCTGCTTTCGGGGGTGGAGCTTCCCGTCACACTTCTTGGTGGGCGTGGCTTCAGAAGGCGCATGTCGGGTTCGGCATTCGCCTCGAATCTCGCCGCACTCGTGGGCCTTGTCGGTGCGTTCGTCTCCTCGGTCGCCCTTGTTCTCACGCGAAGGCCACGGGTCGTCGTCGCGGTCGGTGGGTATGCGTGCATGGCTCCTTCCGTTGCGGCAGCGATTCTCGGCGTTCCCATCGTCGTGTTGAATGTGGACGCGGTCCCCGGTGCTGCGAACCGTCTCCTGTCGCGCATCGCCCGTGCCTCTGCGGTGGCGTATCCCGGCACCGCTCTGCCGCGCTCTGTCGTCACGGGTCCACCCGTTCGATCCGAGATACTCGCTGTCCGCTCGGCCCGCGATGACGCCACTGCCAGGTCTGCGGCTCGGGAGGCTCTGGGACTTCCGTCTGAAGCATTCGTCGTTGCAGCCTTCGGCGGTTCCCTGGGCGCCAAGCGGATCAATGAGGCGGTCCTGGGGTTGGCCGATCAATGGTCAGGTAGGGGAGACGTCGCGATCTACCACGTCGTCGGGAATCGAGACTCTGAATGGGCGACGCGCGCCGCGAGCGAGATGTCTGGTCGCGGTCGGGCGGGCGGCGGGGCAGCTGGCGGTGAGTTGGCTTATGTGCAGGTCTCTTATGAGAACCGGATGGACCTGTTGTATACCGCTTGCGATATGGCGGTCTGCAGGGCCGGCGCAAACACCGTTGCAGAGCTGACCGTGACGGGCACTCCCGCGGTGCTCGTTCCCCTGCCCGGCGCGCCGGGGGACCACCAGAACGCCAACGCCAAGGTGCTCGAAAGAAATGGAGCGGCCGTGGTCGTTCAAGACCGCGATCTCGAAGCCGACCGTCTGGCAAAGGAGCTGAACGCGATACTGGCCGATCCCGGCAAGCTGGCGCAGATGGCCGCGGCATCGGCCGATCTCGGGAAACCGGATGCCGCACGGGCTGTCGCCGAGCTCGCCGAGAAGTTTGCGCACCACGGCGGCGCCGGAAGTAGCCGTGGTGCCGGAAATAGCGGTGGCGCCGGAAACAGGAGCGCAGCGTGAACGCGCCGATCGACCTTTCCAAAAGCGTTCGGGTGCATATAGTCGGCGTGGGCGGTGCCGGGATGAGTGCGATCGCCTCTGTTCTCGCGGCGATGGGTCATCACGTGACGGGGAGCGACCTGAAGGCATCACCGGCGCTCGCCCGCCTTGGTGCTTCCGGAGTGCGCGTTCAGGTCGGACACGACGGTGCCCTGATGGACGATGCCGAGCTCGTCTCGATATCGACAGCGATCCCGATGAGCAACCACGAGGTCGAACTGGCCCGCAGCCGCGGGATCCGGGTGGTCTCTAGAGCAGAGACCCTCGCCGCGATCTCCCGCCAGAGAAAGCTGGTCGCAGTCTCGGGCACTCACGGCAAGACGACCACCACGACTCTTCTGTCCCTCGTGCTAATGGAGGCGGGACTACACCCGTCGTTTCTCATCGGCGGTGACGTGAACGAGATAGGGACCAACGCCGTCTGGGACTCAGGCGATTGGCTGGTCGTCGAGGCCGACGAGAGTGACAAGACTTTTCTCGCCCTCGATCCCGCGATATCCGTGGTAACGAGCGTCGAGCCGGATCATCTGGATTTCTACGGCGGCTTCGAGAAGGTAGTGGAGGCATTCGACCAGTTCTGTGCCAAGGCCTCCGAGGCGGTGGTGACGAGTGCCGATGACCCCATAGCTGCCGAGGTGGGTCGAAGGTACGGGGCGACGCTCGTCGGGTTCTCTCCCGACGCGGACGTACAGATCGAGAATCACGCCGCGGGCAGAGGTGGTGTGGCGTTCGACCTTGTACGCCGGGGACAGCGCATGGGTCGCCTGTCGCTTCCGGTAACGGGAGCGAAGCTCGCGCAGAACGCGGCCGTGGCGGCCGTGACCGCCTTCGTGACAGGAGTGGGGTTCGACGCGGCCGAGCGGGCGTTCGCTCGCTTCGCGGGCGTGGCACGGAGGTTCGAGCATCGCGGGGAGTCACGGGGCGTCCGGTTCGTCGACGACTACGCACACCTGCCCACAGAGGTGAGCGCGGTGTTAGAGGCGGCGCGCTCGGTCAATAGCGATGGTCGGGTCGTCGCGGTGTTCCAGCCCCACCGTTATTCGAGGACGGCCGCACTGTGGGAGCAGTTCACTGATTCCTTCGTGGGGGCGGACGTAGTGCTCATCACAGACGTGTATCCGGCGGGAGAGCAGCCGGTTCCAGGCGTCACCGGCAAGCTGATCGCCGATGCCGTGTCGGCTGCTCATCCCGACTCGACCGTCGTCTATGTGTCGGACCGCGAGACCTTGGCGTCGGAGGTGGCCTCGCTTCTTCGCCCCGGCGACCTCTTCATGACCTTGGGCGCGGGCGACCTCACCAGCCTTTCCGACGAGCTTCTCGATTCGCCGGATTGGTGATCGGATCGATCGGGACCCCGATGGGCTCTGACGTTTCGGCTTTCGCCGACTTCTCGACGGCGATCGAGGCGATCGGCAATTCTCTTGGTTCACACGATCCCGGCGGCGCGGTGCTGCGCGTATTTCGTGACACCCCCTTGGGCGCCCGCACGACGTACCGGGTGGGTGGCAACGCGTCGTTGCTCGTCGAGGTCGAAAGCACCGCCGCGTTGGAGGAAGTCCAAGGGGCTCTGGTCGAGGCCACCTTCCGTACCGGCAAGGGGGTTCCGCTGCTCGTGTTGGGCAAGGGATCCAACATGCTCGTGAGCGACGCCGGTTTTCCGGGGGTCGTTCTCGTCCTGGTCGGCGAGTTCGATTCGGTCGAGATAGCCGGCACCACGGTTCGTGCGGGCGGAGCCACCGGCATGCAGGCGCTCGCCAGGCAATCGGCGACAGAGGGCCTGGGCGGCTTCGAATGGGCGGTCGGCATACCGGGGTCGGTCGGTGGGGCAGTCAGGATGAACGCGGGGGGCCACGGGTCGGAAATGGCTGACGTTCTCACCGTGGCTTCGGTTTTCGATCTGTGTACCGGGGACGTTTCGTCCCGAAGCGTCGCCGAGCTCGAGACGGGCTACCGGCACAGCTCGCTGGCTTCGAATGACGTCGTCACGCGGGCGGAGATCCGGCTTCAGAGGGTGGACCCCGCCGAGGCGCTCGAACGGGTGGGGGAGATAGTCAGGTGGCGCAAGACAAACCAGCCCGGTGGCTCCAACGCCGGTTCGGTCTTCACCAACCCGCAGCACGACTCTGCAGGACGCCTGATCGACGCAGCCGGCCTGAAGGGCAGTCGGATCGGTACCGCCGCGGTATCGCCCAAGCATGCCAATTTCTTTCAGGCCGACAGACATGGCTCCGCTGAAGACGTCAGGGCGCTCATAGAGAAGGTTAGAAACACTGTCGCGGGCCGATTCGGGATCGAGCTCGTTCCCGAGCTTCGGATGATCGGGTTCGCGGGGGAGAGGCTTCCGATGTTCGAGCCCTCAACCTCTACTTCAGGGTCAGACTCTGGGTCTAGTCCTGGACCTCGTCATGGCTCGGGACCTGGACCCGTGGGTTCGCTGACGGACGTGGATCCACGCCGCGAAGGCGATCGAGGAGCAAACTCGGAAGGGAATTCGAGTTGACCATCTCAGACGAGATCACAGACCTGCGTCCGGCCATGGACCCCCGCATGTGGCAGCGGAGGGTCGAGGTGACCCGGGCGAACGGCCGCCGCAGGCTGAAGGCTGTTGTGGCTCTTTTCATCGTCTGCGTGCTGGCACTGGTGGGGGTGATCGCCATTCACTCGGAGCTCTTCTCTGCGAAGCATGTTCAGGTGGTCGGAGCGGTGGAGACGCCCGCTGGACAAGTCGTCCAAGCAGCAGGGCTGTCAGCCCGGCCGCCACTGGTTGACATCAATGCGCTGGCAGCGGCCCACGAGGTCGAACACCTTCCGTGGATAGACACCGCTTCTGTAGTGGTGCACTGGCCCGACTCCGTCACGATCCGTGTGACCGAACGTCTCCCGGTGGCCGCGCTCGAAGTGCGAAGTGCCAAAAAAGGCTCCCCTTCCTGGGACATCGTCGACCGGACGGGACGGGTTCTCGCCGACGTGGCCGACGAACCCGCTGGTCTCGTCACCGTGGTCGTGCCGACCCGGGTGGGTCCGCCAGGAACGCAGTTGCCCACGAGCGACCAGTGGGGAGTGGACGTGGCGACGTCGATTCCGGCCACTCTCGCTCTACGTGTGGAGTCGGTTGATGTTTCCGATGGCTCAGGATCGGTCGACTCAGGATCAGCCGACTCAGGATCAGCCGACTCCGGGTCCGTCGGGGCGGGGTCTGTCGCGGCGGGTCAAACGATCGACGCAGAAGGCGATGATGACACGGTCACCCTGGGTCTTAGCGGCGGCCTTTCAGTGGTCATCGGAGCGCCCGTGGAGCTTCCGGCGAAGTTTGAGGCCTTGGAGAGCGTCCTCACCGGCGCTTCGTTACAAAGTGGTGACGTTATTGATGTCACCGTGCCCGAGGAACCTACTGTTTCTTCGTGAAAGGTCTCGGATCACGCGAATGGATGGCGCGCATGAACGGCTCTTCGATGCCCAGAACAGGTGACGCGACCCTTCAGCGCTTCTTGACCGTTCGCGAACGTGGCCGTAGGGTTGTCTGCCTTCACCCCGGGCATGGTTCGAGGTCTGGTCGAGGGTGAGAGGGCCGCGGTGGGTCCAGGGTGCACCAAAGCTCGTGTGCCATGAAGACTCCGTCCGCACCCATAGCCAGGGTCCGGACGAGGGGTGTCGATGACAGGTCCAATACAAAGCAACTACTTCGCCGTGATCAAGGTCGTCGGTGTTGGCGGCGGTGGTGTCAACGCGGTCAATCGCATGATCGAGGCGGGCCTGAAGGGCGTCGAGTTCATCGCCGCGAACACTGACGCGCAGGCGCTTCTGATGAGCGATGCCGATCTGAAGCTCGACATCGGCCGCCAGCTCACACGTGGGCTCGGTGCAGGCAGCGACCCTGCCGTCGGTCGTGCCGCCGCGGAGGAGCACAGAGCCGACATCGAAGAAGCCCTTCGCGGTGCGGACATGGTGTTCATCACCGCTGGAAAAGGCGGTGGGACCGGAACGGGGGCAGCTCCCGTTGTCGCCGAGATCGCCAAGAGCCTCGGGGCACTGACAATCGCCGTCGTTACCCGGCCATTCACCTTCGAGGGTCGCAGACGTTCGGTCCAGGCCGAGCAGGGCATCCAGAACCTGAAAGAAGAGGTCGACGCGATCATCATCATCCCGAACGACCGGTTGCTGACCGTGTCGAACGAGCGGATGTCGATGGTGAACGCGTTCAAGCTCGCAGACGAGGTCCTCCTTCAAGGAGTACAGGGCATTACCGACCTGATCACGATCCCGGGCCAGATCAACACGGACTTCGCCGACGTGAGGATGGTCCTCGAAAACTCCGGTACCGCGATCATGGGGATCGGCAACGCGAACGGGGACGGCAGGTCGGTGAACGCAGCACGTGCCGCGATCACGTCGCCCCTGCTCGAGAACTCCATCGAAGGCGCACGCGGCATCCTGGTCAACATCGCCGGTGGTCCCGAGCTCGGCCTGTTCGAGGTCAACGAGGCCATGGAGATCATCCACGGCGTTGCACATCCGGACGCCAACATCATCTTCGGGACGGTCATCGAAGAAGAGATGGCTGAGAACGTGAGGGTGACCGTCATCGCAGCCGGTTTCGAGCGCTGGGAGGAGTCGCGCGGATCTGCAACCGCACCGCAGCGCGGTGGTCCCTCTGAGGGACGGAGCCTCGTGCTCGGCGACCCTGTGCGCGAAGACATCTTCGCCACCCCCGAGGACGACGGGGATCTGGATCTCGGCGACGACGAATTCGACGTACCGTCGTTCCTCAAATAACGACGACGCACGCCGGGGGATACCCCGAGCAACCACAACCGGCCGCCGAGCGGCTCGGTGAATCCAGATGAGCGACCACCGCCTTTCTCCCATCGTGACTGCAGGACCGGTGCGTCTTTTGGGCACTCCGGTTCTTGCCTTCTGGACCGGCGTTTCCGAAGGTGACCAGCGCGGGATCGTCCAGGGGGCGACGGGGTCTGCACCTTCTCCCGTTCCTCACAGTTTGCGTGTCGCAGGCGCCATCCAGGTGCATGGGAGCGCGATCATTTCGGTCGGCACCGACATCTCGGTTGGCACCGGCGATGGTGCAGAAACTGCCGAGGCGGACGGGGTTGTGGCCACCGACGAGTTGTCGTGCCCGGCCGTGCTCACCGCCGACTGCGTCTCGGTAGCGATGGGTTCGCCCGAAGGAATTCGTGCCGCCGTGCATGCCGGCTGGCGGGGCCTCGTTCGCGGCGTGATCGGAAATGCCGCCTCGGTGATGCGCTCGAGCGGGGCTTCGAAGATCGTGGCGAGCTTCGGCCCGTGCATCGGCCCCTGCTGCTACGAGTTCTCGCCGGACGACCTTTCCGCCGTCGAGTCCGAGCTCGGCACCGGTCTGCGTGCAATCACGACGTCGGGTCACCCGTCGCTCGATATCCGTCTGGCTGCGCGTCGGGTCCTGGAGAAGGTGAACGCCGAGGTCATCCCGGCCGAGATCCCTTGCACCTCGTGCGGCAACGGATGGTTCTCGGCTCGCGCCCGGAAAGACGTGGAGAGACAGGCCCTCTACGTATGGCGCGACAAGTGACGCCGAGCGCCGACCCGGTTCTTTTGGCGGCTCCTCCCGTCGAGGTGGTGGTCGAACGGCTGCAGGCGATACGGACCCGGATCAAGGACGCCGGCGGCGATCCCGAAGCGGTTCGAGTCGTGGCGGTGACGAAAGGATTCGACCAATCGGCTATCCGCGCCGCTATCGAGGCGGGGATGACCGATGTAGGTGAGAACTACCCGCAGGAGCTTCTTTCCAAGGCATCAGCAGCGGATTCGCCCGGTGTCACCCTGCACATGATCGGAGCGATCCAACGACGCAGGATCAAGGCACTGGCCACGGTGGTCGACTGCTGGCAGACCGTCTCGCGGAGCGAAGAGATCTCGTCACTGGCCGAGCTCGCGCCCGGAGTCGCCGTGTTCATACAGGTCGACACGACCGGCCGACCGGACCGAAACGGATGTAGCCCCGCTGACGCACCACGGCTCGTCTCGACCGCGGGCGAAGCCGGGCTCAGGGTGAGGGGGCTGATGACGATCGGGCCAGGCCCGCAGGTCCCCGAAACCGAAACCGTCTCCGCGTTCGAGACGGTAGCCGGGCTCGCCAGGGACCTCGACCTCGGGGAGATCTCCATGGGCATGACCGAGGACCTGCAGCCGGCGGTGGCAGCTGGGACCACCATGTTGCGGGTGGGGCGTGCGTTGTTCGGCCCCCGCACAAATGCACAGGGGTATTGATTCTTTGGACGGGGTAATCATTTGTCTTGGAGAAACAGGGACGAAGACTCCCTGACGGCCCTGCTAGGGGCTACAAATTCCACACATGAGAACAGCGGTAACAGCCCGGATTGCGGGATTCCACTTTGAAGCGGCTTGAGCCGTTACGCTGTCAAAAGGAGGCGATATGGCGCGTGCTTTCAAGAAGGTAATGGTCTACCTAGGGCTCGTGGACGACGAGTACGACGACGCTGACGGGTTCGAACCGCACTGGAGTGCACAGCCGACCCGCCAGACCTCCCGCGTGGTTGCTGAAGAAACCGACGAGCCGGTTGCCGTGTCGTCTGGCGCAACCATTCGCACACTGACTCCCCAGGAGCTTGGCGCGAGCCAGCCGGTCGTATCCCCTCGTCCCGCCGTTGTGAGGCCTGTGCCCGCTGAGTCGGCTTCGAGTAGCGCAAAAGTGGCAGTGGTAGCTCCTACCGAATTCACCGATGGAAAGACGATCGCCGATCGGCTGGTCAACGGGCAGCCTGTGATCGTCAATCTTCAGCTGGCGGATCGCGACCTGATGCGCAGGATCATCGACTTCTGCAGCGGGGTGGCATACGCGATCGGCGGGAAGATGGAGCGTGTGGCGGACAAGGTATTCCTCGTAACCCCACAAAACGTCCGCGTCTCTGCCGAGGAGCGTCAGCGCCTCCAAGAGAACGGGCTTGTTCGGGTCTGATCGCAAGCGCCTGGCGTAGAGCCGGCGACTCGATGACTCTCCCTTCCGCGATCGTGCCGACCGTCAACGCTCTGAACACGGCTATTTCCTGATCGTGTCCTTATCCAGATCCCGGGATCTGCCGATCGCCATTCTCGGGTTGCAGGGAGGCGATCCCCTCAGGACCGCACTTGTCTCGCTGGTCGAGCTCTACCTGCTCATCATGATCATTTACGCCATCTTGAGCTGGTTCCCGGTCGATCCGGGGTCTGCCGTGGCCCGCTTTCGATGGGCGCTCGGGCGCGTCATAGAGCCGGTCCTCGCTCCGGTGAGGAGGCTCCTCCCGCAGACCTCGATCCCCATCGACCTCTCGTTCATAATCGTCTTCCTCGGCCTCCAGATCATCGTGGTCCCGATAATCGAACGGGTGGCCTGAGAATCTGTGCCAGGCGTCCACCGACGCCCCCGGAGGCTTCGGTAGCATCCACGCATGGACAGCCCCCCAGTCAACGACAAGGCGAACGGTCAGAAGGCCAACGCCAAGCCGAGCATCGACAGCCTCCGCACCGTCGAGTTCCGCACGACGATCCGGGGCTACCACATGGACGATGTCGATGAGTACCTCGAACGCGTCGCCGTAGAGGCGGAAGAGCTTCAAGAGCAGATGCGGCTTTCGGCCGATCGAATGAAGCAGGCGCTCGAGCGCGTCTCGGTACTGGAGACTCAGCTCGAACAGGCGCGCCGGGCCCAGGCTCAGGCAGCCCAACAATCGGCCGCCGCACCCCCGCTTCAGCCCCAGCCCGAGCGGACATCCGAGGTCCCCGCAGACGACTCGCTTCAGCGGACGCTTCTGCTGGCTCAGAAGTTCGTCGACCAGACGAGGGCAGAAGCAGAGACAGAAGCCCGGGCGCTCGTCTCTGAAGCCGAAGTGCGTGCGCGGAACATCGTCGGCGATGCAGAAGAACACGTACGAGCCATGACTGAAGAGGCCGAGCGGAACCTCCGTGACGAGGTGAAGAGGCTCGACTCGCATCGAACCGAGCTCGTGGCCGACGTGGAGACGATCGCGAAGCATCTCGAAGTCGAAAGGTCACGCATCAGGACCGCCCTCACCGAAATGCTCGCCTGGGTCGACGAGCACGTGCAGCCGCCGCAGTCAGGTTCTGCAAGCGGCACCAGCACAACCGAAGCGGACAAAGGAGGCAGCGCTCCGCGCAATCCGTTTCCCGGGGCCGAGCGAACAGAAGCCCCGCCATCGTTCGACCGCAAAACAGAAAAGCAAGGCTCCGGGGACGCTACCGCCCGTGACGACGCTCCAGTTGCGGATCGCTTTGGCGGCGATCGGCTCGGCAGTACGTCAACGGGACAGAGAAGCTCGAACGGCGGAGCAGGAATCCTCGCTGGATCGTCTCGCACGGAAAGCGAAGACCCTGGTGACATCGGTCCTCCGACGGAGCTGATCCACACGTCTTCCGGCGCTGACTCCGATGACGGCTTTGAAGCGTCCTCCTCTGGCACCTTTTCGGTGGCCAGAACGGAAACAGCGGGTGAGGACCGCATCGTTCCCGACAGGTCCACTCCTTCCCACCAGCGACAGATGTTCGCCCCTGGGCGCGACACCCACCAGGCTGAAACCGGAGCTCGCTGAGCTGAATTCTTAGAAGCCACGCCGTCCGGGACAAAAGGGCAGTCGGGGAACCGGCAGCCGTGGACTGAGGGTTCGCTTAATTCCTGGGTTAGCTTGCGACAGTCAGCTGGATGTCGTTGGTCGTGCCGATCTCGATCGACATCGACGTTGCGAGGGTCTGCTCCATCACCCAGGCGCGGTGGGCTTCGGCACCTTCAGCCATGTCCGCGGTGAGCACGAGCTTCAGGTTGATGCGATCCGAGATATGCAACCCGGCGTCGCGTCGCGCCGCCTGAACCAACCGCACCAGATCACGGGCCAGGCCTTCGCGCTCGAGATCCTCATCGGTCTCGAGATCAAGGCTTATGACACCCGCACGGTTGGGTAGCGCCTTGGAGCTGTGTTCGTCGACAGGTTGCAGCACGAGCGTGTACTCGTCGTCTTCCAACACGACCCCTGCGGCCTCTACCGATCCGTCGGCTGTCCTGGCCCATTCGCCACGTTTCACCGCTCCGATGACCTTTTGGGTGTCCGCACCGAGGCGCGGTCCTATCGCCGCAGGGACCACCGTCAGCACTTCGTTCGCTATGCCCTCCACGTCGGTCGTGAGGATGACCTCCTTGACGTTCACCTCGTCGGAGATGATGTCGACGTAGTCCTTCAACTCGTCGGACCTGGGACCCGAGACGGTAAGGGTCCTGAGGGGGAGTCGGAGCCTTTTGCCCGACGCCTTCCTCAGTGCGTGCGTGGCTGAGCAGACGTCACGGACCAGCTCCATCGCCGATACGAGCTCGGGATCCGTCCGAAGCTCGTCGGGCTTCGGCCAATCGGCGAGATGGACGCTTCTTTCGCCGGTCAAACCTTTGTAGACCGTCTCCGAGAGGAGCGGGAGCAAGGGAGCCGTCACGCGGCACAGAGTGTGAAGCGCCGTGGTCAGGGTGTCGTACGCGTCGTGCTTGTCCTGCTCGACCTCATCGGACCCGTCACGTGACTTCCAGAAGCGATCGCGGCTCCTGCGCACGTACCAGTTCGTCATGGCGTCGAGGTACGACAGGACCGAGCTGCACGCTCCGTACAGGTCGTAGCCGTCCATGTAGCGCGTCGTTTCTTCGACGAGCAAGGCCGTCCTGGCGAGCATGTATCGGTCCAAGACGCCGGTTGCATCTTTGCGGAGCTCGCCGCGTATCTGATCGACGTTCGCGTAGAGCGACAAGAAGTACCACGTGTTCCATATGGGGTTCAGGACGTGGCGGACCGTCTCTTCGATGCCCCGTGCGTGAACCACCAGGTCTTGTCCCCTCAGCACCGATGAGGAGAGCAGGAACCATCGCATGGCGTCTGCGCCCCAACGATCGAAGACCATCTCGGGGTCGGGGTAATTGCCGAGGTGCTTGGACATCTTGCGTCCGTCGTCTCCGAGGATGATGCCGTGCGCAACACAATTCTCGAAGGGTGGACGGTCGAAAAGCGCCGTCGAAAGGACGTGCATCGTGTAGAACCAGCCACGGGTCTGACCCACGTATTCGACGATGAAGTCAGCCGGAAAATGCTCCTCGAACCATTTTTCGTTCTCGACGGGGTAATGGACCTGGGCGAACGGCATAGACCCCGACTCGAACCAGCAATCCAGAACATCCGATGTTCGTCTCATCATCGACTTGCCGGTCGGGTCGTCCGGATTCGGTCTCACGAGCTCGTCGATGGCAGGCCGGTGAAGGTCGGTCGGCCTGACTCCGAAGTCTCGTTCGAGCTCGTCCAAACTGCCGTACACGTCCAGCCGTGGATAACGCGGATCGTCAGACTCCCAGACAGGGATGGGTGCTCCCCAGAAGCGATTACGGCTGATCGACCAGTCGCGAGCCTGCTCCACCCATTTTCCGAAAGCCCCTTCTTTTACGTGGGCGGGTATCCAGTTGATCCGCTCATTGAGCTCGCTCATCCGATCCCTGAACGCGGTGACTTTCACGAACCACGAGTCGACCGCTTTGTAGATGAGAGGGGTATCGGTCCTCCAGCAGTGTGGGTAGCTGTGGGTGTAGCTCTCGCTCGTGACGAGAACCCCCATCTCCTTTAGGTCGTGTCGTATGGCTGAGTTCGCCGCGAACACGTTGCGGCCCGCGTAGGGAGGAACCTCCGCCGTGAAACGAGCCTGGCTGTCGACGGGGCACACGACGGCAATGCCATTGGCAGTACAAAGTTCGTAGTCCTCTTCACCGAAGCCCGGCGCCATGTGGACGATTCCCGTCCCCTCGTCGGTGGCCACAAAATCCCCCGCGAGGACGCGAAACGCGTTCTTGTGACCAGCGAAGAAATCGAACAGAGGGTTGTAGGTGCGTCCCACGAGCTGATCGCCGGTCAACTTCTTTAGTGGCTCCTGATCACCGAGCAGCTTGCTGTAGGCACCGGCACGCGATTCCGCGACCACCACGAGGTCTCCGGCTAACTCGTAGACGCCGTAAGTGATATCTGGTCCGACCGCTATGGCCAGGTTCGACGGCAGGGTCCACGGCGTGGTGGTCCAAACCAACAGATGAAGCGGCCCGTCAACCAGATCCGAGCCGGCGTGGCCGGCGTCCTCGAGCGGGTCGAGCCTGAACGAAACCGTGACGACCTCGTCTTCGCGCGGTCGATATGCGTCGTCCTGACGGGTCTCGAAATTCGAAAGCGGCGTCTCGCATTCCCAGCAATATGGGAGGACCCGTTCTCCCTCGTAGACAAGTCCCTTCTCGTGGAGCTGCTTGAACGCCCACATGACGCTCTCCATGAACGAGAGGTCCATGGTTCTGTAGGAGCGGCCGAAGTCCACCCAGCGTGCCTGGCGGGTTACGTAGTGCTCCCACGAGTCAGTGGTCCGCTGGACGAGTGCCCGGCAGTAGTCGTTGAACTTGGCGATCCCGTACTCGATGATCCGGGCGCGGCCGGACATCTCGAGCTCTTTCTCGGCTTCCATCTCGGCGGGAAGGCCATGGCAGTCCCAACCGAACCGCCTCTCCACCCGCTTGCCCTGCATGGTCTGGTACCGCGGGATGGCGTCCTTGACGAAACCGGTCAGGAGATGTCCGTAGTGAGGGAGTCCGTTGGCGAAGGGCGGCCCGTCATAAAAGACGTATTCGTCGTCTCGCGGGCGCGCCTCGACGGACGCCGCAAAAGTGCCGTCCTCTGCCCAAAACGCGAGTATGCGCTCCTCGAGGGCGGGGAATTCGGGCTTGCTCGGCACCTCGGGATAAGGCGCGGGGTCGGTCATGCTTAAGAGTAGGCGGGTCTGGGACGGGTACGTGACACGTTCGGCCTCTGTAAATGGGACAGGTTCGCGGGCGCAGGGGGCACAGCTGAACAGGGGTGACCAGGAGAATATGGGGATTCAGGGGTTTCCAAGATCGGCACGGAGCAATATCTCCGAAAGGTGGGAACAACCCCGAGCGGTTCGCTGTTCCACCTCTGCTGTTGCTCGCCGTGCACGGCGACGCTATGGTCGCCCACCTTCTTGCGACGGGTGGACTCTGAACGGTGGTGAGCACTCGATGACGGGGAATCTCTTGCACATTTCGAAGCTAGGCAGGAGCGCACAGTGACCCCTGCTCGTCCGACGAGCGCCAAGTCCGGCGCGCCCAAAACGCCGGCGAAGGCGACAGTTTCACGCACGAGCGCCAAAAAGGCTCCGGCCAAGAAAGGCTCGATCACGACGAAAGCAGCACCAGCGAAAAAGACCGCCGTGGCCAAAACGGCCGCACCGGTGAGCAAGCAGGCCGCCGCAAAGTCGCCATCGCGACCTGCTTCGTCGTCTGCCAACTCTGCGACCAAACGAACCTCGAGTGCAGAGAAGCTCAAGACCGACAAGTCGAAGGCCGAAAAGGCCAAGACCGCTGACATAGCAAAGGCCGCCGAAAAGACCAAGGTGGTCGAAAAGCCGAAGCCTGCCAGCAAGGCAGGAACAGGCGAGAAAGCAAGAACAGGAGAGAAACCCAAAGCAGTGAAGACGAAGGCCGAAAAGCAGACCGCCGCCTCAACGAGGCCTCCGGCCAAAAAGACGAGCTCGCCTCCGACCAAGGCGTCTCCGACAAAGGCCGCCCCTGCACCCGCAGCGGCAGCCAAGAAGGTTGCCTCGAAGCCCGCGGCCAAGTCGGTTCCGGCCGGGACGAAGGCGCAGCCGTCGAAGGCGACCAAGTCCACAAAGGCCACAGCTGCGTCTGACGGCGAGGCCAAAGAGGCGATCGCTTCTTCGTCTAAGCAAGCTGCTGCCCCTGCATCAACCACGGCCGCTGCCTCGGATACGACCAAGTCCCCCGAAGCCGCGGCCTCTCCAACGGAGGGCGCTTTGCCTGCAACTTCTGACGTCGCTGAGTCGACTGTGGCACCTGTCGCTGCAGAACCATCAACTGGATCGGCGACAACCTCGAAACTCGCACGACCCTCGCGGGGTCCTGTCAAGGCGCTGGCGCCTCCCAAGGGGACCCCGGGCCCGTACGCCGGGGAGGAGAAATTCCTCGAGGAACAGCGGTTGCTGCTCCTGGAGGAACGAGCCACCTATCAGGGCCAGATGACCGACCTCCGCGCCGAGGCAGAATCGTTGGCACTCGAGCGCGAGCCCGGAGACGTCCAGTTCGACGAGGAGTCGGGCGAAGGGGGGACGATCGCAGTCGACCGCGAAAGGGACCTCACGCTTGCCGCGCAAGCGCAGGCGACGATCGCCGAGATAGACATCGCTCTCGAGGCCATCGACGACAAAACGTACGGACGATGCGAAAGCTGCTACCAGCCGATCCCCAAAGCGCGTCTCAAAGCTCTGCCTTATGTGCGACTGTGCGTGGCGTGCAAGAGCGGAGGACTCCACCGCCGCTGAGCGGACCTGAAACGCGAGGCACCGCCTCACGCAGGCTCCTTCTCACCGCCGCCGTGGCGGCGATCGTCGTCGCGGCTGACCAGGCGACGAAGTCGTGGGCGGTGTCGCGACTGTCACACGGCAGCATCCACGTCTTCTGGAAGCTGGATTTCGTCCTTCAGTACAACTCGGGTGCGGCATTCAGCGTGGCCCAGGGTTGGGCGCCGGTCATCGGAGCCGTTGCGATCGTCGTTGTCTGTGTGCTGCTTGTGGCGGCCAGGCACGCCGGATCCGCTGCCATCTCCGTCGCCCTTGGTCTCGTTGTCGGTGGTGCCATCGGCAACCTTTCGGACAGGCTCTTCCGATCGCACCGCGGAGGAGTGGTCGACTTCATCGCGTTTCACTTCTGGCCGACCTTCAACGTGGCGGACAGTTGCGTCGTCGTTGGGGGGATCCTCCTTGCCATACTGCTGTTTCGCGCCGCTCCGGCGCGGACCGTTCCCGACAAGTTGAAGGATCCGGCGGGTGCCACCGGTCGAGAGGATCCAGATCTGATGGAGAGCAATGATCCGGGCGGTAACACCCCAGGTGCTTTCACTGACGGTGCCGGAGAAGCGACTCCCGACCACAAGGCGACTTCTGGCGATGCCGCAGAAGCACCGGCCTGATGGGAACCGACTCAGGTCAATCCGATCTGGTCGTTGTTCCCTCCTCTCTCGACGGTGAACGCGTAGACAGGGCCATCTCGACTGTGACCGGAATGTCGCGACGGATCGCCTCGTCTCTCGTTGCGGCCGGTGGTGTGACCGTCGACGGTCGCCAGGTGCGCCAGCGGAGCCGGAAGGTCCGCACCGGGGAGCGACTTGCAGTGGCCGACGATGTGCTCGCCGACGTGCTCTCGGAATCCGGCGAGCTGCCACAGGGTCCCGGATCAGGCGTGGGGACCAAGACGGGAGCAGAACAAGGTTCCGGCCCGGAGGAGATCGCATTTACCGTCGTCCATTCGGACGACCAGGTGATCATCGTCGACAAACCCCCCAACCTGGTGGTCCATCATGGTGCCGGTCATAGAGGGGGAACCCTCGCTGACGGCCTGCTCGCCCGGTTTCCGGACCTCGAATCTCTCGTAGACGGAGACGTCTCAGAACGGGGTAGGGCCGGGATCGTCCATCGCCTCGACAAAGGGACGTCGGGTTTGATGGTGGTGGCAAGAACGCCAGAGGCGGTGCGCTCTTTGACCGAGCAACTCAGGACGAGAACAGCAGGCCGCGTCTACATCGCACTGGTGGCGGGTGATGTGGTCCACGAAAAAGGAGTAGTGGACGCTCCTGTGGGCAGATCCGCCCGCGTGGCAACGCGAATGGCGGTTACACCGAGGGGCAAGCCGGCGAGGACCGCATACCGGGTCATAGAGCGGTTCGAGGGATCACCCTCTTCGACACTCGTCGAGGCCACTCTCGAGACAGGCAGGACCCACCAAGTGAGAGTCCACATGGCGTCTATCGGACACCCCGTTGGTGGCGACGACCGTTACGGCGAAAAGTCGCGAACTATGCCGATCATGTCAGGCACCGATACGCGTATTGAGCCGGGGCGTCTGTTTCTTCATGCTCACAAGCTCACGATCGAACACCCCGAGGGTGGGAATATGAGCTGGACCTCGCCCCTGCCTCCGGACCTTGAATCGGTCCTGGAGGCGAGGCGCCGCGCCGATCAGGCGGCGCGGTAAGCGGCTTCGAGCTCTCCGAGCTCGCCGAGCTGTTGCAAGGCCCGGGTCTCGGCCTGCCTGGCTCGGCGTACTCCGATGCCGAGGCGCGAGGCGGTCGTCTGAAGAGACGCTGGAGCGTCCCCATCGAGTCCGAACCGGATCCTTACGACCTGCCGCTCCAGACCTTCGAGAGCGTCCACGGCCTGACGGACACGGTCGAGCACCATCGCTCGTTCGACCTCTTCCTCGAACGGGTCGTCGTCGACCCCGACCAGATCCCCGAGCGGCGTGTTGCCGTCTATGCCCGCGGGCTGGTCCAGACTCGCAACTACCCTCGAGACCTGGGCCAGAGCGGGAAGATCATCGACCGTCACCGCTGCCGCGTCGGCAATCTCTTCAGGAGTGGGCTCCCTGCGGAACTCGGCGGTCAGCTCTGAGGTCACGCGCTCCACGCGCTGGATCTGCTCTGCTACCTCCATCGGCACCCTGATGGTTCCCGACTGCTGCTGGACGGCGCGCTGGAGCGCTTGGCGGATCCACCACGTCGCGTAGGTCGAGAACCTGAACCCCCGGCGCCAGTCGAACTTGTCGACTGCACGCATCAAACCGAAGGTGCCCTCTTGTACCAGGTCGGCAAAATCGACACCGCGGTCCTGGTACCGGCGTGCCCAGTGGACTACTAGGCGCAAGTTCGCGGCAATCATCTGCTGACGTGCTTCTACGTCACCTGCCGCGACGCGCTTAGCCAACTCGACCTGCTCGTCCGGGTCCGGAAGGGGATGCCGGTCCAAGTCGTCGAGGAACAACCGGATGCCATCGAGGCTTCCGCTGCGGTTGGCCATCATTCAAATCTCCGTCGTTCGTTTCTCGGTATGTCGCTAGTCGTCTGTCCAGCTCGTAGTTCTTTCATCACTACTTGCTGTCGCAGCTTTCTGGGCTCTAACCCCAACTGCTGCGCCACAGACTTGAACACCTAACGAATCGGCTCCATTCCACTTACTGCTGGCACTACCCGTTGACAATCTGTCGATCGACCAACTTTTCGCAAATGGGACTCGATTTCCGGGTGTGTCCGTCTGTGAACCCTGCGCGGTCGTTGCACGTCTCAATATTCGAGCCGGCCGCTGTGAGGGAGCAGTGAGCTTGCCATGGCTCACCCATGAATGGTCGGATAATGGACGTGACAGGCACTCTGAGCAGCCAAAACGACCGCCAGCCCCGGCTTATAGCGGTTCGGCACGGCGCCACCGAATGGAGCACCAGTCGGCGACATACAGGTTGGACCGATCTCCCGCTCGACCCCCAAGGGGTGCAGCAGGCGATCGACGTGGGGAAGCGGCTCGCCGGCCACGACTTCCGCCAGGTCCTGACCAGCCCGCTGGAGCGCGCCCGCGTCACATGTGAACTAGCCGGTTTCGGCGGAATTGCGAAGATCTGTGACGACCTCCGCGAATGGAACTACGGCGAGATGGAGGGCCGGACCACCGCAGAGATCCGCGAACAGATCCCCGGATGGAATATCTGGGCGGACGGCGTGATCGGTGGAGAGACCATCGACCAGGTCCGAGACAGGGCGGACCGCGTGATCGCACAGGTGCGAGGAGGCGCCGGCGACGTTCTGGCATTCGCCCATGCGCACATTTTCCGGGTGATAGCAGCGCGATGGGTCGGGCTCGGTCCAACGGCGGGCCAGTCGTTGGCGCTGTCTCCGGCGACTGTCAGCGTCCTCGGATGGGAACGAGAGACTCCGGTCATCGAAGTTTGGAACGACGGGAGTTCCGATCTGTTCTGAGCGCACCCGCCTGTTCCGATCCGCCTACCCCTTGACGCCGCCCGGTCTGACTCGAGCCGCTCGGGCCGGACCCGGATTCGTCAGAGTTCAGATGGTTCGCGAGTTGGGCTTGCGATCGACAGGCCGGCGTGGGGCGATCGGTGGACCACCATGCTCGCGTGGGCCTGTCCAAGGAGCGGGCGGCGCCGACAGCCGGCGGGCGAGCTCGTATGCGATCCCCTCGTAGTTCACCCGCCAACCCCTGAAGTGGGGCCACGCCTCTTCAGCCGACCGCTCGAGATCGACGCCCACATCAGAGATGTGCTTCACCCCTTCCACGAACTGTTCATAGGTGAGCTTGAGAGGTGCGTCAGGCATCGGGTCGGGATCGAACGAGATGCGTTGGAGGGTGGCGATGTCTCGAAGCGCCGAAAATCCCATCCGCACGCACATGCGCGCACTTCCTGGCGCAGTGCTCGGCTGGAGCGATAGTTGCAGCGCTGCGGCGTCGCAGATGGCGACGAGGCTCACGATCCACGAGTTCGTCGGGTGCGGCGATCGGAGGTGCAGGAGCGACGGGTACGTGGTGTGGCTTTCGGCCACGTCAGCCGACCAGCGCTCCCAATCCGCGTAGAGGCTTGCCAGTTCGCTTTCGAGCCCGATCAGGTGATGTCGGGCTAGCAGCTCGGGCCCCCAGGCCGGCGACGCGGCCCTGCTCTCCAGCATTGAGACGAGCGTTTCGCGCCGGTTGAAAGCGTCATAGAGCGCCGGCAGGTAGGCGATCTGAAGCGCCACGATCACGAGTCCCGTAGCGGCAGCCAGGAATGCGACTGCAGATGGGCCCGCCCCGTTCGGAGTGGCGAACCCAAGCGTGAAGACGTAGGAGCCGCTTCTGATGAACGCCTGGGTGAAGCCGATTGTCGCTGTCCCCCAGAACACGAGTGCGTAGCCGATCAGCGCGATGCCGAGCCACAGGCCCAGCCGGACGATGGTGAGAATGGCCTCGTATCCGGCGATCAGCCGGTCCTTACGCTCGAAATCCTTGATCCGTTCGATGGGGGAGCGACCGAGTCCACGCAGTACGACGATCGTGGCGACTATCGGACCGTGGCTCCAGGACCTCGGGACGACGAGCGAACGAAGGATGTCCCAAAGGTCGCCGACGAGGACCAATATCCCGACCGCGAGGACCACGCCCCTCCAGGCGGCCGTCATGTTGTTAGTTCTGGCTCAGCTGAGCACAGGCGCTTCGTCGCGTGCGCCGCGCGCCTGTCGGACCATGTCCGCGATCGTGAAGGAGTCGAGGTGCTCGCGCATGTGCTCGCCGACGTGTTCCCACACGCTCAAAAGGACACACTGGCCTTCGTGCTCGCATGCCCCGTTTTCGTGCGGCCGGCCGAAGTCGCCCGCGGCGATGGGTCCGTCGACGGCCGAGACCACCTGGCCCAGGGTTATCTCATTGGGGGGTCTGGCGAGCACGTACCCGCCCCCGACACCCCTTTTGGAGCGGACTAGCCCCGCACCTTTGAGGGCGAGGAGGATCTGCTCGAGATAGGGCTGCGGAAGGCCTGTCCGGTCCGCTATATCCCGCACAGAGGTCGGTCCGGTCTCCTCGGCGTGCAACGCCAGGGACAGCAGCGCACGGCTGGCGTAGTCGCCGCGAGTCGAGACCTTCACGGGCAGATGCTATCCGCCGAACCGGTATGGAGAGGCGGTTCGGGTTCTCGACCCAGGCCGCCGCGTCGGTAGTGTTCGGATAAGTGTCAGCCACGGAAATTCCCGGTCGGGGGGTCGAATCCGACGCCATCAGCCAACCGGTGCTCCCCGCGTACGGGGGGGCGTGTATCGCCTCAGTCACTCGGGCCCTGCTCCGCATCGTCTGCGGCTCGTACCCGCGGGTCCCGGGAGCAGCAACCGCAGCGGGTGGAAACGGAGGCGCAGCCGGTGGAAACGGGGGAACAGAAGGTGGGAGTGGCGAGATTCCCGACTGGGTGCCTGCTCCAGCCCGAGACGCCTCGCAGGTAGTCCTTCTGGTTCTAGACGGGCTCGGGTGGGAGCAGCTTCAAAATGATCCTGCGCTTGCTCCGACCCTCACCGGAGGCGCCGGCGGGAAGATCACCTCGGTCGCGCCGACTACCACCGCAACGTGCCTCACCTCCATATCGACCGGACTGGTGCCCGCGGAGCACGGCGTGGTCGGCTACCGCCTGGCTGTCGAGGACACGGAAATTCTCAATGTCTTGAAATGGAGAACAGGGCGTGGGGACGCCAGGACGACGATCCGGCCGAGAGAGTTCCAGCCCCATCCGGCTTTCGGTGGGTACGAGACAACCGAGGTGACCCGCTCGGAGTTCCGGGCCACCGGCTTCACTGCGGCCCACCTCGACGGAGCGCGCCTCGTCGGGTGGCAGGTTCCTTCGACATTGGTGGTCGAGGTGCGCCGCCTCTTAAGGGAGAACACGCCTTTCATCGAGGCCTATTACGACGGCCTCGACAAGGTCGCCCACGAGCACGGCATAGGCGAGCACTACGACGCCGAGCTTCGATTCGTGGACCGCATGGTCGCCGATCTGATCGACGTCCTTCCCGCCGGTGCCTGCCTGGTCGTCACCTCCGACCACGGGCAAGTCAACGTGGGGCGCTCCGTCGAGATGCCGGCGAACGAGGTCCTCGACGCTTCACGACTGATCTCGGGTGAAGGTCGTTTCAGGTGGTTCCACGCGCACCCCGGGGCCGAGAAGGATCTCGAGGCTGCCGCGTCCGGTGCCCATGGGCACAACGCGTGGGTGAGGACTCTCGAGCAGATGCTCGACGAGGGCTGGTTCGGAGGAGCATTGTCCAAGCGGGTCGCATCACGTGTGGGAGACGTCGCGTTGGTGGCGCGTGAACCGGTTGCCTTCCTCGACCCTGCGGACACCGGAGAGACTCGACTGGCGGCCCGCCACGGTTCACTGACACCCACCGAGATGTACGTTCCTCTGCTTGGATTCGAAAGGAACTGATCGATGACATCGACACCTGGCGCCGGACAACAGGCGAGCGATCAAGACCCCAACGATCAAGATCCGACCGAGCAGCAGATCGCAGATCTCCAGAGCGCCATCGCTCAGGCCGAGGCCGGCTCAACCGGGACAGGACCGGCAGATCAACCCGAAGTCATCCAGATCCATGAAGGCGAGGGTCACAACGAAGCCGTCGAGCAGCCCGCGAAGGTGATGCGGATCGGTTCGATGGTGAAGCAACTTCTTGATGAGGTGAGAGCAGCACCGCTCGACGAGAAGAGCAGGGTCCGCCTGCGCGAGATCTACGAGCAGTCGGTACGCGAGCTCGCCGAATCGCTCAGCCCCGATCTGGCCAAAGAGCTCGATCGGATGGCCCTGCCTTTCGACGCTGAGAGCGTCCCGTCAGAAGCGGAATTGCGCATAGCGCAGGCGCAACTGGTGGGATGGCTCGAAGGCTTGTTCCACGGGATACAGGCGACCCTGGTGGCCCAGCAGATGGCGGCGAGAGCGCAGCTCGAAGAGATGCGCCGGCGCGGGCTCCCGGCCGGAGAGCAGAGTCCTGAGGACCGAAGGGCCGGCGGGTACCTGTAGCCCTCACCCGGGCCGCACTGGAAACTCACCGAGGTTCCGGAGCGTCCGACTCCTGTTTCGCGGGGCGGAAAAACACCCGGAAAATAAGCTGAATGCAACTAATCAGCGGCTGACCTGGGCGGAATGACACCGCTGTAATTACGGGCGGGTTCGGCGTATCCTGCGATGGGAGAGGGTGCCCGGCTGATGCCTGGTGTCTCAAGCAGATAGCAGCTAGGAGGCCCTGCAATGGCAGGTGAGAAGTCGTTTACGCACCTGCATACGCACACCGAGTATTCGATGCTCGACGGTGCCGCCCGAGTGAAAGACCTGGTCGCCGCGGCCGTGGAAGACGGAATGCCCGCGCTCGGCATCACCGACCACGGGAACATGTACGGGGTCCTCGACTTCTATAAAGCCTGCCGCGACGCCGGGATCAACCCGGTGATCGGGACCGAGGCCTACATGGCCGGCGAGTCGCGTTTCGAGAGGCCTGTGCGACGCGGACGCGTCGACGACACCGGCGGCGACGTGGAAGGCGGCAACAAGCTCTATTACCACCTCACCCTTCTCTCGGAGACGAACCAGGGTTACCGCAACCTGATGAAGCTCTCTTCAGCGGCGTACCTGGAGGGGTACTACTACAAGCCCCGCGTGGACTGGGAGCTGCTCGACAAGTACCACGACGGGATCCTGGCCACCACCGGTTGTCTCGGCGGCGTCGTCCTTCAGGCGTTGCTGGCCGGCGACGAAACCCGGGCGACGGCTCTCGCCGCCCGCCTTCAGGACGTGTTCGGCAGGGGGAACCTCTTCGTCGAGCTTCAGGACCACGGCATGCCCGAGCAGAAGCGCACCAACCCGGGGCTTATCCGGATTGCCCAATCAATAGGTGCGCCTCTCATAGCGACCAATGACTCGCACTACACGCATCAAAAGGACGCAGAAGCCCACGACGCTCTTCTCTGCGTGCAAACCGGCGCAACAATCGACGACCCCAACCGTTTCAGCCTTCACTCCGACCAGCACTACCTGAAGTCCGCCGCCGAGATGCGCAGTCTCTTCTCCGACTATCCCGAAGCCTGCGACTCCACACTCCTCATCGCCGAGCGGGCGAACGTGGAGATCGAATTCGGGGTGTCGGCCCTCCCCGAATTCCCCATTCCTGACGGATTCCCCGGCAAAAGCTCAGAAGAGCGCTCGGATGCCTATCTGCGTCACCTGGCCTACGAAGGAGCGGCCTGGCGCTACGGTTCACCGCTTCCCGAACCTGTCGTGAGCCGGTTGGAATTCGAGTTGAACGTGATCAGCTCGATGGGTTTCTCGGCTTATTTCCTCGTGGTCGGCGATCTGATCAGCTACTCGCGTTCGAGTGGAATCCGCGTCGGTCCGGGACGTGGATCGGCTGCCGGGTGCTGCGTCGCCTACTGCCTAGGGATCGTTGATCTCGACCCCATCCGTTACGACCTTCTCTTCGAGCGGTTCCTGAACCCCGGCCGCAAGCAGATGCCCGACATCGACATGGACTTCGACGAGCGATACCGCTCGGAGATGATCCGTTACGCGTCCGAGAAGTACGGCTCCGACCACGTGGCGCAGATCGTGACGTTCTCGACGATCAAGGCCCGCGCCGCCGTGCGCGACGCGGCGCGCGTCCTCGGATTCCCGTATGTGGTCGGGGACAAGATCGCGAAGCTCATGCCGCCTCTCGTGATGGGGCGTGACACCCCATTGCATGCGTGCCTCGAAAAGAAAGAGGGTCACGAGGACGGGTTCGTGGCCGCGGCCGATCTTCGCGAGATGTACGACACGGACCCCGAGGCGAAGAGGGTCATCGACGTGGCCCGGGGTCTCGAGAACCTGAGGCGACAGGACGGCATCCACGCGGCCGCAGTCGTCATCACCCGCGAGCCGCTCACCGAGTACCTGCCGGTCCAGCGCAAGCCTGAGAGTGGCCAGAATCCGGCCGAAGCGCCCCTGGTCACCCAGTACGAGATGCACGGGGTCGAAGAGCTCGGCCTGTTGAAGATGGACTTCCTCGGGTTGAGGAACCTGTCGGTCATAGAGCGGGCCCTCGACCTGATCAAACGGACCACGGGCGAGCGTCCGGACATCGACAACCTTCCGATGGACGACGACGAGGTCTTCGCCATGTTGCGCCGGGGCGACGGGATCGGCGTCTTCCAGTTGGAGGGCGGCCCGATGCGTGCCTTGATGCGCTCGCTCGCACCGGTGTCGTTCGACGACGTCGCCGCTCTGGTTGCTTTGTACCGGCCCGGGCCGATGGCCGCCAACATGCACAAGGACTACGCGGACCGGAAGAACGGGCGTAAGCCGATCACCCTGTTGCATCCGGACATGGAAGAGGTCCTGGGCGACACCTACGGGCTCATGATCTACCAGGAATCGATGATGCGGACCGCGCAGAAGTTCGCCGGTTACTCGCTCGAGGAAGCCGACAACCTGCGCAAGGCCTGCGGCAAGAAGATCCGCGCCCTCATCGCCGCGGAGCGCGAGAAGTTCGTCGAGGGCTGTGAGAGGACCGGCTACGGCAGCAAGCTCGGCACTCAGATCTTCGACATCATCGAGCCTTTCGCCGACTATGCGTTCAACAAGTCTCACGCGTACGGCTACGGATTGATCGCGTACCAGACCGCCTGGTTGAAGGTTCACTTCCCGGTCGAGTACCTGGCCGCGCTGTTGACCTCGGTGAAAGACGACAAGGACCGCACCGCTGTCTATCTGGGCGAGTGCCGCTCGATGGGTATAGAGGTCCTCGTCCCCGATGTGAACACCTCCGCGGGGGAATTCACCCCGGGGACCGACGAGAACGGTCGCCCCCGGATCGTCTTCGGTCTGGCTGCGGTCCGAAACGTGGGCGAGGGCCTGGTCGAGCGCATCGTCACTGAACGCGACGCCAATGGCCCGTTCTCGGACTTTTACGACTTCTGCAAACGGGTCGACTCCGTGGTGCTCAACAAGCGCACAGTCGAGTCGCTCATCAAGGCCGGCGCCTTCGACTCGTTGGGGCATCCCCGACAGGGGTTGTGCCTCGTATCCGAGGAGATCGTCGAGCTGACCCTGGCTCGAAGGCGCGAGGAGGATGCCGGTATCTCGACGCTGTTCAGCATGTTCGAGACCGAGGACCCGTCGCTGGCTCCATCTGGCTTCGAAGGTTTCGGTGACGCCCGTGTGCCGATCTCGCAGATGGAGTTCGACAAGTCGAAGCGCCTCACGTTCGAGAAGGAGATGCTCGGCCTCTACGTGAGCGATCACCCTTTACGTGGACTGGAATCCGCGCTGGCCCGGCTGACCGAGTGCAGCATCGCGGACCTGAAGGACCTCGACGAAAGTGGAGGCGCCATCGCCGGGATCGGTTCGGGCATGGGAGGAGTCGGGTTC
>JBAPRR010000173.1:0-45027 GCA_049281195.1 Acidimicrobiales bacterium
GATGACCTGATCAAGTGTCTCAGTACGTCAAATGAGCACCGCGACCCCTTTAGCGGAGGTCGCGGTTCGCGCTTAAGTTCTTTGGTGGACTTAAGCGGACTCGAACCACTAAGGGTCTACGTAGCAGTCGGCGGCTCCGCGAAGCGGTGATCTCGCCTTCTTCCTTATCCGACCGAAGCAGACCTGTCGTTGAGCGCATGATCCACGGACCGCAATAGATCCCGTATATCGAACGGCTTGATCAGGTAGTCGGCCGCGCCTAGGGCCCGCATCTGTCTGTCCTTGTCCGATGAGCGATCGGCGCTCACGACGACAACAGGAATATCTGCAGTTTCCGGGTCTTCCTTGAGGCGCTGAAGAACATCGGCACCAGACTGATCGGGCAGATGCAAGTCGAGTAACACCAGATCCGGACGGTGCTGCTTGGCGAGATCCAGCCCCAAAGATCCGTGCATCGCAGCCAGAAGCCGCACATCGTTGCGGCGGACGAGAAGGTTTTCGATAAGCGTCAGGTTGGCGAGATTGTCCTCGATCAGAAGCACGCACATTCCGCCAGGGTCAGCGTCAACGCCGGCGTCAACGCCGGCGTCAGCGCCGGTGTCTGCGCTCGAGCCGGCGCCCGTCACTTCATCCATTTTCTTATTGACAGCGTGTCCCGTCCCCGATGTTGGGGCCTCTGCTTCCTTCAGCACCACTTCGAAGGTCGAGCCCTCACCTACTCGGGAGAAGACATCGAGCACTCCGCCCATTCGCTCCACGAGATTTTTGGCGATCGTCAGCCCGACGCCTGCTCCCTCTATGCCGATCCGGTCGGCCCCGAGACGCTCGAAGGGTTCGAACAGGAGAGACATGTCGTCTTCTTTGATGCCCAGTCCCGTGTCGCTGACAGCTACTCCGATGTGGCCGCCGCGCAGTGGTTCGCAGGTGACGCGAACCTTTCCGCCGGGCCCGTTGTACTTCACTGCATTCGACATGAGATTGAGCATCACCTGGAGAAGTCGCTGACGGTCCGCGTAGACACAGGCCGACTCATCGAGGCTGCCGACCATTGATACAGATACGCCGGCGCGTTCAGCCATAGGGGAAGTCAGTCCCACCGCGTCGTTAACGAGAGATCGCAGTTCCACCGGCTCCATCTGCAACTCGAGATTCCCTGTCTCGATCCGCGAGATGTCCAGTACCTCGTCGATCAGACCCAGAAGGTGGCGTCCCGCTCTAAGTATGTGCTCGACCGCTTCGATCTGTGAATTCGACAGTTCGTCCATTTCGAGCAACTGGGCGAACCCGAGGACTGAGTTGAGCGGGGTCCGCAGCTCGTGACTCATCCGCGAGAGGAACTCACTCTTGGCTTTGTTGGCCTGCTCGGCGTTCGAGACTGCCAACAGCAGCTTCTGCTCCTGCTGCACGTCGTCCGTTACATCACGTGAAGTAGCGACGATGGCAAGCGGCTTGCCGCCATCATCGAGGATGGATCGCCCCCGAGTGGAGAGGGTCGTCCACATGCCGTCGGCGCGGGCAAGCCTGTAGCGGATCTCGAAACGCGCCGCTTCAGCTTGGGCCAGCTTGTCGAACTCGCTCTGCAAGGCCGGGCCGTCGTCGGGGTGGACGAGCCCTACCAGCCGGCGGCCGGCGAGGTATCCGGCCGGGTAGCCCAAGATCGCCTCTTGCGCTCCGCTGAACCGAAGGATCGTCCCGTCCAGATCGATGAGGCACAGAATGTCCGGGTTCGTGTCGAGGATGGTCCCGAACAACGAGACCATCTCGTCGGAATCCATCGGACCGACCTTCTCCCGCGCCATCCTCAACATGTCCTCAACCGACAAGCGGGCGCGGCCATCAATGGACACAGGGTCTGCAGCAGGCCCTCGGGACTCATGAACAGACATTCGGTTCCTCGGAGCTAAAAGCACAGCATCTGGCTCGTGTATTCGCACGAATTGTGCGCTGAGCGGGCATGGGTTCGTATGAAGCTCATTAAAGCGCCTCGACCGACCCGATTTGTGGTTCTGTCGATATTTGCAGTCTGCCTGAGCCGAGTGTTATTTGCTGTCTGCCTGGGCCGCCATGTTGGCGAAGAACCGGTCCGCGGTGAGCTCGATGAAGATGCCCTCGGCTTCAGCGGTGAGCTCCTCCCCGTTGTAGAGGCCACCCCAGGCGAAGATCTTGCGACCTTCGCGGTTCTTGAACCTGCCGACCATCCTCAGCTCCGTCCGGATGGGTGTCGGTCGGCGATAGCGGATGGTGAGAGTTCCGGTCATCCCCGGAGAGCGCGCCGTGATGTTGGCGGCGCCGAGCATCTCGTCGAACGTCAAGGCGATGATCCCACCGTGCACGCATCCGGGAGGACCCTCGTACTGGTAGTCGAATGTCACCCGGCCTTCGAGACTCCCGTCGGGCATGTTCTCGATCTTCACCGGGGGGGCGATCGGGTTCGCCATCCCGAAGATCGGGCTCGTCGGAAAGTAGTCCTGTGCCGGTCCGCGCGCATCGGGGTGAACCCGCGGTCGGCGTCCCGGTCCCGCTGACGCTTCGAGATTCGCTCTGATCCGACCGAGCCCTTCAACGGCCGCGTACAACGCGGCATCGTCCTCCGGGGTCGCTACGAGCAGCGTGTTGATGAGCCGCAACTCGTCCGCCACCTCGTAGCGCGGGTCGTCTTGGCGTACGACACCCAGATCGACACCGACATCGTCGCCTGAGATCCCGAGATCTGAAACGCTCGAGTGGGAATCGGTTTCGGCGATCAACGGGTCGGTCTCAGTCATGTCCTATTTTCGCTTGTAGTCGGGCTTGCGCTTTTCGGCGAACGCGCGCTGTCCCTCGGTGGCGTCCTCGCTCGCGAACACCGGCCAACCTATCTCCAGCTCCCGGGCCAGTCCGTCCTCCTCCGACATCCCCTCCGTCTCGCGGACCGAGCGCTTTATGGCCTCGACGGCGAGGGGGCCGTTGCTGCAGATCACCTCTGCGATCTCGAGGGCGACGTCGAGCGCCGTGCCGTCAGGCACAACCCGACCGATGAGACCCATCTGGAGAGCTTCGGTCGCTGAGACCGCCCGGGCGGTCAACAACATGTCCATCGCCATCGTGAACGGGATCTGCCTGCGGAGACGGACGGTGGAGCCGCCCAGGGGAAAGAGCCCGCGGCGTGCCTCGAAGACACCGAAAGTGGCACCCTCCCCGGCGACGCGGATGTCGGTGGCCTGGAGGATCTCGGTCCCACCCGCCACCGCGTATCCCTCGACCGCCGCGATCAACGGCTTCTTCAGGTTGTAGTGGCGAAGGAGCGCCTTCCAGTGAAGGTCCGGATCTTCCTGCTGGCGGTGCTGGTACTTGGCGGATTCGGGACTCGACATCGACTTCAGGTCCATGCCCGAGCAGAAGGTGCCACCGGCGCCGGTCAGGATCGCGCAACGCACCTCGTCGTCGTTGTCGATCTCCGTCCACGCGTCGATCATTCCGACGAGCATCGGAAGGCTCAGCGCGTTCTTGGCCTCAGGCCTGTTCATCGTGACGACCACGGTTGCTCCGTGGCGCTCGACGGTCAGGTGCTCGGTGCCGGTGTCGCTCACAGACGCTCGAGGATGGTCGCGGTGGCAAGCGCGCCGCCGCAGCACATGGTGACCAGAGCAAATGTCTCGTCGCGGCGCTCGAGCTCGTGAAGCGCCGTGGTGATGAGCCTGGCGCCGGTCGAGCCCACCGGGTGACCGAGAGCGATCGCCCCACCGTTCACATTCACCTTGTCCATGTCGGCCTTGTGGACCTTCGCCCAGGAGCACACCACCGATGCGAAGGCTTCGTTCACCTCGAACAGGTCCATGTCCTCCATGGTCATTCCCGACTTCTTGAGAACTGCGGCCGTCGCGGCAATGGGGCCGTCCAAAAGCAGGTACGGGTCCGAGCCGACGAGAGCCTGCGCCACGATGCGGGCACGCGGACGTAGACCGTCGGCCTCGGCGCGTTCGCGCGACATCCACAGAACCGCAGCCGCCCCATCCGAGATCTGTGAAGAGCTCCCGGCGGTGTGAATGCCTTCCGGGTCGACCGGTTTGAGGCTGGCGAGCCCTTCTCTGGTGGTCTCCCTCAGGCCCTGGTCGCGGTTGACGATCTTCATCTCGCCCGTGGGTCCGTCAGCGCCTACCACCGGAGCCTCGATCGGGGTGATCTCGCGCTCGAAGCGACCTTCGGACCACGCGATGGCCGCGTGCTGTTGTGAGGCGAGCCCCAGCCCATCTGTGTCCTCGCGGGTAATCCCGTAGCGCGTGGCGATCCGCTCGGCCGCACCGAACTGGTTGGGCGAGTCCCACGGCCAGTCGGGCGGGATCGAACGGCCCGGGCCGTTGAAGACATTGGCTCCCAGGCTGACCCGGCTCATGGCCTCGATTCCGCACCCGATGCCGACATCGATGGCACCGGCGGTGATCAGGTTCGCCACGAAGTGGTTCGCCTGCTGGGCGGAACCGCACTGGCAGTCGATGGTGGTCGCAGCTGTCTCATAAGGAAGGCCCTGTCCGAGCCAGGCGTTGCGGGTGACGTTCGAGGCCTGCTCACCGGCCTGGGTCACGCAACCGCCCACGACCTGCTCGACCGAGGACGGCTCGATTCCGGCCCTTTTCACCACCTCGACCTGCACGGCACCAAGGAGCTCGGCCGGGTGCAAGCCCGCCAGCCATCCGTTGCGCTTTCCGATCGGAGAGCGCGTGGCCTCCACGATCACGGCTTCAGGCATCAGTCCAGTCCTCCTAGCGGGTAGGGCCAGCAAACCAGGCCCTCGGCGCCAGTTTAGAGAACCTGTTCTAGTTCCGCCCCCCGGGGTTCTCGTTCGGGTCAAACCAGGTACGTCAATCCAGGTACATGGCCATGCCTACCGACTCACCGATCGGAGCCGTTTCCACAAAACCATGGCGGAGATACAGAGAGCGGCCCGGTGGGTCCGCCAGCAGGTTGACGAAGGCACCGGGCGGTGCGAGTCGCCTGATCCGATCGAGGAGCGTGGTGAGGATGACGTCGCCCAGGCCCTTTCGTTGGTGCTCCGGCAGGACCGCCATGTCCAGCACGTGGAAGCACCAACCACCGTCTCCGATGAGCCTGCCCATCCCGACGGCTTCGCCGGAGTCCTGGCTCGCTACATGGACACTGAACCAGCTACCTCTGAGAGCAGGCTCTGCTTGATCTCGTCGGCGCGGACTCAAGCCCGAGCGCGACCGCAAACCGAGATATTCGTCAATAGGTGGCGGACCCTCGACCAACCGGTATCCACTGGCAAGCGCGTCGTTTCGGTACACCACCAGCAAGCTATATGGGGCTGTGCGATTTAGGCTCCGTTCGTGATGAAAGGCGGGCGACTGGCTTTCGGCTCGGTGATTCTCCTTACCGCTCTCACTGCGGGCGCTGCAGCTCTGTCGATCGCCACATCTCCGAACGTTGCGGATTACGGGCTGTTGCCGAGAGACGATCCGGTTGCGGCAGCGTCGTTGGATAGTGCCGTCAACGCGACGATGGACTTGAAGAGCTTCACCATTGAAGGGATGAGCAAATCGTGGGACCGAGGTCCTGATAGTGGCACTCCGGGACAGTTCCAGGTTGTGTTTCAAGCGCCGGCGACGACAATGATCAGTGTCGGGGGGATGCACATGGTCGGCATATTGGCGAACCGTTACTGGTCCGACAGGTTCTGGGAGCAAGGCGATGGCTGGTACGAGTCCGGAGCCGGATTCACGTTCCGGATTGACAAAGGGGCCAGCCCGCTCATTGTGGATCTGGTCGCAACGCCGAGCCCCGGTGCCTTTTACGAAGCTACGACCTGGCTTTCATTGCTGTTCAACGCTCAAAGTGTGCAACGAAGCGGCAATACGTACCATGCAGAGACGATCGTGGTCGAAGCGAGCCGAATAACGCTCGAAGCTGCGAATCAGTTGTAAGAACGGTTGATGTGACAGCGGACGTCTCGCACGGACTGGTCGTATCTGAAACGATCACCACAACTTCTCCCGGTGCGCGGCTTTATAGATCGACAGAAAGTCTCGTGTACGCGAATTTCAATTCCGCACCGAAGATCCACTCCCTCATTCCCGTTGCGCCGGCACCTGCAGTGGATTTCCGGGGCCGGGCGCCGTACACGTCGAACTGCTACTCGGGTCCCGGGTGGGTGGGGTACACACTGGTCACTGGTGCAATCCCAACCGGGACCGATGGCTGAGAGTTGACAGCGTCTTTGCGGTTGAGATCTCCCGCTACTTGGCCAGCGGGATCCGAATCGTGAAACGGCAGCCCTGATCGGCGTTTCGCACGCTTACATCGCCTGACTGTGCCTCCACCAGCCCTCGCGCCACGGCTAGACCGAGGCCAGCCCTCCCGTCTCCGGGCGACCGGGCGGCGTCGCCCGAATAAGCCACCTCGAAAACCCTGTCGATGTCGGCTTCAGGTATGCCTCCACAGGCGTCCTCCACCGAGATGAGGGCGAATCCGGACGCTTCATCCGAGGTGACCTCGACATGGATGCTGCCGCCCTCCGCGGTGTGACGGATCGCATTGTCAATGAGGTTCTGCACAGCGCGACGCATCTCTGCTGCGGCCAGGGAGACCACCGGGGCTCCTGATACCGAGGAGGTCAGGTCGACGCCTTTGGCTCGGGCAAGAAGGGTAGCGCCGGCAACCACGTCGGAGAGCACTTCGTCGATCGGAAATGCAGCAAGGTCGAGATGAAGCGCTCCGGCGTGGATCCGCGATAACTCGAACAGATCGGACACCAGACTCGAGAGCCGCTCCACCTCCAAACCGATGGTGCGGTGGTAGCGGTCGACGGTGTCTCGATCACTGACCACACCGTCCTGGAGCGCCTCGACCATCGCCCTGATGCCGGCCAATGGTGTCCGCAGATCGTGCGACACCCATGCCACCAACTCGCGCCTGCTCTGCTCGAGTGCAGCGGTTTCCGCCCGGCTCTCGGCGAGACGGGTGAGCGCCGCGTCGAGCTCGCGCGCCAGATCCGCAAGCTCTCCCGGACCTGTATCGCCTGCGATCACGCGGGCTCTCAATGCGGCGCGCTGCTCTATCTGATCGATCTCCTCGGCCTCGGAGTCCCGAGAAATCGACTGAGCCAATCTCCCCAGTTCCGCGCTCGCCTGGGAGATCCTGCTACCGAAAACCAGCGCCGTGATCACCCCGACGGTTCCCGCGCCGATCAAGATCACAACGAGCACGCGCAGGTCGTGCCCGGCGATGAACATCGCCCACGACCCGCCGGCAACACCTGCTCCGACCGCCACGACGGGAGCGAGTGACGCCACTGTCAGCTGAAGCAACGCGGAGCGACGCCGCAAGAAGTACAGCAGGAGCAGCGCCAAACCGGCCGTGCAGACCGATCCGCCGATCGTCCAAGCCAGAAGGCTGACCGTCGAATGGATCTGCATGCCCCCTGCCGCAGCGACAGCGATGGCCGCGACCAGACCTATGAGGGCAACCACGCTCACCAAGACGAGCATCGGTGCTCTGGCACCCGACCTGAGTTTCACGACTCGAACCTGTAGCCGTATCCCCACACGGTGCAGATGTGCTCGGGGTTGCCGGGGTCTGTTTCGATCTTTTCGCGCAGACGCCGAACGTGAACCGTCACAGTCGATGCATCCCCGTACTCGAAGCCCCACACTTCGGACAGCAGCTCTTCGCGGCGGAATGCCCGTCGCGGGTGCTTCATCAGGTGAACGAGTAGCTCGTACTCGCGCGCCGTAAGTGCGACAGGGGCACCCCCCACCGTCGCGCTGTGCGCTTCAGTATCGACCACGACGTTGCCGTTTCCGGCACTCAACAACGGCTCCGGGGACGCGGGACTGGCGAGAGGCCCAGACGTGCGGCGAAGGACCGCTTTCACCCGTGCAGTCAACTCCCTGGGCGAGAACGGTTTCGCCACGTAGTCGTCGGCACCCAGCTCGAGCCCGGCGATCCGATCACCCTCCTCATCTCGTGCGGTCAGCATGATCACGGGGATGGGAGCGATGATCCGCAGCTGCCTGCAAACCTCGAGACCGTCCACGGACGGCAGCATCAAGTCCAATACGACCAATTCGGGAGGATCATCGCGGGCGCGCCTCAGGGCATCGGCACCGTCGGCTGACTCCTCGACGCGGTAGCCCTCCCTGGCCAGGTAGCGGCCCACGACCTCACGCACCGTCGAGTCGTCGTCGACCACCAGGACCTTGGGCGCAAGCGTCGCCATGGTTCCCATGATGCCCTGTGCATCGACCAACGAGACAGTCAGGGGGAGCCAGTTTCGCGAATCGTAAGAACTGGAAGGCCCTTTCGTAAGGGGTGCCGTGTTACATCGGGACGTGGGCCGAATGCCCAAGCTCGTCTACTCCTCCAAATGACGAAAGAGAGTCTTCATGAAGTTACCCGTGCGTTTGTCTGTTACTGCGATTGCGCTCTCCGCGCTTTGTGCCCTCGCTGTGGGCGCAATCCCCACTGCCGCAAGTGCCGCGAGCCCTTCAAAATCGAGTCCTGGTTGGCCACTTGGATCAAGGGCTGTATTCGTCCAAACCAACGCACCTACAGGCAACCAGATCGACGCATTCGACCGGGGCACAGACGGCCGCCTGACACAGGTCGGCACCTACTCGACCGGTGGTAACGGTGCTTCTGAGTCCGGTGCCGTCGTGGATACCCTGGCCTCCCAGAATTCCCTGGTCTACAACAGCCAGGGCGACCTGCTCTATGCCGTGAATGCGGGGAGCAACACGATCTCTGTGTTCTTCGCTCTGGGAGCCCACCTGGTCCGCCTCGACGTGATCTCGTCAGGTGGGCAGTTTCCGGTGAGCATCGCCACACACGGAAAGCTTGTTTACGTCCTGAACGCCGGCGGTGCCGGAAACGTCACCGGTTTCGTACAGGTCGGGCCGTCCCTCGACCCGCTCCCCAATGCGTCGCAGTCGTTGGGATTGTCGAACACCACTCCCCCCAACTACCTGATGGGGCCGGGAGAGATCGGTTTCACTCCGAGCGGCGGTCAGCTGATCGTGACCACCAAGGCCAGCACGAGCGACATCGACGTCTTCAGTGTCGGGCGTCATGGCCAGCTTTCTGCGCCAGTCGCGAACGCATCGACCACCCCGGTCCCCTTCTCCTTCACCTGGGGACCGAACGGACAGCTGGTGGTCGCAGAGGCCAAGACGAGCAATGTTTCGACTTACTTGGTCAACTCGAACGGGACGCTCACCGCGGAGTCGACACTCACTGACGGCCAGGCTGCGCTGTGCTGGATCACCGAAGCGAGCGGCTTCGATTTCGTGGCCAACGCCGGCAGCAACAGCCTCAGTGCATATCAGGTGAGCTCCACCGGTGGGTTGTCGCTCGTCGGCTCCACGGGAGTGGTTGCAAGCACTGACACCGGTCCGATCGACATCGCGGCCACACCGGGCGGACGGTACATCTACTCAGAGGATGGCGGCGCCGGAGCGGTTGACGAGTTCGCCGTCAACTCGAACGGAACTCTTACCGCTATCGGCACGGTGGAAGACCTCGGTGCCGGGATCGAGGGCATCGCTACCAACTGACGCCTGTCCGGATTGTGGAATCTGGAAAGTGACGCGAGTGCGGCGCCCGGTCCACCCGGGCGCCGCTTCGCGTCCCGATATGTCCGATCAAGGATGAATACGATCAGCCACGATGTCGGAAACCTCACCCAAGGATTTCGAGGTCCCTGCGGTCAGTCGATTTCTGTCTGAGCGGTTGGGCGACGGCGTCGAGAGGGTCGCCTTCCTCGCCGACGGTGCCTGGTCGCGCTGTTTCTCGTTCTCTTCCGGAGGTTCGAACCTGGTCGTCAAGTTCGGCCAACACGTCGAAGACTTCGAAAAGGACAAGCTCGCGTCAGATCTGACCCGCGGGTTCCTGCCTGCGCCCCAGGTCATCGACATCGGCGAATTTCAGGGGAACCACTATGCGATCTCCGAGCGCGTATTCGGGTCTCCGATCGATCAGTCCGACGCCGACGGATGGCGTTCGGCTCTCCCGCTCCTCTTTTCGACTCTCGACCAGATGCGAGACGTCGACCTTTCCGACTCCCGCGGGTATGGGCTGTGGGGAGGTAATGGCGCCGGGTCCATTCCTCCAGGCGTATTCGATACTCGAAACGCTCATCCGCGTATTGGAAGAGAGCGGTGAATCGACCGAGGAGAGGCGTCTGGTACATGGCGATCTGCTGCTGAACACACTGGTTTCTGAAGGAGGGATCTCCGGGCTCTTGGACTGGGGATGCTCCGTGTACGGAGACTTCCTGTACGACCATGCGTGGATCGCCTTCTGGTCTCCTTGGTACCCGAGCATGAAGAGCTTCGACATCGTCGCCGACACCAAGCTCCATCTGAAAAATGTAGGCGCTGATATAGAGAACTTCGATTCAAGGATGCGTTGCTGCCTGATCCACATTGGACTTGACGGCCAGGCGTACAACGCTTTCACGGGAGATTGGGAAAGCCTGGAGATGACGGCCAACAGGACATCGGAGGTAGCGACGTGGGGCTGCCTCGGGTAATGAACGTCGCATCGGTCGCTTACATGTGATCGACTCTTGTTGGTGTTGGAGATGCGCAAGGAATGCGAGCGTTGCCATTCGGCGCTGACCGACGACGGGCCGGCGTGCATCTGTAGTTACGAATGCACCTTCTGCGAGGAGTGCTCGGCAACGATGAAGGCTGTCTGCCCAAACTGTGGAGGGGAACTCGTGCGTCGCCCCACGCGCAGAAACTGAGCGGCACATGAAGAAATTCGACTGGGCTCAGTTCGAATCCACCGTGAAGACGTAGTTGTATGTGGCTTGGGGGATGGTGTCCGGCTCGTCAAGATTTCCCGTCGAGCTCAGCTGAATCGTCGACGAAGTTCCGGGTCCGACCAAGCCGTTCGTCTGTCCTTCCATGTCGCACACGAAGCTGTACACCGGTGACGTCGATCCCGCGAGGATCACGGATTGGTAGATATAAACGTCGAAATCGGCTGTTTGAGCCGTGTGGTGGGCGTTCTTAACCACCATGGTGGCGCCGTCCCAGGCAGAGTCCATCGGAGTGACCGAACCGGCGACCACGGTCCAGCCCTGACTGGAGTATCCCTTCGTGGTCGGCACAGATCTCGATGCGGGTGGATCCGTCGGCGGGGGGCCTGGCGGCGTGTAAGTCGTAGTGGGATTGCACACCGGGATGGGGTCGCCCCCGGGAAGGGTTTCGTCGGTACATAAAGTCACGGAGGAATGGTTGGAGTGGTGGGTTGCCTCGTAGATTGCAAACGCCACGACGGCCAGCACCACGGCAAAAAATAGCCTTATCGCCCGCCCGAGCGTCATATGAGCTCCTCCACGCGGCCTCGCTTCCGAAACGGTATCAGCGAGTGTCGCCGGGCACTTAGAACCCCTGTGCTGCCGGAGCCCGGGGGGTTCCTTGAAATACTTCATACGTGCCTTGGGCTGAAGTTCTCCCTGAACAAGTCGATGCCCGGGACACCGTTTCGTTCCGCTTCGAGGTAGTCGGGCCCGGCCTCCCCCAAGCATGGTCGCAAGCCCGCAACTTCGAACCGTTCGAGCAAGACATGTGGCGGAGTTGGCTCGATGGACGGAGTAGTGAAAGCGGCTCCCGAGTGGTGGATGGGGTCGCTGCTCACATACGAGCACTTGCCCTACGAAGGAGGCGTCGTGCCACAGTTGACCGCGACGGCCCCCCGTGGGCCACGTCGGTACGGGTTCGATGAAGTTGGAGCCCAGATCTGGGTCATGGTCGATACTCGATGGGTTCTCGCCGGATCCTTCTTGGAGCTGACCGACGACCCACCTTGGGCGCAGCATCGGATAGAACGAGAGCACCGCCCACACGCTCCACGTCTGACCACTCCATTTCCAACTACTTCCCACCCAACGGTCACGGGCATCACACGTGCATGGGTACGAGAGAACCACCGCCAGCTTTGGATCCAAGGCAGACACTCATGGGGATTTCATTTGCATTCAATATCGGTGGAGGAGACCCCGGAGGCCGTTTACGTCACATGTCTGATCGGTTGGACCCGAGAATACGAAGCCAAGGTGGAGGCCGCCGGAGGCTCTGAGCGGGCGGTGACCATTCCCATGGTTCGTCGTGAATGGACTGCGCGCGTGGACCTGGCGACTCCACTTGGCGACCGCAAGGTGCTCGTCCCTCACCCGGATTCGTAGCATCTCCAACCACAAGCCGGCGTTCTGCCGCGACCAGGGGTTAGTTAATCCGAAATCTCTTGTCGTGGTTTCGGGTCCCTCGATGCTCTACTTCAGTATGTGGGCGAGCGCAGCCCAGACCTCGGCAGGGGTGACATTTGGTCCTAGACGACAGCGAGGTGGGCTTCCGGGCATTCGTGACCGATGTGGAGCCACGCCTTCGTCGCGCTCTGATCGCCGCCTACGGTTACGAACGGGGCCGCGAGGCGACCGCAGAAGCCCTTGCCTACGCCTGGGAACACTGGGGGCGAATCTCAAAGCTGCGGAACCCCGCCGGATATCTCTACCGAGTTGGCCAGAGCCGCACCCGGTCGAAAAAGATGCCGATCGCGTACGAGAGTCACACGTTCGATGATCCGCGAGTGGAGCCCTCTCTCGTATCGGCACTCACCGCACTTCCGGAGCGCCAACGGGCCGCCGTCTTTCTTGTTCACGGGGCCGGCTGGACCCACGCAGAGACCGCCGAGCTGCTCGGGATCAAGGAATCCACCGTGCAAAAGCACGTCGAGCGCGCACTTCAACGGCTGCGCCGCACCGTGGTCAGGCAAGGGGGTTGAGAGTGCCTGACGACTCACATCTCGGTCATCAACTCCTCGCAATCCTCGAAGCGGGGCCCGAGCCCGTCACCGCAGAGGAGGCCATGGCTCGGGTGACCGTCCAAAGAACGCCCGTCGTGTTCAATCGCCAGGCTTCCCGGTTGCCGCGGAGAACGGCCATTGCGTGGCTGGCGATCGTGATCATTCTCGTGGTGGTGCTGGTGGTGGGATTCCGGGTCGCCGGTAAGTCGACCCCGACCGAAGTCACCCCGGCAGACCGCCTTTCGGTTGCGGTCGACGTGTCCGTGACACCGGCGGGATGGACACCGGTCGACTTCGGAAATCTGCAGCTTTCCGTACCGTCGAGTTGGAAGATCTCGACCACACCCTCGACGACACCCGGGTGTCCCACAACGGGCGGCGGGATTGTCGTCGTGTCCGGGATCATCGGTCCCGCTTGTACGACACAAACGAATTCCGTATCCATCGATCCCGTGCCGGACAAGGTCGTTACCGGCGGGCATCTACCTGGATACGGCCGCCCCGAAATGATCAACGGGATCAAGGCGTATCCGATCGTCGGCGGAGCCGACGCTCCGGTCGCCGGCCACTTGTGGGCCGTCCCGAGCTTGGGAGTTGATCTCACGATCACAGGACCGCTCGCCTCACGTGTGTTGCACACCATTACCTATTCGCCCCGTGCAATCGCACTGGCAGTGGGGCCCGTCGCCGCGATCCCTGCCTCGTGGCGAAGGATCCACTTCGGCGGGTTGGGCATCGCCGTACCGGCCAACTGGCCGACCCAGGAGCAACCCCAGTGGGGCAGCCCGACCGGAATCCCGTCGGATGTCACGTTCGCCGATCTGACGACGTCCTTCAGCCCGCCGGCCATCGATGCAAAGCCGGCAGTGGTGCTAGACGAAGGCCAGTACAACCCCTACGACGAGTGCGCGAATTGCTGGGACCCGCCGGCGGCATCTGCAGGGTGGGATACGGCTCCGATCGACGGCTTGCTGGTCGATGATGGCGGAGTTGGACCTTTGAGCGGAGACCCCGCGCTCGGGGGCTGTAGGTCGTTGAGCGGCACCAGGGTCTGCGTCGTCGAGTCCGACCGGTACGCGGTACTCGTTCTGTCAGTGACGTATCCCGGAAGCAAATCGGTGGCGGTTGAGATAGGTCTCGCCGGAAATGGCATGGTGGCGCGGACGATCCTAGATTCGATCGAGCGGTCGAACGCCGCTGCTACTCCCCCTCCCACCACTCCGATCACGGTGCCGCCGCGCAGCTGGACCCAACGCACGATTCTGGCCGCAGGATCGGCGCAAGACGTCTCTCCGACGGAGCAGGCGCTTTACTGGCTGGACACCACGGGTAGCGACCCGGCGGCTCCGGTGACAAACGTGACCGTCGTCCGCTATGACAGGGCGACCCACAAGGTCACGAGAAGCGCGCCGATCACCGGTGTTCTCGGTAGTACCTCGGTCACCGTCACCGGTGGTTGGACCTGGTTCGTGATCGGGGTCGGGAACAACGTCGTCGTCGAGCAGTTGGACCCCACGACTCTCGAGACAAAAAAGACGGTGACCCTTCCGGCTGGGGCTGATGCTCAGGAAACACCAGTGTCTCCGTTGCTCACCGGAACGGTCAACGGACCGCTGTGGGTGGGCGGAAATCAAGAGCTCTGGGCTTTGAACCCATCCGACGGAACAATAGAAACCCACTTTGAAGCCGGAACCAATGTGATGTCGATGTCGACCGATCCGGCCGGGAGCCTTTTGTACATCGGAGGAGAACCGGGGACCGGTCCCGATGCATCGGGGTTGGTTGCCGAATACGACGCAGATACAGGCACACGTCTGGCCGTGACCAACACCGATGGACTCGGCGCGCCAGTGGTCGCCGCTACCAACGGAGGTGTATGGGTGTCCGAGAGAAGCGGCATGGCGGGACAAGCCTTCGAGCTCTCCGCCAAAACACTGCAATCGATCGCTCCCTTGAAGGTCGACAACGGGTTCGGCATTTACAACCAGATCATGGGCGTCGGTGCAAGCGTCAGTGGCGGGGTGCTCTGGCTCGAGAACACGACAAACGGGTTCACCTGCGCAGATCCGTCCACCGGCACCGTCATATCAACCGAGCCGATGCCCGTGTACCTGAGCGATCCGATCGGACTAGACGGGGTGGTCTATGCATTCAAAGGCTCGAACTTGGTAACCATCACGCCCCCGGCGGCGTGCTTCAAGTGAAGATCAGCTCGATCTCACGCATCGAACATCGGGCCCTTTGGGCGTCGATCGTCGGAGTGATGCTCTTATCGGTTGCTCTATTCGCGATCTCGCTGTCGATATCCCCTAGGCCCGTTTACCACCATCCCGCGCCGCAGCCGGTCCGCGTCTACTGGGCGGCTCCGACAGTCGTTCCGATTCCGACAGTCGTTCCGGTTGATCTCGTCGGCTCGGCAGGCGTTCAACTCTCGCCGCCCCGCTCAGAAGTTAATTAGCCGAGCAATCTTTTGGCGATGACGACTCTCTGGATCTGGTTGGTCCCCTCGTAGATCTGGGTGACCTTCGTGTCGCGCATGAAACGCTCAGCCGGAAAGTCGGTGGTGAAGCCGTAGCCACCGAACAGTTGGACGCCATCGGTTGTCACAGACATCGCGGTGTCCGACGCGAAGCACTTGGCCATCGCCCCGATCATCGACAGATCTCCATCGGGGTCACCTGCATCGATCAGTGAGCATGCCTTGTATACGAGTGCGCGAGCGGCCTCAGTGCGCATCGCCATTTCGGCGATCATGAACCTGAGTCCCTGAAAGTCTGCGATCGCATGGCCAAACGCCTTGCGTTCTTTCAAGTAGGCGGATGCAGCGTCGATGGCCGCCTGGGCGAGCCCTACCGCCTGTGCGCCGATCGTCGGGCGGCTCCTGTCGAGTGTGTGCATCGCGATCTTGAAACCCTCGCCTTCCTGGCCGAGGCGGTTCTCGACAGGAACGTGAACGTCCTCGAAGACGACTTCTCCCGTTGGACTCCCGCGCATTCCCATCTTGCTCTCGAGCTTGGCGACCTTTACCCCCCATTCGGCTTCCACGATGAAACAGGAGATACCCCGGCTCCCTCCGTCAGGATCCGTCTTCGCGAACACCGTGTAAATGTCGGAGACTCCTGCGTTGGTGATCCAGTATTTCGTGCCGTTCAGCACGTAATGGTCGCCGTCTTTAACCGCACGGCAACGCATCCCCGCTGCGTCACTTCCGGCGTCCGCTTCGGACAGGCAATAACTGCCCTGAGCCTCTCCGGAGGCGATGCGAGGCAGATAGCGCGTCTTCTGCTCCTCCGTTCCCCAGTTCATGACCGGGATCATGGCGAGCTTGGAGATCAGAAGTGCCAAACTTGTAGACCCGCAGGCCTTCGCAATTTCTTCGACCACCATCGCTTGGGTCACGTGGTCGGCTCCTGATCCGCCATAGGCGCTCGGGATCCCGAGACCCGTCAGTTCCATCTCGACGCACGCCTTGAAACCTTCCCAGGGAAAGGACGCATCCCTGTCCACGGCGGCAGCGAAGGGAGCAATGCGCTCCTCACACATTTTGCGAACCGCTGAGCGGAGCTCTTTTTGGTCGTCGGACAGGAGGAAGGTCGGCTGATCCATACCCTCAGTTTCGCGCGGGTTGCGAACCCAGAAAGTCGATCAGCAGGCCGTTCACCGCATCTGGCGCCATCTCGGGCACCCAGTGGCTCACGCCTTCGAGCACCTCGAACCGGTACGGCCCGGTCACATGTTCCCGGGTTGCCTCAGCGGCCTCACGTCCGAGCGCGATGTCTTCGGTCGACCAGATGTACATGGTCGGTATCGTGACAGGACCCGTGTCGGCCAACCCGGTCGTCATGTCGTCTCCGATGTTGGCGCGGTACCAGTTGAGGGCAGCCGTCAAGGCTCCGGGCTCCCGCATGGCGTCGACGAAGATCTTTGAGTCATCCGTCTCGAAGCCACTCGCAGCGAACAGCGACTTCAGACCCTCTCCCGAGTTGTCGTCCCCCAGTAGTGCGTTCTCGGCGATCCCTTCCTGACGAAAAAACGAGATGTACGAAGATCGGTTCTGCTGTTCGCCACCCGGTTCAGACAAAGCGGCGGCGAAAGCAGCAGGATGTGGGGTCGAAAGCACCGTGACGGACCTCAGCAGGTCGGGGTATTGGGCCGCGGCCACCCAGGCCACCATCCCGCCCCAGTCGTGCCCGACCAGGTCGAAGTCTGCCATTCCCAGGGCTTCTGCCACCTCGAAGACATCGTGAACAAGTTTGTCGATCTGATAGGCGGCGACGTCCGTCGGACGCGCCCCTGAGCTGTAACCACGCTGGTCTAGAGCGACCGCGCGATAGCCCGCATCCGCCAGACCAACCAGTTGATTTCGCCACGACCACGACGTTTCCGGAAATCCGTGGAGCAGCACCACCGGCCGGCCCTCCGCCGGTCCAGAAGCCAAGCCGCCGAATGTGAAACCATTTGCCGTCACGTTCAGCTCATTCACTTGTTCACCCATATCGTTTCGCTCCGGCTCCGATCCCGCTTTTCCCACATGAGCCCACGTCTAACACAACTCCTCTTTCTTGACGAACGTTTGCTTGATGTTCTTCGGGTATATCGATAGGAACGCATGAGTCAGCCGCCGATTTTTTCGCGGCAAGTAGGAGGACCAAACCACCATGCAAAGACAGGACAGTCGACGCGTTCGGCCGCGCCTCCACTTCGGCGTCGCGGCGATCCTTTCGTTGTTTGTAACAATTTTTGCCCTAGGCGTGTCCGCAGTGGCGAGCGCATCACCGGTAAATGCCTCCGGCCGACATGCGACTCCTGCGGTCAACCTCTCAGGGTCCGAATGGCTCATTTACTGGCACTGGAAAAACGACCAGAAGAAAGGTCCGTGCGCCGAGAACTTCCACCGAAACGGTGCGTTCATCGACTGTGACGGAACCTCCGGCACCTGGTCGCAATCGGGAGATCAGGTGACCATCCACTATCCGTCGTGTAACGAGACATGGACCGCGACCTATGACAAGCCGCTTCAAAAGTTCCTCGGCTCGATGCAATCCCCTTCCTGTAATGAATCCGGGGCTTTCTATCTCGACAAGACCGCGAACATCACTGCCGTCACCTTTGCCGGCGCGCCTACGGGATTAGGAAGCCCTCCGACCGTCACGGTCGAGGGCTCAGGATTCGGGAGCGAACCGGCGAGCGAACCGTCCCCGTGCGGTGGCACCGGGATGGACTTTCCGAGCGACGACTTCTACATGTCGGACAAGTTGGCCGGCTGGAACGCTGGTGCGCCCGGCAACTGCACGGGACTCGTCGTCCAGACCTATTCCGGATCGGAGGTCGCCTTTTCGTTCGGGAGCAACTATGACGCTGCTCCCGACTACGACATCTTGAACGGCGGCGACAAGCTCGATCTGGACATCAACGGCCAGACGATCATCGCCTTGGTGACGTACCCGAGCGCCGGTACTGATCCTTCAAAGGGACCAGGGGATTGACGATCTCGAGGGTCCAGACGAGACGTCAGACGTCAGACGTCAGACGTCAGAAGATCGCGCCATTCACTAAGACGCTCCCTGATCTTTTCCGAAGACATCTTCAGGGTCGAGTCCGGAACCGCCGCGACGATCTCGCGCTGCTCGCCATAGTGATGGGAGATCGCACTGAAACGTGATGTACGCCACTCAATGAGATCCTTCGGAGCCCCACCAAGAAATCCGAAGAGCGTCAAAGCCATCTCGAGATCCGGTGCCACCGGGGCCCGGCCGAACATGGCGCTACGTGAGCTCGCGACCATGGCACAGCCGTAGATTGCGTCCTCCGCACGCTCGCCGGGCGCGAGCTCGAGTCTTCCGGCGAACAGGTCGTGACCCAGCTTCAATGCATATCCCTGGTCCGGGCCCGGCCTGCCGGCAGTGCCTGTGGGGTCCTGAGGTCCCCGGAGCTCAGCGACGCGATCTGCCCGCCACTCAGATGGCGTAGAGAGCCGGAGTGACGGCCGGACGGTGTCGGCTTCTGGGACTGGGGCGAAACTGGGTTGGGTCATATCTCCTCCCCCGGCCCGGTTCCTTCCCATGGCTCGGAGTGCAGAAGACCGTAGACGATGGAGTCGTATAGGGCCTGCCAGCTGGCCTCGATAATGTTTTCGGACACCCCGATCGTGGTCCAGGTCACCTCCCCGTCGGTTGTGTCTACGAGCACCCTCGTGACCGCCCCTGTTCCCAGGTTGGTATCAAGCACCCTGACCCGGTAATCGATCAGGTGGACGTGGCCGAGCCCGGGGTAATGCCCGCCGATCGCCTGGCGAAGCGCTGAGTCGAGAGCGTTGACGGGCCCGTTTCCTTCAGCAGTGGCGACGACCCGTTCGCCTCCGACTCGCACCTTGACCGTGGCCTCTGTGATCGCGGTCCCATTGTGGTCGGTTATCACCCGGAAGGTTTCGAGCTCGAAGAAGTCCGGCTCCCATCCCGTCGCCCGGCGAAGCAGCAGCTCGAGGGATCCGTCAGCAACCTCAAAGTGGAAGCCCTGATGCTCGAGCGACTTCAGCTGAGTGAGCACCTCGTCGAGAGCAGTCGAGTGCAGGCTGAGCCCCAGCTCCTCTGCCTTGAGCGCAAGTGTCGAACGCCCGGCCAGCTCCGACACCACGAACCTTGTCCCGTTACCGACGCTGTCCGGGGTGATGTGCTCATAAGCGTCGCGACGCCGGACGATCGCACTGGTGTGGAGTCCTGCCTTGTGTGTGAATGCGGCCTTGCCCACGTAAGGCTGTTGGGGGTTGGGCGACAAGTTGACGAGCTCGGCAATGTGGTGAGCGACCGGAGTCAACCTCTCGAGACGATCCGACGGGATGGTGCGAATGTTCAACTTGAGCGAGAGATTCGGGATAGCCGAGGTCAGGTCGGCGTTACCAGCTCTTTCTCCGTAGCCGTTTACACACCCTTGTACATGAGTTGCTCCCGCGCGTACGGCCGTCAGCGAGTTGGCGATGGCACATCCCGAGTCGTTGTGGAAGTGGACACCGATCTGGCAGCCAAAAGCGTCGCCGACAGCGGAGACGATCTCATCCACCTCGTGAGGCAGCGTCCCGCCGTTGGTGTCGCAGAGCACGAGAGTCTCCGCTCCTGCTTCTGCTGCGGCTCGCAACACCTTCATGCTGAATTCGGGATTCTCCTTGTATCCGTCGAAGAAGTGCTCCGCATCAAAGAAGACTCGAAGATCGTGATCCTTCAGGAATGAGACGGAGTCGGCGGCCATCAGAAGGGCTTCGTCAAGGGTCGTCCGAAGGGCGTCGGTCACGTGGGTCTCTGACGCCTTCGCCACGATGCACACCGCCTCGGTGTTCGCCTTGACCAGATGGCGGAGGACCTCGTCTTCGTCCGCCTTCACGCCAGCTCTGCGCGTCGATCCGAACGCGACCAGTGTGGCGGTGTGAAGACGCAGTTCCGCGGGCGCTCTGGCGAAGAACTCTTCGTCTTTCGGGTTCGCGCCCGGCCATCCGCCTTCTATGAAGGCCACACCAAGATGATCGAGCTGCTCGGCGACGCGTAGCTTGTCATCGACTGTCAGCGACAATCCTTCCTGTTGGGACCCGTCGCGCAAAGTCGTATCGAAGATGTCTACAGATGTCGGTACGTCCGACACACCCATCTCGCCGTGGGTGTGCACACTCCCACCGCCGTGCGCGTGGCGCTCAGTGGTCGACATGTTCGAGCCAGTCCTTGTATCGGTCCTCTTGTCCGCGCACCGCGGCAAAGTAGAGCTTCTGGATCTCTCTGGTGATCGGACCGGGCTTGCCCTCTCCCACGGTGCGGTCGTCGACCTCGCGGATCGGAACCACCTCGGCCGCCGTGCCGCTCAGAAACGCCTCATCGGCCGTGTACAGGTCGGTACGGACCAGGGGTTCGTAGAGCACCTCCAACCCGAGATCCCGCGCGATTGTCTGGACTGAGTCCTGCGTAATGCCGGGCAGGGCGCCTGCATCGGAGTTGGGAGGCGAGATGATCCGCTGACCACGCACGATGAACAGGTTCTCTCCGGTGCACTCAGACACATGGCCGTCGGGGGCGAGCAGCACCGCCTCGTCGTATCCGCCCTTCAACGCCTCGACCTTCGCCAGAGAGGAGTTCAGATACATCCCGGTGCTTTTTGCCGCGGTGGGGATCGCGTTCGGGTCGTGGCGCTGCCACGAGGAGACCTTCAGCCGGACACCGTTCTGTATCCCTTCGGCGCCGAGGTACGTCTCCCATGGCCACGCGGCCACGGCCACGTTCACAGGCGATCCCAAAGGATTGAGGCCCATTTCCCCGTAGCCGAGGAAAATGATCGGACGGACGTAGCAACCGTCGGTCAGCCCGTTTTCGCGGACGACCGCTTTGCAGGCGTCTATGAGGTCCTTGTGATTGAACGGGGTGTTGATCATCAGGATCTTGGCCGAATTGAAAAGACGGTTGATGTGGTCCGTCAGCCGGAAGATCGCTGCGCCCTGTGCAGTCGGGTAGGCACGTATCCCTTCGAACACTCCCGATCCGTAGTGGAGTGTGTGGCTCAGGACGTGGATCGTCGCCTCCTCCCAGGGAATCAACTTTCCGTCGTACCAAATGCTTTTGCTCGGAGTGATTGGCACGTCTTAGACCCTTTCTGCAATGGCGTCGCCGATGGCGCCTGTTGACGGGAACGGAGAACCTGCTTTGTGTTCGGCCAGATACGTAGACACGGCTTTGTTTATGCGCTCTGAAGCCGCAGACTCACCCAGATGTTCGAGCATGAGGGATGCGGAGCGGATTGCGGCAAGCGGATTGGCCCTGCCTGTACCGACGATGTCGTGGGCTGCCCCGTGTACCGGTTCGAACAGTGATGGACCGGTACGCGCCGGGTTCAGGTTCGCGGACGCGGCGAAACCGATGCCTCCCGAGACGGCGCCAGCCAGGTCGGTGAGGATGTCGCCGAAGAGGTTGTCGGTGACGATGACGTCGTAGCGCGTCGGCTGCTCCACCATGTATATACAAGCCGCGTCCACGTGGTTGTAGTCCCGCTTCACAGATGGGTAATCGGCTGCGACCTCGTTCACGGTGCGCTGCCAAAGGTCACCGGCAAAGGTGAGGACGTTGGTCTTGTGGACGAGGGTCAGCTGCCTGAGCGGACGCACCATCGCCAGGTCGAACGCGAACCGCACACACCGTTCGACGCCGAATCTGGTGTTCACCGATCCCTGGGTCGCTATCTCGTTGGGTGTTCCTTTTCTGAGCCAGCCGCCTTCACCTGCATAGGTGCCCTCAGTGTTTTCGCGAATGACTACAAAGTCACACTCAGGGCTCGGTGCGCCGGGCATGCCGGTGAATGGCCGCAGGTTCACGTAGAGATCGAGATCGAACCGCAGGCGTAGGAGCAGTCCTCGTTCCAAAAGGCCGGGAGGAACGTCGGTCGAGCCGACAGCAGGGCCTACCGCCCCGAGAAAGATGGCGTCGAATCCGCGCAGCTCGTCCAGGACCCCGTCTGGGAGGACCTCGCCTGAGGCCAGGTAGTGGGCGGCCCCGAGGTCGAAGGGTGTGGTGTCCAGCTTCACCCCGGCCGCGGATACAACCTTGAGGGCCTCGGCGACGACTTCTGGGCCGATGCCATCGCCGCCGATAACCGCGACGCTCTTGGCCCCGGTAGAGCCGCTCGCTGTTTTTCCGGTTTCCGTCTTATCGGTCACGGTCACGGTCACTTCACCAATTCGCTCATCTGATTCCATCCTTGCCCACCCAGGTCGCTCTCCTGCGCAGGGAGGCTCTCCGAGCAACAAAAAAACCGCCCACCAGGTGGACGGTTCGAGGCGCGCGCTGCTTCCAGCACGCGCCTATCCAATAATTACCTCCGAGAAGAAAGCCCTGCTCATCGCCGTTGATTCTCGCTCATATCCGAAACTGGAGTCAAGCCGGATCCAAACGGCCGGTCCCCAGGATGACTCAAATTTGCCAACTTTGGTTCAGGGCCTGCGTTGCTAGCCTGTTTTCTGTGTCAGAAACCACGCAACTGACCCAATCCACCTATGAGCGCCTGCAGGCAGAGCTCGAAGACCTGACCACTCGTGGTCGGGTCGAGATCGCGCGAGCGATCGAAGCAGCCCGAGCCCTTGGCGATTTGTCCGAGAACGGGGACTACCACGCCGCCAAGGACAGCCAGGGAAAGATGGAGGCCCGGATCCGCCAGTTGCAAGCGACCTTGAAAACCGCCGAGGTGGTCGAGGTCTCCGGCGGTACCCAGGACGCCGTGGCCGCAGGGACGATCGTCACCATCCGATACGAAGGAGACGACGACGTCGAGCGCTTCTTCGTCGGCTCGATCGAAGAGCGCGGCGAGGGGATGGAAGTGGTATCTCCTGGCTCCCCTCTCGGCAAGGCGCTACTCGGACGAGGCAAAGGAGAGCAGGTCGAGTACGAAGCCCCCGGCGGAAAGCTCCGCGTGGAGATCGTCGCCGTCGGTGACTGACACGACCGACCGATAGCTGTAGCAGATGACCACTGAACCCAGGACGCTCGTAGACAAGGTCTGGGAGCGCCATGTCGTGCGCTCGGTTGCGGAAGAACCGGACCTTCTGTTCATCGATCTTCACCTCGTTCACGAGGTGACCTCACCTCAGGCGTTCGACGGCATCCGCTTCTCGGGAAGAACGGTGAGGCGCCCGGACCTGACAGTTGCCACCGCGGACCACAACGTCCCTACGGAGCCCGGCGCGGTCGTTACCGATCCGATCTCCAAAAAGCAGCTCGACATGCTCGACCAGAACTGCGCGGAATTCGGTATCCGCTGCTTCCCGATGGGCCACGCGAACCAGGGAATCGTCCACATCATCGGTCCGGAGCAGGGGTTGACGCTTCCCGGGATGACGATCGTGTGCGGCGACAGTCACACCTCTACACACGGTGCGTTTGGTGCGCTCGCCTTCGGCATCGGCACTTCGGAGGTCGAACATGTTCTTGCCACCCAGACCCTCTCGCAGACCCGCCCGAAGACGATGGCAGTCGTTGTGGATGGAGACCTACCGAAAGGCGTAACGGCCAAAGACCTCATCCTTGCCATCATCGGGGCGATCGGCACTGGCGGGGGTATCGGGCACGTCATCGAATACCGGGGTAAGGCCATCTCTCAGCTGTCGATGGAACAGCGCATGACCGTGTGCAACATGTCGATCGAGGCGGGAGCGCGTGCCGGGATGATCGCGCCGGACGAGACGACCTTCGCGTACCTGAACGGCCGCCCGTTCGCCCCGAAGGGAGCCGAGTGGGATGACGCAGTGCGCGAGTGGAAAAGCCTTGCCACCGACGATGGAGCGACATTTGACAAGGTCGTCCATCTCGACGCAACCGCCCTTACACCTCACGTCAGCTGGGGGACCAACCCGGGCCAGGTAGCCCCGATCGGGGACCAGGTCCCCGACCCTGCTTCGTTCGCGGACGGCGCACACCGCGAGGCAGCGGAGCGCGCACTTGCGTACATGGGTCTCGTAGCCGGTGTACCGATCCGCGACATCAAGATCGACACCGTATTTATCGGGTCGTGCACCAACGGGAGAATCGAGGATCTCAGGGCTGCCGCTTCGGTACTCGACGGCCAGAAGGTTGCTCCAGGAGTGCGAGCTCTCGTCGTTCCCGGCTCGCGCAAGGTCAAGGACCAAGCGGAGTCGGAAGGGCTGAACCAGATATTTCTCGCTGCCGGATTCGAGTGGCGTGAGCCCGGATGCTCCATGTGCCTGGCGATGAACCCGGACAAGCTGGCAGTGGGCGAACGATGCGCCTCCACGTCAAACCGTAACTTCGAAGGACGCCAGGGGCGGGGCGGCCGGACTCATCTGGTCTCCCCCGCCGTGGCTGCCGCGACAGCCGTCGCCGGACACTTCGCTACGCCGGCCGATCTCGATTCAGCCGATCTCGATTCAGCCGATCTCGATTCAGCCGATCTCAACTCCGCCGATCTCGATTCAGCCGATCTCGACTCCGCCGAAATCGAAGGAGACTGACCAGCACATGAAACCGGTGACCGTCATCACTGGCAGGGCCGTTCCACTGGACCGCTCTGATGTCGATACGGACCAGATCATCCCTGCGGACTGGTTGAAGCGGGTGGAGCGCACAGGATTCGGAGTTGGGCTGTTCTCCGAGTGGCGGGACGACCGTAATTTCGTCCTCAACAAGCCGGAGCACGCGGGCGCCACGATCCTCGTCGCCGGTCCGAGCTTCGGGGTCGGATCCTCCCGGGAACACGCTGTGTGGGCCCTGATGGACTATGGGTTCGAGGCCGTCGTCTCCGAGCGATTCGGAGACATCTTCCGGAATAACTGCACGAAGATGGGATTGCTACCCGTCGTTGTGGAGCCCGAAGTGGCCAGAGCGCTCATGGACGCCGTCTCCGATGACCCGGATCTCGAGATAACGATCGACGTGGCAAAGAGCACGATCGAAGCGCCGGCCGTCGGCATCTCCGCAACGTTTCCGCTCGACGAGTTCACCCGTGAGCGGCTCCTCAACGGCTGGGACGAGATCGGGCTCACCCTCAGGCACGTCGGTGACATCGATGCGTACGAAAAGTCGCGACCAGATTGGATGCCGGTATCGGCCCCATAAGGCCCGACAAGGTGAGGTTCGGATGATGCGAACAAAGTTGCCCCGCATCCTTTCCAGATTTGCCCTGGTTGCGGGGATCGCTTCGGCCTCCATTGCAATCATCCCCACCGTGGCCAAGGCTTCAGGCACCGACGGACAAGGCTCGTCGCCACACTGCTCGGCCGGAGCTCACACGTTGTCGGACTACGGATCGGTCATGTATCCCGAAACCGGCAACGGTGGCTACGTGAGCGTCCACACCGACGTCTACATGGTCTACGACGCCGCCACTAATACCTTCCTCCCCGGCAACCACGTGAGGCTCTTCGAGCGGGCGACTCAATGCCTGAGCAGCTTCTCGCTCGACTTCGAGCGCAGCTCACAGAACGAGAGCGCCGGGCCTCACATGCTCGTCGATTCGGTGACCGTTGATGGGGCGGCTGCAGCTTTCGTATTCGTTCAGCCGACATATCCCGGAGATCCTCACGGAATGAACGACCCGGACTCCGAAGCTCACGAGGTTTCGCAGACGGATCCCGTGGGGGGTCCGGATCACGATCCGCTGCCCCCTGCGTGCTCGCCCGAGCTCCTGTCCGAAAAGGCCTCTGCCCGGTTCTCAGAAGACGGCGAGCAGTGTCCCGCAAACAAGTTGGTCATCACGCCGCGAAGCCCGATTCGTGACGGCACTGAATTCACCGTCGAGGTCGACTACACCGGCCGCCCCGGAATCCACAACGACGGTGATGGCGAGGTCGAGGGGTGGTACAGGACGCCCGATGGTGGGTTCGTAGAGAGCGAGCCGTTGGGCACCGAGGACTGGATGCCGCTCAACAACTATCCGACGGCCAAGCCGACCTACGACTTCTACGACACCGTGGCAACGGGGAAGACCGCCGTGGCCAACGGATACCTCCTCGGGATCGAACACCACCCTCCGAGCACCGCGTTCCCACATGGCTCGGTGACCTGGCACTGGCTCTCTGGCGCACCTGTCGCCAACTATCTGGTCGAGAACAGCGTCGGGGATTACACCATCACGCAGGAGAGAATCGACGGGATCAGGTTCTACGAAGTGCTCGAAGACGACATTCCAATCGACGAACGCGCCCACGACCTGTCGATCATGGAAAAACAGCCCGGGATAACGACCTTCGAGAGCGGCTTTTTGGGGATCCCGTTCCCTTTCGAGTCAGACGGGATAATCGTGAGCACGGCGCACATCAACTCGGCAGAAGAGATGCAGACCATGATCACATTCGGCTACGGCTGGCTCGGGCTCGACACCCTTTACCACGAGAACATGCATCAGTGGTGGGGCGACAACGTGACCGAAGCGAGCTACTCGATGACCTTCTTCAAAGAAGGTATGGCCACGGTTGGTCAATGGCTTCTCTACGCGCGCCAGGCGGAAGCCGCTGCCGGGGGTCCGGGCACCGCAGCCGGGCGAGCAGCGTTCAACCACGTGCTAGTCAAGCGCTTCGACCTGGTGTACGACAACAAGGCGCGGTTCATGTGGTCAACCGCCCCATCCGATCCTTCGCCTTGGTCGTTATGGAACAGCGATCCGACGTACTCCCGTCCCGCAGCGATGTACCTCGCCCTCCGCCAGATCCTCGGCTACTCGAACTGGACTGCTGCGCTCGATCAAATCCAGCGCCAGCACGGCGGGAAGAACATCGACGAGAGCGAGCTCGAATCCGCGTTCCACGATCACATGCCGAACAGGTCTGCTAGTTGCCAGGCCCATCTCGCCGAGTTCTTCAAAGAGTGGTTGGACACGTCATACCCGGTTGGAACCCAACGCACGAGTCAACCTAACCGTCCGCAGATAACGGGACCCGGACTCGACGGACCGGGCTTCTACAACTCGTCCGGAGGCTGCGCCAAATCAGGTCTCAGCACCTAGGCTCGCCCCACCGCGACACAAGGTCGCGAGCACTCCGGAGGTGAGCCATGTTGAAGGACTTCAAGACCTTCATCCTGCGAGGAAACGTCGTTGATCTGGCCGTCGGGATCATTATCGGCGTCGCATTCGGAGCGGTCGTCACGGCATTCGTGACGGATCTATTGACCCCTCTCATCTCGATCCCAGGGAAAGTCAACTTCGCCGACCTGAAGGTACACATTCATCACTCGGTGTTTGCTTACGGTTCTTTTTTGAACTCGCTGATCGCGTTCGTCATCGTCGCGGCAGCGGTGTTCTTCTTCGTGGTGAAACCTCTCAACTCACTGAACAAGAAGATGCACCCGAACGCCGACGACGACACGCGTCCATGCCCTGAATGCCTGACCGACATACCCGTTGAGGCAAAGCGCTGCTTCGCCTGCACGGTTCAGGTGGAACCGGCAGCCTGAGCATCTCTGTCAGGCACCCTCGCCCTCGACTCCCTTGTCCACGGCTTCGTAGCCCCGGCCGACGGGCTCGGCGCCGCGGACGACTCGCAGCTCATTGGTCCTGGGGGCACCCGCAGCGGAAGTCACACCCACATCCACACCGGATGCGTCCGTGTCAGCCGCTGACGGAGTCGGACTCCCGGGGAAGCCCATATCTTCGTGGACCTTGCTCGGCCACCAATTCCACTTGCCGAGGATTGCAACAGTTGACGGTACGAGAAGCGTCCTCACCAAGAAGGTGTCCATGAGGATTCCGACGGCAAGGCCGATTCCGATGTCCCGCACTTGCTGCCCACCCGGACCTGACCCTCCGGCGATTGCGAGCACCACGAATGTCCCGGCGAGGACCAGCCCCGCAGAGGTGATCGTCGGGCCTGAGGCCCCGACGGCGCGCGTCACCGCTTCGCGGAGCGGATGATCATGCGCCTCCTCCCGTATCCGGGTCATGACGAGGATGTTGTAGTCCTCGCCCAAGGCTAAGAGGAATATGAACATCAAGAATGGCAACAAGAACGTGAGGCCGCCATCGTGCAGAAGCTTGATGAAGACGATCGACGCGAGACCGAGCGCGGCAAGGTAGCTCAGCACGACGCTGGCGATGAGATAGAGCGGCGCGATAACGCTCCGAAGAACGAGCGCCAGAAGGATCGCAATAGCGATTACCGCTAGCGGGATGATATGGATCAGGTCGCTCTCGGAGGTGGCGCTCACGTCGTACAGAGCAGGCGCTTCCCCGGCGACGCCGCTCGCCGTCGCCCCGGTTGAGATCGCCACCTTCGTGGTCGCGTCGCGAATCGCAGGGACCGCGTTCAAAGCGGCAGTCGACCCCGGGTCTCCGGCCGTAAGCGCCGCCGCGAACGAGATGGTGTGGCCGTCTGCGCTCACGTACTGGGCCTCCGCACGGTAGATCTCGTATACGGAAATCGGGATATCTACGCCGGCGGGGGGCAGAGCAGACAGATCCTTCGGGGCACCGAGCAGATCATGCAGGTGCATGAATTCGGCCGCAGTCAAGGTCGCACCGTTCGGGTTGAGGGGGCCGTCGACCTTCTTGAACAACCCAGTGGCTTCAAGCTGCTGCTGCGCGCTCACCAGAGGCGACGGATCCGACCAGACCGAGGTCGGGTATACGAAAACGAGGTCTGTGGGATTTGAGCTCGCCTGAGGGAAGTTCGCCGTCACGATCGCGTCGCCGGCGGCGGCACTGGTGTGCGCCGGAGCATTAATCGCGCCACCGAAACCTGCCGGTGTGTAGAAGGACACGCCCACGGCGAGTAGGCCGAAGATGATGATGCCGGCGAGCAGGGTGGGCACTGGGCGTGCGACCACCTTGGCTGCGACCCTGCCCCACAGGCCGTTGTGTGCCTGGCCTGCCCGAGGCTTGGACGGCCAGAACACGGCCCGCCCGAATATGGCCAATAGCGCCGGAAGCAGGGTGACTCCGGCCACCAACATCGTCGCGATGCCGACTGCGAGGGGCACGCCGAGGTCGTGGTAGATCCCGAAGGAAGCGAAAAGCAAGCTGAGCAGCGCCAGGATCACCGTACCGGCAGACGCCGAAATGGATTCACCGACCCTCGATACGGCCAGAGCGACCGCTTCTTTCGGCTCCATCCCGTCGCGCAAGCCTTCTCTGACGCGGAACACCAAGAACAGGCCGTAGTCGGTGCCCGCTCCAAGGACGATGACGATCAATAACAGCTGGGTTACTCCAGAGATCTTGAGACCTTCTGAACCGAGACCGCCTATGAACGCGCTCGACAGCTGCAGGACGAGCGCTGCCGGAATCAGTGTCACGAAGGGCGCGAGGATCGATCGGAATATCAAGAAGAGGAGGATGATGATGAACAGCAGCGAAAAGTCCTGAACCTCGTTACCGGACGACTTCGATGCTTCGTTCTGGGCGACTTCGTCTGCGACCTGACCGGCGACATGGAATTGCAGACCCGGTGGCGCGTTTACGCGGTTGAACGACGCGACGGTTGCGTTGATCGCATTTTCGGCTGGCTGAATACCGAACCCGTTCACGTTCGCAAGTGCCTCGAGCTGGATGGCGCGGCCGTTCGGAGATGTACCGAGGAACAGCACCTGCTTCACGTTGGTGATGCCCTTCAGCAATTCCACCTCGTGCTCGGCTGCGGCAACGTCGGCGGAATCGAGAGTGGCCGACGGACGGCTCACCACGACGATGATCGGGGCGAGGCTCTCCTTTCCGACCAGAGGTTCGGCCAGATTCGCGGCCTTCACGTCGGGTGCACTCGCCGGCAGGAACGCGGAGTTGTCGTTGTTCACTTCGCTCGACAGTGACGGCAGGGCTTTGACCGCGCCGATCGTTCCGACCAACCAGACGACGAGGATGATCCAGCGATACTTGACGGAGAACCGTCCGAGGGCTGTAAAGAATCTGTGCATCAGGAGTGCGGCTCCCCGTGTGTTTCGAAGTCACACAGCGATCGGTGTGCGCTGGCGCTCGGAGTCGGAATAGGAATCGGAATAGGAATCGGAATAACAGTCAGGGTCGGAATTGGAGTGAGGATCGGATTGGCGTGGGAATGACGTTGACCACGCAGATGTGCGTCAGTGCGTGACGGCCGATGAATCGGCACGGACGGAGCACTCAACTTTCCGGTCGCCGGCAACGCCGGATATCAGCCGGTGCAGCCGTGCGACAAAAGTTACGGTTCCGTGACCAAAAGCTATCAGCGGCCGCTTGGCACTCACGCGCATCCCCGGACCGGCACGAAACCGCGGAAACAGTCGGACTACTGGGTCGCGTGCGGGCCACGTCCCCGATTATCGAGGACCTGCTCGAAAGCCAGTATCGGGAAAACCCCTGGTTCTCCCCCTAGGTGGGCGCCTGGACAGGGGGTCAGGCGCCATCCTGCCCTGCTCCCCTCCTGCCCTGCTCCCCTGCCGCGTCCTGCCCCGCTGCCATGCTGCGGCGTCCTCCCTCGCTGCCATGCTGCGGCGTCCTCCCTCGCTGCCATGCTGCGGTGCCCAGACCGGTCAGATCAGGGACCCGACTCGATCCTCCGCTCCTCGTTACGCGACCGGATGCGCTTGAGCCTGCTGACAGCGGCCGTATAGGCACGAGCTGACGCCTCCACGACGTCCGTGGACACCCCCCGGCCCGAGACCCTGAGACCTTCGGACTCGAGCTGAACTACCACGTCGCCCAGCGCATCGATGCCGCCTGTGACCGACGACACGTTGAAGCCGACGAGTGACGCCTCGATCCCTGTGGCCTGACGGATCGCGGCGCACGTGGCGTCGATCATCCCGTCTCCGTCGGAGGCCGCTTCGAGCTTCGCCCCTTCGGGCGAGATGACAACGACGCGGGCGTTCGGGACGCCGACAGTTCCGCCTGACACTTCGAGCTCCTGCAGGTGATAGTCCGCCAGCACGTCGGAGCCGACCTCTTCCGCGACGATGGCTTCGAGGTCCGCTTCTGATATCTCGACCTTGCGGTCTGCCAATTCTTTGAATCGGGTGAACGCCTGATTGAGCGCGTCACCTTGGATCCGGATCCCCATTTTGTCGAGGGTGTCCCTGAACGCATGACGTCCGGAGTGTTTGCCGAGAACTATCTGGCGACCGATCTGCCCGACGGCGGTTGCATCGATGATCTCGTAGGTGCTGCGGTCCGCGAGAACGCCGTGCTGGTGTATCCCCGATTCGTGGGAGAAGGCATTCCTGCCCACCACGGCCTTGTTGTACTGCACCGGATATCCGGTGAGCCTGCTCACGAGTCGAGAAGTTCGTGCGATCTCTTCAGTCCTCACCGTTGTCGTGATGCCGGGAAATTGGTCGGCACGGATCTTGAGCGCCATCACGACCTCTTCGAGCGCCGCGTTCCCCGCTCGTTCCCCGAGACCGTTCACGCACACTTCGACCTGGCGGGCACCCGCCTGTACTCCCGCCAGCGTGTTCGCCGTTGCCAGTCCGAGGTCGTTGTGGCAGTGGGTCGAAAGGATGTAATCGCCGGGCACGTTTCGACGGATGTACTGCAGAAGCGCCCCGAAATCCCAGGGAATTCCGTAACCGACGGTGTCGGGGATGTTGAGCGTGGTGGCTCCGGCTTCAACACTCGCGTTCAAGACCTCGAGCATGAAATCGAGGGGCGTTCGCGTCGCGTCCTGCGGACTGAACTCCACGTCGTCTGTGTGTTCGCGGGCACGACTCACCCCGGCGCGGGTCTCCGCAAGCACTTGCGCCTCGGTCATCTTGAGCATGTGCTCCATGTGCTGGGGGCTGGTGGAGATGAACACGTGAATGCGGCCGAGCGCGGAATCCCGCAATGCGTCCCAGCACCGGTCGACGTCGGCGATCTGCGTCCGCGACAGGCCGGCGATCACCGGAGCATCCGGTTCGTTTCCGACCTTTCTGGCGATCGCCTCGACGGCTTCGAAGTCGCCCTGGCTGGCCACCGGGAAGCCGGCTTCGATGTAGTCGACTCCGAGACGGGCCAGTTGCTCGGCGATCTCCAACTTTTCGCCCGCGTCGAGCGAGATACCCGGCGACTGCTCACCGTCACGCAGCGTCGTGTCGAACACGATCAGGTGGGCTTCCTCACCTGATCCACTCGGGGTGGTCGTCGTCCCGCTGACCGGGATGCGTATATCGGCCATTTCGATCGTCCCTTCGTTTCGTGTTCTCTGTGTATCTGCTCTGGTTCATCGGTGGTGTGATCCGGCATTTCCATTCGGCTGCTCCAAATAGAAAACCCCCCGGCCTTCCGGCGAGGGGGTGTATCGGCGAGCGCGATGTGGCGCCCGCCGTCAGGTAAGCAGCAGGTCCGAGGACAAGGCGACGCACATGAAGATGGTGCGGCGCAAGGAGCTCTGCCGGGAGATCACGTGGTAATCGTCGCGGACCGGGCGGCCCAGGTCAAGCTACGGGCACCCACACGGTCCGATAAAGCCACACAGAGGCCGATAAAAGCCTCACCAGAGGCGGACGGAGCCTCGTGGGCATGTACGGTCCCTCTGATGCGAAAGGTCCTGTCTGTGCTCGGCCGGGCGGCGGTCGGTTTAGCCCTCGGAGCAGTGCTCTTCCGTTCCGCACGAAAGGCACTGGGGCTGACGCCTTCGGTCGACTCGAGCGGCCCTGCGGCGAGAAGCTTCGGTGGAAGCGCTGACACCTGGCCTCCGGTGATGAAAGCTCCCGGAGCCAAGACCGATCGCACCGATCGCAATACCTAGGAGTCCGCAGTCACCCGGTGGAGATCAAGGATCCCGTCGGCAGCCTTCAAGCTTTCGAAGGTCTCGTCGGGTACCTGGCGGTCGGTCGATAGAACCATCAGGGCCGTGCTCCCGTTGGCCGACGGGCCGACTGTCATCGAAGAGATGCTCACACCTGCTTCACCGAGCTCGGTACCGACGACCCCGATCATCCCCGGGCGGTCGTCGTTTCGCACAACGAGCATGTGAGGTGAAGGAGGGACTTCGACGGCATGGTCGTCGACCATCACCAGACGAGGCTCGGTCTTCGGTCCGGTAAGCGTTCCCGCAACGGAGTGATCGGCGCTTCTGAGAGTGATCAGGTTTACGTAGTCCTGCGACGTGGTCGTCGAGGCTTCTCTCACCTGGAGACCGCGCTCTTCTGCGAGCTGAGGCGCATTCACGTACGACACCGGTTCCTCGGTTCCTGCGGCGAAGAGACCCTTCAAAACCGACAGTGTGAGGATCGCTGTGCCCGTCCCCGCAAGGCCGCCCTGGTACTCGACCTCGATCTTGTCGGGAAGGCCCTCGTTGAGGCACGCGAATATTCTCCCCAACTGCTCGGCGAGAGGCATGAACGGGCGTACGGTTTCCGACACCTCGGTGGCGGCCACGTTCACTGCGAACGGGACGAAGTCTCCCGCAAGTGCCAGCACCACCATTTCCCCGATCGTGACCCCTGCCTTGTCCTGAGCTTCGGCGGTCGACGCGCCGAGATGCGGGGTAACGATGACGCTCGGCAGGCCGAACAGCGGCGACTCGGTGGTGGGCTCGGTCGCGAAGACATCGATGGCGGCGCCCTCGATCGTTCCTTCTGATATCGCTTCGGCCAGTGCGTTTTCATCGATGATCCCGCCCCTGGCGGTGTTGACGATGCGCAACGTCGGCTTCGCCGTGGCCAAAAGTTCACGGCTGATCAGACCGATCGTCTCGGGATTCTTCGGCAAGTGGATGGTCATGAAGTCCGCTTCTGCGAACAGCTCCTCCAAGGTGAGCATCTCCACCGACATGTGCCGGGCCCGTTCCGCAGACACGTAAGGGTCATATGCGACCAGTCGCATGCCGAGGGCGAGAGCGCGCTGGGCCACCAGCGCACCCACCCTTCCCAGACCGACGATCCCGAGCGTCTTTCCGTGCAGCTCGACGCCTTCCCACTTCGAGCGCTCCCACTTGCCGGCGACCAGCGCCGCGTGAGCTTGTGGGACGTTGCGGGCTTGGGCCATCAACAAGGCCAGAGTGTGCTCGGCCGCAGACAGGATGTTGGACTGCGGTGCGTTGACCACCATCACCCCGAGGCGCGTGGCGGCCTGAGTGTCCACGTTGTCCAGGCCTATTCCCGCGCGCCCCACGACTACGAGCTCTTTTCCCGCTTCGAGGACCTCAGGGGTCACCTGGGTCGCCGACCGGACGACCAGCGCGTTGGCGGGCTTTATCGCCTCAATGAGCTCTTCTGGAGACAGGTCGAGGCGCACGTCCACCTGATGACCGGCTTCGCGCATCAACTCCAAGCCGCGTTCTGCCAACTTCTCCGTGACCAATACGATCGCCACTTAACCACTCACCTCATCTGGCACTAGCGAACAGCTCTCCGAGGCGCCTCACGCCCTCTTCGAGGTCCTTGTCGGAAAGTGCGTAAGAAAGCCTGAAGTATCCGGGGGTGCCGAAGGCCTCACCCGGAACCACAGCCACCTTCGCAGCATCAATCGCCACCTCGGCAAGATCGTTCGAGGAGGTCACCAAGGTGCCCGCGATCTCGCGACCCATCATGCCCTGCACCGAGGGGTAGGCGTAGAAGGCACCCTCGGGTTCCATGCAGGTCACTCCTTCGCATTCGTTGAGCATGCGGTGAATCGTCTGGCGCCTGCGGTCGAAGACCGACCGCATCTCTGCGACCGCATTCAGGTCTCCGCCAACGGCTGCCAGAGCCGCGCGTTGCGACACGTTTGCGACGTTGGAGGTGGTCTGCGACTGGAAGTTGGTCGCCGCCTCGATCACGTCGTTCGGCCCGATCATCCAGCCCACCCGCCAACCCGTCATGGCATACGTTTTGGCGACACCGTTGATCACCACACAGCGCTCTGCGATCTCGGGCACCGCAACCGGCAGCGACGTAAAGCGGTTGGCGCCGTAGACGAGGTGCTCGTAGATCTCGTCTGTGACGACCCACAATCCCTTTTCGTATGCCCAGCGACCGATTGCCTCCGTCTCCTCCGGAGTCATGACTGCGCCGCTCGGGTTGGAGGGAGAAACGAACAAGAGAACTTTCGTCGCCGGGGTGAGCGCCGCCTCGAGCCGCTCGAGGTCCATGTGAAATCGTTCGTCCGTTGGAACGGCTACGGGTTCGGCGCCGGCAAGCTTCACCGCCTCCGGATAGGTCGTCCAGTACGGCGCGGGGATCAGAACCTCGTCACCGGGGTCGCAGAGTGTGGCAAAGGTCTGGAAAACCGCTTGTTTCGCGCCATTCGTGACCAGGACCTGAGAAGCCTTGACCTCGTATCCCGAGTCGCGAAGTGTCTTCGTTGCGATCTGCGCGCGCATCTCGGGAAGACCTGCCGTCGGGGTGTAGTGGTGGTTCACGGGGTCCTTGCAGGCCTCGATGGCCGCTTCGACGATTTCGGACGGCGTCGGGAAATCGGGCTCCCCTGCTCCGAACCCGATGACGTCCTGCCCTGCCTGGCGCAGGGCCCGAGCCTTCGCGTCGACCGCAAGGGTCGCCGAGGGCTCTACAGAGGCGATGCGAGCCGAAATTCGGCTGCGCGCCGTAGCCGTTTCGATGGGGGGGACCATGGCTGTCATGCTTGCACACGTGACAGACCACACCGGAAATGCAGACACCCAGAAAGAGCCGGCCGGCATCACCATTCCCGACCACCTGAGGCCCTCCGACGGCCGCTTCGGCTGCGGACCCTCTAAGGTGCGCAAGGCCCAGGTCGACGCACTCGCGGCATCGGGGTTGACCTTCCTCGGCACGAGCCACCGCCAGCGTCCGGTTAAGTCCCTCGTAGGTCACATCCGATCAGGCTTGAGAGACCTCTTCTCCCTACCTGACGGCTACGAGGTGATTCTCGGAAACGGCGGGACCACCGCCTTCTGGGACGCCGCGACCTTCGGTCTGATCGACCACCGTTCACAGCACCTTTCCTTCGGCGAGTTCTCCTCCAAGTTCGCAAAGGCGGCCCAGGCCGCCCCGCATCTGGAAGACCCGGTCGTCATCGAGTCACCGGTCGGCACCCACCCTCACCCGATCCCCGATGAGGGCATCGATTCCTACGCGTTCACGCACAACGAGACGTCGACCGGCGTGGCCATGGAGATCATCAGGCCGTCCGGTGTCCCTGTCCCCACCGACGGTGGGCCGAACAGCGGGCTCGTGCTCGTAGACGCCACGTCCGGTGCAGCAGGGTTGCGGGTGGACCCTTCACAGTTCGACGTGTACTACTTCGCCCCGCAAAAGGGTTTCGCTTCTGACGGCGGGCTGTTCATTGCTCTTGCGTCGCCTGCTGCGGCGGAACGCATCGAAAGGTTGTCATCGAGCCGGTGGGTTCCCGCCTTCTTGGACCTCGGCGCGGCGCTCGACAACAGCAGGCAGGACCAGACGCTCAACACTCCGGCACTGGCCACGCTGGTGCTCATGAGCGAACAGCTCGATTGGATGCTGGACCAAGGTGGCCTCGAAGCGGTGGCGAGCCGATGTGACCGATCCTCCGAAATCCTCTACACCTGGGCGGAACAGTCCGACTTCGCGACGCCATTCGTCGAAAAGCCCTCCGAGAGAAGCCATGTGGTCGGCACGATCGACTTCGTCGACGCCGTAGACGCCGCCGAGGTTGCAAAGGTGATGCGGGCGAACGGAATCGTGGACACCGAGCCCTACCGGAAGCTCGGCCGCAACCAGTTGCGCATCGCCATGTTCCCGGCCATCGAGCCCGATGACATCGCTTCGTTGTGCGGATGCATCAACTATGTGGTGGGTGCACTGGCCGGTTGATGTTCGGGGTGCAGGTACGAGACCTTCGACACCCGCTGGTTTCCTTGGCCTGAAACCTCGACTGGGTCACACTTCATCAAGACGGTCAGCAGCTCCCGCATCTCTGAAGGGGACAGCCTCAGAGCTCTCACTCCCACAGAGCGAGCCCACGTCCTTCCCGTCGCGGTTCAGGGTCCCGATCAGATCGTGAACTTCAAGAGCATGGGGGCGACTCCGGCGATCCTTGCGCGGAGCCTCGTCCTGGGGGCGTTCCTTGCTCAGAGCCAAGTAAGCCTCACATGGCCCGTATGCCTCACAACGCCGTCAAGAAGGTGGAGTTATCCGTTCCGAAGCAGGGAGTATCGAGTTCTTGAGAGTGATGATCCTGTCGACAGAAGCAATAACTTGAGACAGGGGCAGCCTGCCTTCTGCCATGGCGGCTTCGAGTCCGGAAAGAGCTCCCGGAAAGTCAGTCGGAGTAGTGATCATCGCCATGTCCGCCCCGGCCTCGATCGCATTTACCACGGCCTGTGCGCCATCTACCCCGACGGCCGAGATAGCGCCTGCATCGAGACTGTCGGTGAGGACGACACCTTTGAATCCGAGATGTCTGAGGAATTGGTAAGCCTCAGGGTTCATCGATGCCGGCGTCGAGCCCCAATCCGGTTCAGTGACGTTGCTCATCATCACGACCGGGATGCCCTGGGCGATGGTCTGCTCGAAAGGGATCAGGTCGTCTGTCTCGAGTTCTGACAGAGGGGGATCGGTGGCAGGACCCGTGTCTGTATCCCCGTTGGCGTGGCCAAGTCCCGGAAAGTGCTTTACGACTCCGATGATCCCGCCCGCCTGCAAGCCGTGCCAATAGGCGAGGCCGTACTCACCGGCGACGTCCCCGTCCTCACTGAAAGAGCGGACGTTCTCCTCGTCGATCGTGTTGGTGCTGCTCGAAGTATCGAGGACAGGGGCCAGGTCCATGTTCATGCCCAGGGCCTTCATCTGTCGGGCCACGGTCGTGAGTTGGGCAGTCACCTCGGCCGGTGACCACTCTTCAGCCATCTCCCGAGCCCAGGGAAGTTGTCCGACCAGGTTGGCGAGCCGGGCGATCTGTCCGCCTTCTTCGTCGGTGGACATGAAGGGAAGGATCTTGTCGGCAGCTGCGAGTTGGTTCATCTCGCTCGAAAGAGTCGCTCCGGTTCCGGCTGCGGGCTCCCCGAAGAAGACGAACCCACCGACACCTTCCGCGGCCATCTGCGTGGAAGCCTGCGGGTCCGCGTACTCGCCCCCGACCATGATCAACTGCGAAAGCAGGTCCGACTCCGTCCACCCGGGGGGGATCGTTGTGGACGACGGGATTGTCGTGGACGTCGTCGGTGGCGCAGCGGTGGTCGAAGTGGTCGTCGGTGCTGCCGTAGTCGGCTCTGCGGTGGTCGGTTCAGCCGTTGCGGATGTAGAGGTACCTGACGATTCCGGTGACTTTCCTCCCTGGCCGGAGCTGCTGCAGCAGGACAGGACGACTGCACCAGCCGCGACCAGAGATGCGACTCTGGCTACGCCACCTGCCCTTTTGAACACCGCCATGGGAGCAGGAATCCTGCCACAGCACAGGCAGAATTCGGCGTCAGATCACCCGACCTTGTATGCCGACCTTGTACACCCGACCTTGTATGCCGACCTTGTATGCCGACCGTGTGTGCCGAGCTTCGGTATATGCGCAAGGAGAACGTCTTCAATGAGGGACGCTGCCAGCGCGACCGAATTGCGCAGACAGCCCTCCCGATCACCGGCGAGCGAGACGCCGACCGCTTTCAGTCTTGATGGGCGTGTAGTTCATCTCGAAGTGGTGATACAAGGTTGACTCATCGGCCTCGGACAACTCTTCCCCGTGCATCTCTATTTCCGGCGCGGACCTCACTTGATCCTTTGTCGTAGTCACCTGAAGGTCGTCTGGTCCGATCCTTATTCCAGCTAGAGGCACAAAGGTCAAGTGACGCCCGATGAAACCCTCCTTGACCGTTCCGAATTGCGGCTCGTCTGTCTCAACATCAACGTAGATGTCCTGCAGCTTTCCGATCTTCTCTCCGTTGCGATCAACGAGCATCTTGCCGTGCCACTCTGCGACACTCCACTTGGCGCCCTGGGGATTGTCCTCGGTCATACTGAGCCTCCTCCAGCTCGATCAGTCGCCGAACGTCGACCGCAGCAAACCGAGACCCGGCTTCCCTGCGGACATCCCGCACTGGTAGCCAGTCTATTTGTTGCGTCGATTCGCCAAACTTCGACAAACCCGAAACACCTTTAGGACGTCCGAGCCGGCATCTGAGGGGGCTGCCGAGGCAAAGTCCTTTGCAGCTGCGCAAGACTGAGGACGTGCGGCACCGTTCCATTGACGCGCTGTTCGGGGTGAGGCTGGTGCTCGTCTCGAACATCATCCTGCTGAGCGCCATAGGCGGACTCTGTCTCGCGTACTACCAGCGCCCCGAGGCGTATATGTTCGCAGGATTAGCGTGGTTCGTGGATGCAGTGCTCATATTCCTGGTCCGCTTCACCGACCCGTATCGTCAACCCCGCCCGAGGCGTCGTGGTCGGAGCCACACGATGGGGTAGGTCAATGGCTCGTCTCGGTGGGTACGCCGCAATGCCCAGCACCGCGACGCCAAGCACCTTGATGCCGAGCACCTCGATGCCGAGCACCAGCTGCAACCTGGCCAGGCCAGAATGCGACCAGAACTAACCGCCAGAAACGTCCTGGAGCCGTTCTTTGCCGGCAGCGATGAACGGCATCATCGCCCTGAGCTCCGCGCCGATCTTCTCGATCTGGTGCTCTGCGCCTTCCTTGCGCAGGCGTTCGAAATTCGGCCGCCCGGCACGGTTCTCCGCGATCCACTCCTCGGCGAACGCACCGGACTGGATGTCGCCGAGGATGCGGCGCATGGTCGCCCGCACCTGGTCGTCGATCACCATTGGGCCACGCGTGACGTCGCCGTATTCAGCGGTGTCGGAAATCGAGAAGCGCATCCCGCTGATCCCCTGCTCGTACATCAGGTCCACGATCAGCTTCAGCTCGTGAAGGCACTCGAAGTATGCGGACTCGGGCTGGTAACCGGCTTCCACCAACGTTTCGAACCCGGCACGGACCAACGCGGTCAACCCTCCGCACAGCACCACCTGCTCACCGAACAGGTCGGTCTCGGTCTCCTCTTCGAATGTCGTGTCGAGAACACCGGCACGCGTCGCGCCGATCGCGCTGGCGTAAGAGAGGGCGATGTCGTGACCCTTGCCTGACGCGTCCTGAGCGACTGCGACGAGGGATGGGACTCCCCCGCCTTCTGTATACGTGCGCCTGACAAGGTGGCCCGGTCCTTTTGGAGCGACCATCACGACGTCGACGCCCGGAGGCGGAGTGATCTGGCCGAACCGGATGTTGAAGCCGTGAGCGAACAACAGGACGTCGCCGTCGCGCAGGTTTGGAGCGATCTCTGACTCGTAGACGTGGCCCTGCTCGGTGTCTGGAAGCAGGATGACGATCACATCGGCTTCTGAGGCAGCTCCCGCGACCGGCAGAACGCGCAGCCCGGCTTCTTCAGCCTTCTGCTTGGAGGAGGATCCGTCACGCAGCCCCACCCTCACGTCAACCCCGGACTCGGCCAGGTTCAGGGCGTGAGCATGGCCCTGTGATCCGTATCCGATGACGGCGACCTTGCGGCCCCGGATCAGGCCGGCGTCGGCATCCTTCTCGTAGTAAAGCTTCGCCATCTCGGTATTCCTCCTGATTTCCTTGTAGAGCTCGGCTTGATCCGTGTACTGGCTTGATCGGCGTATTACGACGCTCGATGCTCGACGCTTGATGCCTATGCCTCGGCCGAGCCGACGCTTCTGAGCCCCCCGTTACTGAGCCCCCCGTTACTGAGCCCCCCGTTATTTAGCCTCTCGCTACCGGGCCTCTCGCTACCGCCGACCACCCCATTATTGAGCCGCCCACTGCGGCGCTCGAGCTTAGGCAGAGCGATACGACCGGTCCGTTGGAGCTCCCTGATCCCGTATGGACGGATCAGATCCTCGAAGTCGTCGAGGGCCCGAGGCGGTCCCGCCAGCATCACGGTCACCTGATCGTGACCGACATCGACGATCTGACCCTCGAAGACGCCGACCAGTTGGATCACCTGAGCCCGCTCTTCGGGATCCGCCTCGACCGTCGCAAGCATCAACTCGCGCTCTGTCGCATCGTCGGGAGCGAGCTCCGAGATGGAGACGACGTTTATCAGCTTGTCCAGCTGGTTGATTATCTGCTCCAGCGGTGCGGACTCCACGTCAACGACGATGGTGATACGGCTCAACCGGTCGTCGTCGGTGGGGGCTACCGCCAACGAGAAGATGTTGTAGCCCCGCCGGCTGAATAGAGCTGCGACGCGCGCCAGGACGCCGGCCTTGTTCTCCACCAGTACCGTGACGATGTGGTGGCGGAACGATCCGCCGGATGTGGCGATCGACTGCATCACCTACCTCCTTCACCTTGGCTCGGGTCCACCACGATGTCGTCGTTCGACGCGCCGGCCGGGACCATCGGGTACACCTTCTCGAACGCGTCGGTGCGGAAGTCGATGACTACAGGCCTGTCGTCGATGCTGTTGGCCTTGTCGATTGCCGGGGCGACCTCTTCGGGCGACTCCACGCGCAGACCGACGCAACCCATTGCTTCTGCCCACTTGACGTAGTCCGGAAGATCCGGCGACAGGTAGACCTCGGAGTACCTCTCGTCGTAGAACATCTCCTGCCATTGGCGGACCATTCCGAGATAGGCGTTGTTGAGGATCGCCACCTTTATCGGGATGCGCTCCGCCGAGGCGGTCACGAGCTCCTGCGCGGTCATCTGGAAGCAACCGTCTCCGTCGATCGCCCAAACCGTGCGATCGGGGCGTCCCACCTTTGCGCCCACGGCTGCGGGCACGGCGTAGCCCATGGTGCCCGCTCCGCCCGAGTTGACCCAGGTGTTCGGGTGATTGAACTGCCACCACTGCGAGGCCCACATCTGGTGCTGGCCGACGCCGGAGACCACGATGGTGTCCTCGGGCGACTGGTCGCGGAGGCACTCCACCACGTACTGCGGCTTCAGGACCGACTCGGCCTCGCGGTCGTAGGTCAGCGGAAAGCGTTCTTTCCATGCCGCGATCTGCGCGATCCAGGCAGACAAATCGGGCCCTTTGACATTCCCGCGGCTGTCCATCTCCTTCAGCATCGCCTCCATTACGACGCGGCAGTCACCGGCGATCGGAACTTCCGCCCTTCTGACCTTGCCGAGCTCGGCTGGATCGATGTCGACGTGGATGACCTTTGCTTCGGGCGCGAACGCGCTGATCTTGCCGGTCACCCGATCGTCGAACCTGCTGCCCATGGCGATCAACAGGTCCGCTTTCTGCATCGCCGTCACGGCCGTGTACGTGCCGTGCATTCCGGGCATGCCGAGAGCCAAGGGATGTGAGTCGGGGAAAGATCCGCGGCTCATCAATGTCGTCGTCACCGGTATGCCCGTGCGTTCGACGAGTGCGCGTAGCACCTCGGATCCGTGGGATTTGAGGATCCCACCACCCGCGTAGATGACCGGGCGCTCCGCGGCGAGGATCAGGTCGACCGCCGCGGACACCAGGTCCGGATCGCCTTCGGTGTTGGGGTGGTACCCGGGTAGGTCGAGATCGTCTATCGACTCGGGCCAGTACCAGTCCATCTGAGCGTTGGAGACGTCCTTGGGAACGTCGATCAAAACCGGCCCGGGCCGGCCTGTCGTCGCCACGTAGAAGGCCTCCGCCACGACCCGGGGCAGATCCTGAGCGTCGGTCACCAGCCAGTTGTGCTTGGTTATGTCCATGGTGACGCCGGTGATCGGACACTCCTGGAACGCGTCCGTTCCGATGGCAGTCGTCGCGACTTGACCGGTGATGACGACGATGGGGATCGAGTCCATGTTCGCGTCGGCGAGCGGCGTGACGATGTTCGTCGCGCCGGGACCACTCGTGACCATCGCCACTCCGGGACGGCCGGTCACCTGTGCGTATCCCTCGGCCATGTGCCCGGCGCCCTGTTCGTGGCGCACCAGAATGTGGCGGATCGACGAATCGAGGATGGGATCGTAGACCGGCAGGATCGCTCCACCGGGAAGGCCGAATACCACCTCGACACCTTGACGCTCGAGGCTTTTTATGAGTGCTTGAGCTCCGGTGAGTCGCATGTCTTGCTCCTCGGTCTGGTCGGTTCTGTCTGCTTGGTCGGTGCTGGTCTGGTTGGTCGCTCTGGAACGTCGGTGGTTCGGCTTTTCGGCCCGGAATTGAAACGACCTCCCCGGAGGGAGGTCGTACGCGCCCGTTGCCGTGGATTCGGCTACGCGCGCGTACCGCCCAGTACTACGAGAATGGTTCGGGCGAGAGGGGTGCGCGGCATTACCCCACAAGTCTGCCACGGCTTGCAGGCGCTCGGCAACAAACCCCCCATCAAGGCTCGGTAACGGCCCCTCGTTCGGCACCGGTGACCAGCCGGGCGTACTTGGCAAGGACCCCGGTCGTGTAACGGGGAGCGGGAACGACCACCTTCTGGCGCCTTTTCTCCAATTCCGACTCGTCGACGTCGAGATCAAGGATCTTGCGCTCCGCGTCGATGATGATCGTGTCGCCGTCTTCTACGAACGCGATCGGACCCCCGTCGACGGCCTCAGGGGCCACGTGGCCGACGCAGAAGCCGTGGGTCCCCCCGGAGAAGCGGCCGTCAGTGACCAGGGCGCAGTCGGCTCCACGCCCTGCACCTTTCATCGCGCCGGTCACTGCAAGCATCTCGCGCATGCCGGGCCCGCCCTTCGGGCCTTCATAGCGGATCACGACCACGGTTCCCGGCTCTATCGAGCCGGCGAGAATATCCTCCAGCGCCTTCTGCTCACCGTCGAATACCCGGGCCTTACCGGTGAACTTCGGGTCCTGGTCGATCCCGGCCACTTTCACGACACTTCCTTTCGGAGCGAGCGAGCCGGTGAGGACGGCGATGCCACCCGTGACGTGGATCGGATTGTCGAGCGGATGGATCACGACGCCGTCGGGCTTGGGTGGGTCCATCGCGTCCAGGTTCTCGGCCAGGGTTCGACCGGTGACGGTGAGGCAGTCACCGTCCATCAGTCCGGCGTCCAACAGTTCACGCATCACCACTGCGATCCCGCCTATGCGGTCCACGTCGACCATGTGGAACTTCCCGTGCGGCTTGGTGTCCGCTATGTGCGGCACGCGCGCCGCCACCTCGTTGAAATCGTCGAGCCTGAGATCCACCCGTGCTTCGTGGGCGATTGCCAGAAGATGCAGGACGGCGTTCGTCGACCCACCGAGGGCCATGACCACCGCGATGGCATTGCGGAACGCCGACTTCGTCATGATCCGCCGCGGCGTGATGCCCTCTTCGATCAACCGGATCACTGCTTCTCCCGATGCCACTGCGCAGTCGTCGCGGCGCCGGTCGACCGCGGGCGCCGAAGCCGATCCGGGAAGAGACATCCCCAGTGCTTCAGCAGCGGACGCCATCGTGTTGGCGGTGAACATCCCCGCGCACGACCCCTCCGTGGGACAGGCATTGTGCTCGATCAGGGAGAGCTCCTCGTCTGTGAGGTTTCCGGCGGCGTGGGCGCCGACGGCCTCGAAGACACTCACGATGTCGAGAGCCTGGTCCTTCAGGTGCCCCGGAAGGATCGAGCCGCCGTAGACGAAGACGGCCGGCAGGTCGAGCCTCGCCGCGGCCATGAGCATTCCCGGAAGGGACTTGTCGCAGCCGGCGAAGGTGACCATCGCATCGAACCGCTCGGCGTGCATCATGACCTCGATCGAGTCGCAGATCACCTCACGAGAGACAAGAGACGCCCGCATCCCCTCGTGGCCCATCGAGATGCCGTCTGACACGGCGATGGTGACGAACTCGATCGGGAACCCTCCGGCGGCCCGAACCCCCTCCTTGCAACGTTTCGCCAGCCGGTCGAGAGGCATGTTGCAAGGGGTTACCTCGTTCCACGAGGAGACCACCCCGACCTGAGGCTTTCCCCAGTCCGCGTCGGTCATAC